>NZ_JBGUAY010000002.1:0-300000 GCF_041821025.1 Egicoccus sp. AB-alg6-2 | reverse complement strand
CCACGAGCCCTCGGGCGAGATCGCGGCGTGGTAGATGCCGACGTCGGTGTCCGGACGCGACGCCCAGGAGTGCGGCGGCGGCTCGGGGGCCCGCTCGCCCGCGACCAGTTCGCCGGCGACGACGGTGACCTCGGTCGGGCGACCGGCACCGTCGAGGAAGGTGTGACGAGGGATCTGGTGGCTCCACAACATGGAGAAGTGGGGCGGGACCATCTTGTCCGTGGACGGCAGGTTGATCCAGATCTGGAACAGCTCGGTCTCGTTGTGCGCGTCCCGGTTGAGCAGGGGGAACATCTCGGCGTGCACGATCCCCGAGCCGGCCGTCATCCACTGCACGTCGCCGCGACCGAACCGCGCCGCCGCACCGAGCGAGTCGGCGTGGTCCATGAAGCCCTTGCGCAGGAACGAGATCGTCTCGAAACCGCGGTGGGGGTGCTGGGGGAAGCCCGGTACGAGCGAGCCGTGGTACATCGACCAGCCGTCGCGGCCCGAGAAGTCCATGCCGAGGTCGCGGCCGACGAGCGGGGCGCAGGGCCCCAGCTCGTCGTCGCCCTCGGGGTAGTCGTCGTCGTGGTGGACGCAGAAGAGGAACGGGTCGACCGTCTGCCACACCCGGCCGAGCTCCACCTGCTGCAGGACGACGCCATCGGTACGCATCATGACCTCCGCTATGGCTAGCCCGATCGTACTTGCTTCTGCAACTACCTGCAGCGCGGGGACGGTCGTATCGCTCACTATCGGCAGAGGTTCTCCGGCTTTCCGCGCTGCCATGCCACGACGTTCCTCGCGGCCTGTCGGCGCAGGTCGGCTTCGGCTGACTCCGAGTACCAGGCGACATGCGGGGTCAGCAAGACGGCAGGGTGCCTCAGGATCGGGTGACTCGGCGGCGGCGGCTCGTGGGGCTGGACGTCGAGCGCTGCCGCGCGCAATTCCCCCGCGTCGAGGGCTTCGAGGAGATCATCGAGCCGGACGACCGCCCCGCGAGCGGTATTCACCAGGTAGCCGCCAGGGCCGAGCAGGCGCATCCGTCGGCGGTCGACCGATCCGGCGGTCTCGGAGGTGAGGGGCACATGGACCGAGACGACGTCGGCACGTGCGAAGAGCTCGTCGAGGCCGACGAGGTCAACTGCTCCCTCGTCTATGACGTGGGGGTCGTGGGCGATGACCTGCCTGAACCAGACGCCGGCCCGTTCCGCGACGGTTCGCCCAATCCGACCGAGCCCGAGCAGGCCAAGGGTCATGTCCGCTGACGCAGCCACCGGTCCGGTGTCGCGGTAGTTCCACTGCCCCGCTCGAACGCAGCGGTCGAAACCAGGTAGGTGACGTATCAGGGCGAGAATCAGGCTCGTCGCGTGAAGGGCGACCTCATCTCCGCCGTACGAGGGGACGTTCGCGACGCGGATGTTCCGCTCGAAGGCCGCTTCGAGGTCGATGTTGTCGACGCCGACCCCATAGCGGCTGATGAACTGCAGCTTCGGTAGCTGGCTGATGGTGTCACGGTCGATGATGGCGAACTGCACCAGCAACGCGTCGGCGTCGGCGGCCTCGTTGGCGATCCGGTGCGGGGCGGAAACGTCGGTGACCACTACCTCGTGTCCCGCATCCTCGAGGATCGCGCGCTCGATGTCGGCGTCGGGGAAATCGGTGGCGGTGATGACCACCTTCATGGAGAGTCCTGGCCCTCAAAGACCTTGCCCGGGTTGAGGATGTGGTGGGGGTCGAGTGCGGCCTTGATCGACCGTTGCAGACTGACTCCGACCGGTCCGAGTTCCTGGACCAGGTGGTCGCGCTTCAACAGTCCGACACCGTGTTCCCCGGTGACCGTGCCGCCCAGCGAAAGCGCCGCCTGGACGATGTCGTCGAATGCCGCCGCGGCGCGCTCGACCTGAGCGGGGTCAGCGCGGTCGTAAACGATCGTGGGATGCAGGTTGCCGTCACCGGCATGACCGAATGTGCCGATGGTCAGCCCGTATCGGCTCGCGATGTCGCCAACGGCCTCGATCATCGCGGTGAGGCGGCCGCGAGGTACGGCGATGTCGTCGAGCAGCGTGTCGCCGAGCTGCTCCAGTGCTGGGAAGGCGAACCGGCGGGCAGCGAGGAGCATCTCCGCTTCCTCGGGGTCGGTGCTCGAGACGACGAGATCGGCCCCTGCGTCCGAACAGGCTCGCTCGATGCGGGTGGCCTCGGCAGCGACCAGTTCGCCCGGAAGGTCCGACTGCACGAGCAGCAGCGCAGCCGCGTCGGTATCGAGCCCCATCCGTTTCCAGCGTTCGATCGCCGCGATGGTCGTGGCGTCGATGATCTCGAGCAGTGCCGGCGAGGACACGGCCAGTACGCTTGCGATGGCCTCGCTTGCCGCGCCCAGGGTCGCGAAGGTCGCGACGATCGTGGTGCGGGCGGGAGGGATGGGACGAAGCCGCAGCGTGGCTTCGGTGATGATGCCCAGGGTGCCTTCTGAGCCCACGAACAACCCGACGAGGTCGTACCCGGCGACGCCCTTGACGGTCTGCCGGCCGACGGTGACGGTCCTGCCGTCTCCGAGCACGACCTCGAGATTCTGCACCCAGTCGCGGGTCACGCCGTACTTCACGCAGCACAGGCCACCTGCGTTGGTGGCCAGGTTTCCGCCGATGGTGGAGAACTCCCAACTTGCGGGGTCCGGCGGATACCACAAGCCTTCCTCGCGCACCCGGCGCGAGAGGTCGGCGTTGATCACCCCCGGCTGGACGCGCGCGGAGTGTTCGACCGAGTCGATGGCCAGGATCGCGTTCATCCTGGTGAGCACGAGCACGAGACAACCATCAACGGCGTTGGCGCCTCCCGCCAGTCCCGACCCAGCTCCACGGGGGACGAGCGGGATGCGGCGCTGGTGGGCGAGCTTCACCACCGCAGCGACCTCGGCTGTGGAACGGGGAAAGACGGCCGCGAGAGGTGTCCCTGCGGAAACGAAACCCGCCTGGTCCCGCTGGTAGGCCACCAGCACGTCGCCGTCCTCGATCACGCCATCGTGGCCGAGGATCGCCCGCAGGAGGGAAACGACCTCCGAGGCGCCATCGTCGACGTCCGCGCTCACGTCAGTCCCCCAGGTACACGTGGCATTCCAGTTCGAACTTCACGAGTTCGAGCGGACTGACGAAGGTGGTTCGAGCCGGGCGGGGATGCGGGAACGCATCGAGGTAGCGGTGGTTGTACTCCGCCAGCCAGGCCTCATCGCTGAGGAAGGCGACCACTTTGACGACCTGACTGAGGTCAGCGCCCGCATACGACAAGACGGCGCGCAGGTTGTCTACGGCTCGATCGAACTCCTCCGCGAAGGTGCCGGACACCACCTCACCCGTCGTCGGATCGGTCGAGGCCTGACCGGAGACGAACAGCCACTCACCCGCCCGGACCGCCGGCGTGAGCGGTCGCGTGGGGGATGCTCCGAAGTGTTGGATCGGCATCGTGATCCCTCCTCGTCTCAGCGGGCCGCTCGACGGCAGATCTGGCGCTGCGTGCCGAGCCCCTCGACGGAGAGCTCCATCACATCGCCCTCTTGCAGGTAGCGAGGCGGGTCGAAGCCGAGCCCGACACCGGCCGGCGTACCCGTGTTGATGAGGTCGCCAGGTTCGAGCACCATGAACTGGCTGAGGTACCAGACGAGGTGCGGGACGTCGAAGACCATGTTCTTGGTCGTCCCGTCCTGGACCCGCTCCCCGTTGACGTCGAGCCACAGGCCGAGGGAGTCGAGGTCGCCGACCTCGTCGGGGGTGACGAGCCAGGGACCGAGCGGGTTGAACGTCTCGCATGACTTGCCCTTCACCCACTGTCCACCGCGTTCGAGTTGGAACGCGCGCTCAGAGACGTCGTTCGACACGCAGTAGCCGGCGATGACCGCCCTGGCCGCAGTCTCGTCTTCGAGGTATCGGGCCTGCGACCCGATGACGACGCCCAGTTCCACCTCCCAGTCGGTCTTCTCGCCACCGATCGGCAGGAGCACGTCGTCGTTGGGGCCGACCACGGTGTTGGAGGCCTTGAAGAAGACGACCGGTTCCTGTGGCAGCGCCATTCCCGACTCCGCCGCGTGGTCGGCGTAGTTCAACCCGATGCAGATCACCTTGCCGGGACGGGTGATGGGCGCTCCGATGCGTTGGCCGGCAGCATCCATCGCCGGCAGCTCCCTTGTTGCCAGCGCGTCGGCGAGTCGCTCGATGCCGCCCCCAGCAAGGAAGCGCGGACCGAAGTCGTCGGTAGCCACCGCGCTGACGTCGTGGAGCGTGCCCTCGTCCGTGAGCACGGCGGGCCGCTCGGCACCGGCGCGTCCGATACGCAACAACTTCATCTGGTCATCTCCTCGGTGGTGGTTGGAGGCAGCGTGGCGCCGGAATCGAGCGGCCACACGCCGTGCAGGGACTGGTAGGGCAGTCGTCGGACGTCGCAGTCGGTGACGCCCGGGGTGCCGGCATCCACGAAGCCGCTCACGATCGGCGCCCACCCGGCGCGGATGGCGGCCGCACCCTTCAGCAGGACGAGCGCCTGTTGCGCTGGATCCAGGCCTACCGCCCGGAACATCTCCGGATCGTTCGGCTGGACCGGCAGCGACTGCAGAATGACGTGTGCCCGGCCGATCTCGACAACGGCGGCCAGCCCCATCGTGACTCGCGCACCCGACGCCATGGGGCCGGTGTTGACGAAGGCGCCCTCACCGAGCCAGCGGACCGTGGCCGGGCCGCGCAGCGGTTCACCGCTGAGCGTCTCCGCCCTGCCGCCGAGCTCGGCGTCGAACGTGCCGCCGACGCCCACCGCCCTGGCGATCTCGACGGCGCGGGGATCCCAGAGCGTCCCGGCGACGGGCGCCTCTGCCACCTCGAGTGCGGCACGCAGCAGCCAGGTCGCGTCGCCCGGGCCACCGCCGTTGATGTTGTCGCCGGTGTCGGCGACTGCGATCGGGCGTCCGTGCCGCCGGTAGAGCGCGATCGCCTGTTCGGCGGCTGCACGAGCGTCGGGTAGCTCGACGGCGAACTCCGAGCGATGCTCCCACGCCTGCCTGGCGAGCCGATCGAGAACCTCTTCGGCCTGCGCCGTCCGGTCGATGGGCGCGGTGACGGTGAAGGACACCCCCGCGTGAGGCACATCGGCGAACGCGTAACCGGCGTGCACGGTCACATCGAGCAGGCGGTGTCGGCGTTGCTGTTCGTGGGCGGTTGCCAGCAGCCGGAGCAACGGAAGGTCGGCGCTCCGTTGCGCAATCGGGGCGGCGATGACCGGGACGGCACGGTGGAGGAGCGTCGTCTCCAGTCCGTCGTTGAGCAAGCGGGAGAGGTGGCCGGCCGCGTCGGCTCCCGATTCGTAGGTGTCCACGTGCGGGTTGGTGCGGTAGCCGACGAGCGCGTCCAGCAATGCCACACGCTCGGCGGTCATGTTCGCATGGAGGTCGGTGACCGCAACGAGCGGGAGGTCACCGATCGTTTCGCGGATGGCGGTGAGCAGGGTCGTTTCCGGGTCGCGGTCGCCTTCGACCACCATGGCGCCGTGAAGCTCGAGGAGCACCCCGTCGAGATGGCTTGCCGCTCGGAGCCCTTCGATCAGTCGCGCCGAGATTTCCTCGAAGGCGGTCTTGGTCACGATGCCGGCTGGGGTCGCGAACGCGCCGAACACTGGGACGAGCTCGAACCCATGCTCCCTGGCGCCGTCGATCATTCCGCCCATCACCGTGCGGGTGCCGCCGTAGGCGTCGAGCAGCTCCGCTCCGACGTACCAGCCGCGGCTGGCGCGGAAAGCGGCGACGTCGGTGACGGTGCTCGCGAAGGTGTTCGTCTCGTGGAAGCAGCCGGCGAGGCCGATGCGGGGGCGGGCGCCGTCGGAGCTCACGGCGTCTGCGCCAGCCGCCGCCGATAGTCCTCCGCGATGGCGACGCACAGGTCACGGAGTTCTTCTGCGACGTGAGGGACTTCTTCGGCGGAGAAGCGGCTGGCAGGGGCGCTGAGGCTGACCGCCGCCTGGAGTCCCGAGACCGTGAGCGGTACCGCCACACAGCGACCGTCGTTCTCGTTCTCGCGGTCGTCGACGGCGTAGCCCTGTTCACGGACCGCGGCCAGGGCATCGAGGTACGCGCCGGGGTCGTCGATGGTGCGCTTGGTCAGGACCGGCATCCCCTCGACACGAAGGATGTGGCGGACGGCGTCCTCGGTCAGCCGCGAGGCGATCGCCTTCCCGAGAGCGGTGCTGTGGATACGGTCACGATCCCCCACCTTTGCCGCGAGGCGCACCTGTCGATGGCTCTCGACGATGTCGAGGTAGCAGACCCGGCTACCACTGAGGATCCCGAGATTGACGGTTTCTCCGGCCGCTTTCGCCAGCTGCTCGAGATGAGGATGGGCGATCTCCACCAACTCGTCGAGACTGCGGTCGGTGGAGCGTGGCACTGCTGGTCCGAGCAGGTAACCGGATCCGTCCGGGTCGCGGAGCGCGTAGCCGCGGCTCTCGAGTGTGGCCAGGTAACGGAATGCCGAGCTCCTGGGAAGGTCGGCTGCCTCGGCCAGGTGGCTGAGTGAGACGGGCGAATCCGCAGAAGCCAGAAGCTCCAGAAGGTCGACGACGCGCTCGACCGAGCGGATCGAGTAGGCACTGACCTCGGTGTTCATGGGCTCGTCCGGCGAGGAGGATGCGGCACTCAAGGGATCTGGCTCCCGGTTCGGCTGGTGTCGATGGTGACGGGCGTGCCGGCATTGATCGATTCCTTGATGGCAGCGACGACGACCTGGGCGGCTCTGGCACCTTGCAGATCCATCACGGGATCCGCGCCTGTCCGCACGCAGGCAATGAAGTGATCGATGCTGGCTCGGAGGCTTCCCTCGACGCCGGAACGACCCATGGGCCAGTTGGCGAGGTCAGGCAGGTGCAGGCCGTCGCCGTCCAACAACGCGAGACCATGATCGTTCCCCTCGATGGTGGCTCCGCCCGCTGTGCCCACGACACGCAGCCCCGAGGACAGTGGCGCGGGCGAGGTCGGAAGCACCCAACTCGTCTCCACCGCACCGATGACGCCGTTCGCGAACCGCAGCGTCGCGAGCACGGCATCCTCGTGCCCCCACTCCGCGCATCGACCAGCGACCGCCTCTGCATAGACCCGGCTGACCGGCGCTCCAGCGACCCACGTCATGATGTCGAGGTCGTGGATAGCGGTCGAGATGAGCAGATCCGTCCAGGGCCCATAGACCTCCGCTCCGGCCGCGGTTCCGGTCCGGCGCGCAGTGAGCGTGCGCAGTTCCCCGAAGGCACCAGCCTGAGCGGCTTCGCGAACCTGCAGGTAGCGGGGGTCCGAACGCAGGATGAAGTTGACCATCGTCGTGACGCCGGCGGGTTCGAGCGCGTCGAGGAGTTCGTCGACCTCCTCCAGGGTGGGCGCCAACGGCTTCTCGAGGAGGAGATGGACGCCCTGCGCTGCTGCAGCGACGGCGGGATACGTCCGGTGTTGCTCGGGAACGGCGACGCTGAGGATGTCGAGGTTCGCCTTCTCGAGGAGCCCGTCGAGGTCGCGGTAGGCCCTCGTGCCGAGGTCCGAGGCGACATTCTCTGCACGAGCGAGGTCCGCGTCGACCACACCGACCAGATCCGTGCTCGGGTGGTCCGCGTACACCCGGGCGTGGAGAGACCCGATCATGCCGACGCCGATCACACCAGCACGTAGAGGCGTCATCGCCGCTCCTGCGGTCGGAAAGCGCGATCGTGACCCGGCAGGACGAGCGTCGGCTCGAGCGACCGCATGCGCTCGGCGCTGCGTTCGACCTCACGCCGCTGGTCCTCCTCGTACCAGTGACTGAATGCGCCGTCCTCGTACTCGGAGCGGGTCATCGACGCGTCGCCGGTGATGAGAATGCGCTCGTCGCCGATCTCCACGGCCACGCTGACGTGACCGGGCGTGTGACCCGGAGTGGACACCACTTGCACGCCTTCACAGAGGTCGACGACCCCGTCGAGCGGCACCTCGGAGAGGGTGCCGAGCTTGCCGACGGTCGCGTCGACCGTCTCCTTGCCGTAGACGGAGCGGGCGAAGTCGAGCTCGCCCTCGCCCATGACCAGTTCGCTGCCCGGGAACTTGAAGACACTCGAGAAATGGTCGTGGTGGCAGTGGCTGGCGACCACGGCATCGATGTCGCTGAACTCCAGCCCGAAGCGGCGTAGCGACAAGCCCAGCTGCCCGTAGAAACCGGTGTGGTGGTTACCCGGGTCGATCACGATGTTGCGCTCACCCCGAATGAGCACCGTGGTCGCGATCGGCAGGAAGCCGAGGTTGGAATCGAAGAGCATGGTTTCGTTCGGGTCGATACCCATGAGGTGTTCCATGCGGTCGAGCTGCATGTCGGCGTTGGAAGCGAAGTGGTAGACGATTTCGTCCTGGTGGATGCTGAAGCGCAGCACCACCGGTTGGATCAGGATGTCGAGCGTCGGGGTCATGTCGTCTCCTTCGGCCGTTGCGGTTCGATGCCCTCGATGGCGCTCCCGATCCAATCCAGGGTCTGACGGGCCATGAAGCCGTAGTTGTAGAAGGAGACGCCCTCGACGTGTCCTGCGAGCGGCGCCAGCTGAGCTGCCAACGCCTGGGGGCTATCCGTTTGCGGCAGGATGGCCCGGATGGCGGGATGCATGGGCATCCGGCCACCGAGCATCTCGACGTAGGTCCGCACCTTCTCGGCATGGATCTCGGGATCGGTGAAGTAGAAGGTCGGGTGGATCTCGTCGACGAGCTCGGCGAGGACGGCGACGTCGGCCCCGCTCTCCCACCGGGTCTCGTCGGGACCGTGGGGGTAGAGCGGTCCGAAGTCGAGGGCCGCGATCGTGCAGTCCGATGCGTCTCGGATCGCGGTGACCACACGCCGGGTGAGGTCGCTGACGAGGCGCTCCCGTACGTCGAGGAACCGGCCCAGCTGACCGTTGGCTGCGGCGCGCAGCTCATCCCAGCTCCAGTGGGGCGGATCGTGCGCGAACGGGTCGGCGAAGTGGTCGTCGAGTTCGTCAACCACCCAGCGTCTGACTGCTGAGCCGTCGACGCCGTCTTGTCGGGCCGCCCGCAGGCAGTGCTCGCAAAAGCACAACGCCATCAACAGTCCCATCGTCGGACCGACGGGAACGCCGATGACCTCGTGATGGAAGCCGTGTTGGAACGGCATGAATTCCAAGGACTCGAGCAGGATGCGGTCCACCTGCCGTGACGCGGCGATGTCGCGCATGACGGCGGTGAGGTAGTCGCCCACGTCCGGGTGTGCTGCACACAGATCGGTGCGGAGTCGGTCACCGAAGGCGTTCTGCACGGTGCAGTCGAGGTGCTCACTCCCAATGCCGCTGTTGTGCAGGCACAGTGCCCAGGCCGTGAGCCCCATCCCGCGCAGGGCGGTCTCGTGGCGGAGCGCGGGCCAGAAATCGTGTGTCTGCGCTTCCGGCCATACCGGCGGGGTGATCCGCTGGCGGCCGTACCATGACCGATCCGGCGGGAAGTACAACGTTCCGGACTCCGGGAAGACGATCTTGCGCCGTGGGTTGTTCGGGTGGAGGAACTTGCCGGCGTGGTAGACCGTGGTCACGGCGACGTCGGTGACCTTCGCCCGGGTCTGCATCCGATCGAGCGCCGGGCCGATGCCCTCGTCGAGCAGGTCCCAGGGGTAGGCCCACATGAGGTTGGGCGTCGTCATCGCGCGTCCTTTCAGATTGCTCGCGGCTCGTCCCAGTTCCAGTTGCGGAACTCGGTGAGGAAGGCGGCGACCTCGTCGACGATCATGGTGAGGAGTTCGGCGCCGCGCTCGGCGCTCGCCTTCACGGGGTCGCCCAGCGTCCCGTTCTCGGTCAGCTCACTGAAGCTCCACGACACCGAGACCGGCGCACCGATGGCAAGGTCGCCGGTCAGGAAGCGGGAGTTGGGGAACCACGTGCCGTCGGTCGCGACCTCGGCTCGGGCATGCTCGGGGCGGACGTGCAACATCAACGACATCTCCATCTCGCAGGCGTGATCGATCCCGCCCGGTCCGGAGTGCCGCCACTCGCCGATGCGGTCGGCCACGAAGGACCAGTAGCTCGCGGCTGCGACCCTGACCCCTTCTTCGAACCGCAGCGTTTGCACCATGCCTCCGAGCAGGTTCGCGTTCCCACCGTGGCCATTGAGGAACAAGATCTTGCGGAACCCATGGCGCCACAGGCTGACCGCGACGTCGCGGATGACGGCTTGAAGGGTCGCGGAACTGAGCGTGACGGTGCCCTGGAAGTCCATGTGATGGGGCGAGTAGCCGCTCCAGATCGGCGGCGTGACCAGGGTTGGGGTGCCGTCCGCAGTGGCTCGTTGGGCGGCCAACTCGGCGACCGTGTCCGCCATCCGAAAGTCGGTCTCGAGCGGCAGATGCGGACCGTGCTGTTCGAGCGCACCGATCGGGATGACGATGACGGGCTCGTCATCAAGCAGCTCACGGACTTCCAGCCAGGTTCGGGTGTGCAGTCGAACGTCCATGGCGGCGCCTTTCTGGGCAGGATCGGACGTCACTTGTCGGCTCCGACCACGATGACCTCTTGGAGGCGCTTCTGGAAGATCAGAGTGATGACGATCACGGGAAGCGCGGTCAGGACCGCTGATGCCGCCAACTGCCCGATCTGGATGTCGAAAGTCGAGCGGTACAGCCCGAGCGCGACGGTGAGGATGGTGATGTCGCTGGTGAACAGCAGTGGCGTGAGGAACTCGACCCAGGAGAGGATGAACCCCAGCAGCAGGCAGGCGAACACTCCCGGCAAGATCAAGGGGGTGACGATGCGGGTCAGGATCTGCAGTGGCGAGGCGCCATCGATCCGCGCAGCCTCCTCCACCTCGGCGGGGACCGCCTTGACGAAGGAGCCGAGGATCCAGACGGTGAACGGCAGAAGGAACGCGACGTACGGGATGATCAACCCCGCGTACGTGTCGTGGAGGCCGACGCTGATCCAGGCGATGTAGAGCGGGATGATGAACAGCAGCGTGGGCAACACGTACACCGACACCATCGCTGCCAGGATGTACCTGCCACCTGGAACATGCAGTCGGTGCAGCGCGTAGGCGGCGGGAGCGGCGAGAGCGACCGCAATAATCGCGGCGACGAGGGAGACGAAGAGGCTGTTCATCATCCCCTCGACGACCGGGACGATGTGTCCGGGCGTGAGCACCGCCTGGTAGTGACTGAAGTCGAGGTAGGTCGGAATCAGCGAGAGGTCCGGCGATCGGACGTCACGTTCGGTCTGCACACTCGTGAGCAACACCGCGTATAAGGGGAACGCCACGAAGGTGAACACCGCCAAGGCGGCTGAGTATCGACCAACGTGACCCAGCCTGCGACGGGAACGTCGTGACATCGTCATGCGACTCGCCTCTTGCCGTACCGACGGAGGAGGCTGAGCGCCATGATCACGAAGAGTGTGAGCAGCGTCAGCAGGTAGGCGGTCGCGGCCGCACGACCGAAGCGGAACTGTTCGAAGCCCTGCTGGTAGACGAGATAGTTCAAGGTCGTGGTCCCCATCCGAGGGCCACCGCGCGTGAGGACGAAGATCGTGTCGAAGGCCTTCATCGCCCACACGAAGAGGAAGATGACCACGGGGATGATCATCGGCCCCATCAAGGGGAGGGTCACCTGAGTCATTCGCTGCCAGATGGTGGCGCCATCCACGTCGGCGGCTTCGTAGACGTCTCGGGGGATGGTCTGTAGCCCCGCCAGCAGGAACAGGGTTGCGAACGGCAACCAGCGCCATACTTCGGCAATGACGAGGGCATGCAGAGCCAGGTTGGGCTCGCCGAGCCAGATGGTCTGTCCGGAGAAACCCAACTCGCGGAGGGCAGCGTTCACGAACCCGTACTCGGACTGGAACATCTGGGTCCACAACACCCCAGCGACAACCGGCGGCACTGCCCATGGCAGCAACACGACGACGCGGAGGACGGTTCGACCCGGGAACCGCTGATTGAGGAGCAGGGCGATGAAGAAGGCAGGAATCACCGTCAGGACGGAAACCATCACACCGAAGTAGATGGTGCGTAGCAACACGGTCTGGAAGGTGTCGCTCTGGAGCACGGTCTCGAAGTTGCCCAGACCGACGAACCGTTCCACCGTGTAGGTACCGATGTCGATCGACGTCGTGCTGTAGACGAGTGTCGCGACGGCCGGATAGAGGTACACACCCGCGACCACGAGGAACGCCGGAGCGACCAGGAGCAGCGCGGTCCGCCGCTCCTGTCGCCGCCACGACGTGCGCTTGTGCGCCGAGCCATCTGGATCGTCGGCGAGCGCTGAGTTCGCGGGGCTGTGTGTCTCAGTCCCCGTCACGTTCCCGATGACTTCTAACCTTCCCGCTCGGCGCGGATGAGCCTGACGGCGTCGTCGAGTGCTTCTTGGGCGCTCTTGTTGTCCGCAAACACCTCTTGGATCTGGTTGCCGAGGATCGGCCCCCAGATCTCGCGATCAGCCGAGTAGCCACCGTCGACCGGGTACTCGTAGGACTGCACGACTGCCTCGTTGACCGGGAACGCTTCGAGGACCTCCGGATCGAGGTTCACATCGCGGTAGATCGAGGCCCAGCCTCCGAGCGCGATGGTGCGCTGCCCCTCCGGGCTGGTCACCAGTTCGAGGAAGCGCCAGGCCTCGTCCTCGTTGTCTGCGAACACCGGCACGGCGAGGAACTCCGAACCGTCGACCGACGCACTGGTCTCGACGGCGGGCTGAGGCGCGAACGCGTTGTTGCCAGCAATCTCGGACCCTTCTGGGTCGTTGGCGACCCCAGCGATGAAGGGCCAGGTGAAGAAGAAGGCGCGCGTTCCGTTGAGGAAGCCCGGGGATGCATCGAACACCCAGGTGTAGGTGTTCACGGCGGGATCCACGACCCTGTGCGTGTTGAGCAGCTCGTACATCTTCATGGTCGCTTCGACGCCGGCGTCGTCGTTGAAGACCGGCTCGTGTTCGTCGTCGAGGAAACGTCCGCCGTGCATCTGCAGCAGCGATCCCCACGTGTAGAGGATGTGGTCATCGGCCCACGCGTCGGTGAATCCGTAGTGCTGGACGCCGTCGCGTTCGAAGGTCAGCGCCTGGGCATACTCGACGAAGGTGTCCCAAGAATTGGGTTCGGCGTGCCAGTTCAGTGGGGCGTCGGGGTCGAGATCGGCATCCTCGAGCAACTGCCGGTTCCAGTGCATCAGCGGAGCGCCCATGGTCCACGGCACCGCGAGGTAGCCGTCGGCAGCGCTGATCGCACCCAATCCGCGGTCCATCAGCTCGCCTCGCGCACGAACGCTCTGGTCCAGGAAGGCGTCGACCGTCTGCACCCAGTTGCGGGCACCGAGTTCCTGCGCGAGGACGGCGGTCGTGAAGATGGCATCCCAGGGCGAACTCTGCGCCAGGAAGGCGCTGGAGACGACGCTGCGGAGATCAGGGGTGGTGATCTCCTGGACTTCGGGCGTGACCCCATACTCGCTCTCGTACTGGGTCACCAGTTCTTGGACCGGCCCCATGTGCGATCCGAGAAGCAGACCGAGCGCGCCGGTGAAATTCTCACCCGGCTCACCGGTCGGCGCACCTTCGTTGGCTCGCCCGCAGGCTGCGAGCACTGCAGCGAGCCCACCGGTGGCCAGAAGGCCTCCCAGTCCTGCACTGCCCTGCAAGAACGTCCGTCGCGAGAACGCTGCGCCGACGGCGGCAGGTCGTGACTGCTCCCTCATACCCGGCTCCCTCCGGTTTCACCTACCAAAATAGGTGATTTCAAAAACTCAACATGGCTTGGTGCGGCTTGTCAAGTGGTCGTCGGCGCCGCGCCTCGAATGACTTCACCCGTGCCACGCTCGAAGCGCAGCATCCAGCCGTTCGAGCACCACGGTCGCCTCCCTGTCGCCGTGGGCGGCGGACACGTACCAGATGCCTCGTCCGGCCACCCAGACCCCGAACTCCGTCAATCGCTGCGCCAGTGCGTTGTAACGCTGAAGGTCGAGTGCCTGAAGGCCTTGGAAGTCGAAAACGCGGTCTTTCGGGCCGAAGGAGGCGTGGAAGGACATCCCGAGTCCCTGCACCCGCAACGGCACCTCGTGGTCGTCCGCGAGCTTCCGGATACCTGCCATGACCTCTTCGCCGTGCGCCTCGACCCGGGCATATGGCGGGTCGGAACGCAGTTCCTCGAGCGTTGCGACCACCGCCGCGCAGGCCATGACCGACGCATTGAAGGTGCCGGCGTGGCTCACGTCGTCCGCAAACCGCTGCATGAGTTCGGCGCGCCCCGCCAGGGCCGCCACCGGCCATCCCCCGGCCATTGCCTTGCCGTAGGTCGCGAGATCGGGGGTGACGCCGAAACGTTCTGCTGCACCTCCGAACGCCACCCGGAAACCCGTGATGACCTCGTCGAAGATCAGCACGGCCTCGTGCTCATCGCATAGTTGGCGCATCCGTTGCAGGTAGCCGTCACGGGGCGACACCGCTCCGCTGTTGCACATGAACGGCTCGGTGATGACCGCGGCGACCTGTCCCGCGTGCTCTTCCAAGGCGTGCGCGAGCGCGTTCTCGTCGTTCCACGGCAGGATCACGCAGTCCTCGAGGTGGCTGGACAACTGACCTGCACTTGCCGGCCCCGGGGTCCCGTCCGCCTGTGGTGCGAGGAGCACGTTGTCGAGCCAACCGTGATAGTGGCCTTCGAATCGGATGAATTTCTTCCGGCCAGTCACGGCCCGGGCCAGCCGCAGCGCAGCCTGCACCATCTCGGTCCCTGAGAGGCCGAACCGGACCTGATCCGCCCATGCCACCGCTGAGAGGAAGGAGCGGCCCGCTTCCACTTCCAGCTCGTGCTGGGCGCCGTAGACCATCCCCCGCCTGCAGGCATCGGCAACCGCTTCGGTGACGGCCTCTGGTGCATGCCCGAGGAAGTTCGGGCCCTGCCCCAGCAGATAATCGACGTAGTCGTTGCCCTCGACGTCCCAGAGCCACGCGCCCTTACCGCGGGCGAAGAAAGCCGTAGCCCGTTCGAGGCGGACGTTGGAGTGCACGCCTCCCGGTGTGAAGCTCACTGCATCCGAGTGCAGTTGGGCGGCAAGGCTCTTCTTACTCGACATACGATCCCCGGATGCTTTCACTAGATGAAACTCTGACTCCCAAAACTGGCTTGACGATACGTTGCCCCACGGAGCTTGGCAAGGCACCCCGCCAGCGCCGCAGGCGTCGTTTCGACCTACCGGTCGAGCACGTCCGCGAGCAGCACCACGAACCACAAATCTCCAGGGTCTACGGTTGAGCCGACACGACCTGGGCGAGGAGTACGGACGTGGAGCAGTCGACGACGACGGTCACCACCGGTGACGGACAGCAGTTGCACGTCTACCGCTGGGCGCCTGATGCCCGGCCGAAGGCCGTGGTGCAGGTGCAACACGGACTCGCCGAGCACGCCGCTCGCTACCGCCGCTTCGCCGAGGCCCTGACCGCCGCCGGCTACCTCGTCTACGCCGCTGACGCCCGCGGCTCCGGCCAGAGCGCCGCCAACGGGTACGGCGCGTGGGGCGCGGACGGCTGGGCGGGCTGGGTCGACGACGTCGCCCGCCTGACCGCCGGCATCCGGCAGGACGAGCCCGGACTGCCGCTCGGACTGTTCGGGCACAGCATGGGGTCGTTCGCCGCCCAGCAGCACCTGCTCCACCACGCCGACGAGGTCGACGCCGTCGTGCTGTCCGGCAGCACCGAGGTGAGCTGGCTCGTGCCGGTGCTGGCCGCCGACGAGCCAGCCGACCTCAGCGTCTTCAACGAACCGTTCGAACACCGCACCGGCTTCGAGTGGCTGAGCCGTGACACCGCCGAGGTCGATGCGTACGTCGCCGACCCGGCCTGCGGGTGGGAGGCGCCTCCGCTGACCGCGATCGACACCCTTGCTGCAGCGGCGGATCCGCAGCGTCTCGCCGCCATTCGCGACGACCTGCCGATCCTCATCGTGTCCGGCTCGGACGACCCGCTCGCCCAGGGCGGCGCGACGGTCGAAGCGCTGGCCGAGCAGTACCGGCAGGCCGGCCTGAGCGACGTCGAGGTGAAGCTCTATCCCGGTGCACGGCACGAAGTGCTCAACGAGACCAACCGCGACGAGGTCACCGCCGACATCATCGCCTTCCTGGACCGCACGCTCGCACGCTGACGCGGCATGACGCTCGACGTTCGGACTGTCTGGAGGACCTACGTCGCCCCGGCCTCCTTGGCAGCCGGGATCACGTCGCTGAGCACGCGTTCGAGGGGCAGGTCGGTCTGATCGAAGACGACCGCGGTGTCGAGCCCGGCGTCGGCGAACCGGCCGAGCGCGGCGACGATGTCGTCCCGATTGCCCGCGGCGACGAAGCTGTCGAGGTGTTCCTCGGTCACCAGGTCCGTGCGCGGCTGACCGTCCTGCAGCCCGCTGCGGAAGCGAGCGGCCAGCTCCGGGTCGATACCCGCCTCCCGCGTGATGGCATGGTCGCCGTGCACACCGAGGTAGTAGGCCACGAACGGCCGCAGGGCGGCCCGCGCCGCGGCGCGATCGGCCTCGCATCGAACGGCGATGTAGCTGCCGATGCCGTAGGGCAGGTCGCCACCCAGACGCCGTGCCGCCCATGCGACGTACGCCGGCGCCGCCAGCACCGAGAGCAGCACCCCGTCGGATACCCGACTGGCGAGGTCCAGGGCGCGAGGCCCCTTCACGCCGAGGATGATCGGCACGTCCCCGGCCGAGAAGGCCAGCTTGGCATCGACCGCCCCGGCCAGACCCTCGTGCCGCACGACCTCCCCGCGAAGCGCGGGACGAAGGATCTCGACCGCTTCCTCCAGGCGACGGAGTGGCTTCTGGAACGGGATTCCCAGCTGCTGCTGCATCCAACGCTCGTTGGATGCGCCGAGACCGAGCAGCAGTCGGCCAGGCGCGAGCTCGCTCAACGCCGCGGTCTCCATGGCCGTCAGCACGGGATGGCGCGTCCACGGGTTGATGACGCCGATCCCGAGCTTCACACGGGAGGTGGCGGTCAGGACCGCGCCGGCCACTGCGAAGGCACCGCGCTCGAAGTAGTCCTCCGTGATCCAGACCTCTTCGAGCCCGGCGGCCTCGACCTGACGGGCCACGTCGACCGCCTCGCGAGCCGACCGCTTTCCCGAGATCGCGAACCCGAGCCTCATGTGTCGGCGGCCGCTCGTTGACCGGCACCGTCCAGGTGCCGCTCGAGTTGGTCGAGCTGCGGTTCGATGACCGGCACCTCTGGGAGGTGTTCCGCGGTCATGCCGATGTCCTTGAGGCCCGTCGACGTGGCGAGACAGACGACGCGGCCATCGGGAGCGATTTGCCCGGTGGCGGCGAGCTGCTCGACCGCCAGCAAGGTGATTGCTGAGGATGCTTCGAGGTACAGGCCACTGCTGCGTGCAATTCGCAGCTGTGCGTCCGCGAGCTGCTTGTCGTCGAACGGTCCCGCCGCCAGCCCTCCGCAGGCCTGGAGGGCCGCGACGCCCTGGTGCGTCGCCGTCGGCGTTGCGATCGAGAAGGCGGTGCTCGGCCCGTACCCGACTCGTGGCAGGACCGGGGCAGGATCGCCGAGCGCGGCCGCATACGCTCCGAAGGGATCGACCGCGACGAGTTGGGGTTGTCGGTCGGCCAGGCCGGCCTCGACCAGGTCGGCGAAGCCACGCTGGATCCCGGCCAGCCCGTCCGCGTACGCGGCCGGCACGACGACGACGTCGGGTACGTCACCGAGGTCGGCGTGGAGTTCGAACGCGATCGTCTTGTAGCCGTCGACGCCGAACGGGTTCGATCCGATGGGCGGGTCGAGAAAGCCGGAGACCGGCACCCAGCCCCAGGCGTCGATGGCCTGGCGCAGCAGCTGCCATCGTTCGGGGCCGGTCCGCAGGGCCAGCACCTCGGCGCCGTAGGCCTGCATCAGCACCTTCATGGTGGTGGGCACCGAGGTCAGCGTCAGCGCGACACAGCGGAGCCCCGCAGCCGCGGCGTAGGCCGCCGTCGCGGCGCCGTGGTTGCCGGTCGTGGCCAACGCCACCGTGTCGGCGCCGCGGGCGCGCGCCTCGGTGATCGCGACCGCCGCGAGCCGGTCCTTGTACGACCAGGTCGGGTTGCGCGTCTCGTCCTTGAACCACAGTTGGCCGACGCCTGCGGTATCGGCCAGCGACTCGACACCAACGAGTGGCGTGTTGCCTTCCCCCAGGCTGACGGGGACGGCGTCATCGGAGATCGGCAGTCGGCGCCGGAACCGGAACAGCCCGGGCTGGTCGGCGGCCGGCGCCAGGCTGTCGGCGGTGGCCGACCCATAGGTGGGCAGCGCGTTGGCATGGACGTCGTCGGCGGCGCAGTTCGGGCAGCCGGTCCACGGCGAACGGGCGTCGAGGTCGTGGCCACAGCGCACGCAGCGGAGGCTGCCGGTGTAGTCGCTCACCACGGCACCACGCGCAGGGAGCGGTCGGAGCTGCTGAGCATCTGGCAGCCGTCCTCGGTCACGACCAGGGTGTCCTCGACCATCATGCCGCCCCAGCCGAGCTCGTAGAACGGCGTCTCGAAGCAGAAGGTCATGCCCGGCTCGAGCGGGGTGTCGTAGCTGGGCGCGATGATCGGCGGTTCGTACACCTCGCGGCCGATCCCGTGGCCGCAGTGGTGGCGCCGGTAGGGCGCCAGGCCGTGCGTCTCGACGGTCTCGACCGCAACGTCGAACAGTTCGCGCGCCGTGACGCCCGGCCTTACGAGCTCGAGCTGCGCCTGCTCGCCGGCGTAGATCGCCTCGTAGCGACGCTGCTGGAGCTGGTCCGGGTCGCCGACGACCGCGGTCCGGCCGATGTCGGACCAGTAGCCGTGCAGGACGCAGCCGACGTCGAACCGCAGCAGGTCGCCGCCGGCCAGCTGACGGTCCGTGGGCGTCGCGTCGGCCAGGGCACTGCGCGGTCCGCTGGTCACGACCACGAACCGGGGCGAGCCGCCACCTGCGACCATGGCATGGGCCACCTCGGCGGCCAGTTCGCGTTCGGTGATCCCAGGGCCGGCCTTGAGGATGGCCCGGTCGATGCCCTCCTCCGCCAGCCGGGCGGCCTGCCGCAGCAGCTCGACCTCGGCGGGGAGCTTGCGGGCGCGCACCTGCTTCGCCCATGCGGAGGCGTCGACGACCACGCTGCCAGGCGGAAGGGCTGCCTCGACGGCGGGCCAGCTCGCGCCCAGCCCCTCGATGTCGAGGCCGAGACGTGCCGTCGCCCCGATCCGGCCGAGTGCAGTGGCCAGTGCTGCGGCGAGATCGCCGTGCTGGTCGACCGGCGGTGCGCTCAGCCCTGATCCGTCGGCGACCTCGAAGAAGAATCGGCCGTAGTGCACGATTGTGTCCGCGGCCATCCCGGCATCGGCGGCCGGGGCGGCGTCGGCGACGGGACAGACCAGCACGACGTCGTCGGGGGTCACGACCGCCGCCATCTGGTGAGCGCGGAACAGCTCCCCCGCCACGCTGCGGTAGCCGGTGGCGTGCGCGACGTTGGCGGGCGAGCCGGCGACGAAGACGTCGAACGGCGCCTCCGCAAGGGCGGCGCGTAGCCGGTCGAGGTGCTGGGCGAGCAGGCCGGCGGGCGGCGCGGCGGCGAGGCTGGAGCGCGTTTCGGACATGGTGTCGTCGTCTCCCCGTGTCGGTCGAAGCGGGCGGTGCGGAGGTCAGGACGTGAAGCGCGCCATCACCTCGTCACGGAAGAGCTCCATCGCCTTGAGCGTCTCACCGACGGTGTCGCAGGCGAACAGCGACCCGGCGAAGGTGTCGACGCCGACGTCGAGGTAGGCCTGCACCTGTGTGGCGACCTCGTCGGGAGTGCCGACCAGGTTGCGTGACATCAGGTCGCCGTCCTGCTGATCCTTGAGGGTGGAGCCCGCCAGCGACTCCATGTGCTTGTAGACCTGCGACGAGCGGAAGCGTTCCTCGGCTTCCTCGCGCGTCGGCGCGACGGAGATGCCGAGCTGCAGCGCCATCTCGAAGTGGTCTGGCAGCTGCCGGTCCACCGAGTCCGCTGACTCTTTGATCGCCGCCAGACCGGACTCGACCTCGGCGGGGGTGAGGCAGGCGGGGAGCCAGCCGTCGACCAGGCGGCCGGCACGGTCCTTGGAGCCGGGACTGTTGCCGCCCGACAGCAGGGGCAGCGGCTGCTGGACCGGCTTGGGGTAGCTCTCGACGTCGGCGAACCGGATGAACTCGCCGTCGAAGCTGGCGCGCCGCTCGGTGAACAGCAGCTGCAGCGAGCGCAGCGCCTCCTCGGCGTAGCGGCCACGGTGCAGCTTGACGCCGGGGTGCAGCGCCTCGAACTCCTCGCGGTAGGCGCCGATGCCGACACCGACGACCAGCCGTCCCCTGCTGAGCTGATCGATCGTCGCGAGCTGCTTGGCGGCCACGACCGGATGGCGGAACGGCAACACGAGGATGCAGGTCGCCAGACGGATCCGTTGCGTCCTGGCCGCGACGAACGTGAGGTAGCTCAGCGGATCGAAGAAGTTCGGCGGCTGGTCGAACTCCTCGCGCACGTACGCCTGTGTGGTCAGGTGGTCGTTGCCCCACACCGAGTCGTAGCCGAGCTCCTCGGCGGCGACGGCGAGTTCGACCGCCTCGTCGATGGTGGCGTAGGGCACCGGGTACATCATCCCCTCGGTACCGGTGGGGACGCCGAGACCGAAGCGAGGGTTCACGCGGTGACCTTTGGCTCGGTGACGCTCTGTTCGGATCGTCCCACCATCGACAGCAGGGCATACACGGCGCCGCCGATGACGAGGATCAGGATCGGTTCGGCTGGCAGCTCGACGAAGTAGGCGGCCACCGAGGTCCCGAGCCAGGCGACCAGAGCCTGCCAGCGAAAGCCGGGGCTGGTGAGCTCGGGGCGCCGGATGTGGCCCAGCACCCAGTAGTGGGTGATGACCACACCGGCGAACGGCGGCGTGACCAGCCCGATGATCCGCAGGAACGACAGGAAGTTCGAGGCGAAGCCGAGGAAGGCGACACCGACAGCGATGGCCGTGGCGATGACGACCCAGATCGGCTTGGCGACGGTTCGTCCCAGGACCTCGCTGGCGTGGGTGAAGGCGAGCGACGACGAGTACAGGTTGTTGTCCGTGGTGGTCCACAGGGCGAGCACCAGCACGATGACGGCCGGCAGGAGCAGCCCGAGCGAACTCATCGCGGCCACGAAGTCGGACGTGCCTGCCTCGTGCGAGCTGATCATGGCGACGAACTCGAAGAAGCCGGCGCCGAGCACATAGCCGCAGAAGGTGGCCAGGACGACGTCGCGTCCGCGGCGGGCGTAGCGGGCGATGTCGCTGGTCAGCGCGGCACCCGTGACCCAGGTCGCGAACACGGCGGTGATGCCGACGTCGAAGCCGATCGGCGACTCGGGTACCGCGTTGATCGCGGTCGAGAAGCCGCCTTCGGAGCGCGCGAGCGTGATCAGCCCGAGGACGGAGAGGATCACCAGCGCGGGGGACGCGACCCGGCTGATCCAGGACAGGCCGGTGAAGCCGAAGAGGGCGGTCGAGAGCACCAGGACCGCGAAGACCAGCACGACCAACGTCCACGGCACGCCGTCGACCAGCGCGACGAACGCGTTGCCGAAGGCGTCCATGAGCACCCCGATGAATCCCATCGCGAGGATGCCGAGCATGATCGAGACGAACACCGACCCGCTGCGGCCGAACACGTTCTTGGCGATCAGGTACGAGGTCATGCCGGTGCGGTAGCCCACGAGTCCGATCAGGCTGGCCACCACGACGAGGACGAGGTTGCCGAGCACGATCGCCGACACGCCCTGCCCGAAGGTCAGGCCGCCGCCGAGCGTGCCGCCCACCAGGAACCCCGACACGCTGACCGCCCAGCCGAACGCGACGGCGACCATCTGGAAGGTCGACCGCCGCTCCGACATCGGTACGGCTTCGAGGGCGTGGTCGTGCTTCAGCGCCTCACTCCGATCGTCACTTTGTGACGACCGCACAACATCGGCGTGTTCGCTCACAGCTTCTCCTACCGCTCAGCGACGCTGGCTCCCGGCCTGTCAGTCTCCCGAAGAGGAAGCATGCACGATGATGGCGCCACCCGGCTAGCGTTGGATCATCCGAATCCGACCGGGTGGTGTTTGTGGATCTGACACAAGTCGCGGCCACCCTCCGAATCAGGCTCGACGTCCTCGCGGCGCAGGTTCTCGACCTCGCCTGGGGGCACATCCCTGGCTACGAGCCGCCGCGCATGCGCGCCGAGGAGTATGCGGCCGCGGTCACGCCCAACCTGCGTGCCGTGGTCGACCGACTCGCGGGACTGCCGCTGGACGACGCGGACACGGAGCGGGCCCGGCAGATCGGCGTCAACCGCGCGCTGCAGGGCGTGCCACTCGACGCGGTGGTCCTGTCCTACCGCAGCGCGGAGCGGGTCATCACCGACGCGTTCGTCGATGCGGCAGCCACGCTGAGCGCGAGCCAGCTGACGGCCGGCCTGCGACTGATCGCCGCCGCCTTCGACGACCTGGCGACCGCATCGATCGACGCCTACCGCGTGACGACGGAGGAGGTGACGGCGCACTACGACCGCCTCGCCGGCGACCTCGTCACCGGTCTCATCGCGGGGGCGCTCCGCGGCGAGCAGATCAACCACCTCGCGACGTCGCTGGGCTGGGACGAGGACGTCGAGGACGTCCGCGCCCTGGCCCTGTCGACCCAGTCCGGCGCCGACGTCACCGATGTGGTTGCGCTGCAGCGGGCCGTCCTGGCGGTGCTGGGCACCGACCGGGCCGGACGCATCGTGTCCGGCTCGGCCGAGGGATGCGACGTGTTGCTGATCCCCGGCGAGTTGACCGACGACCTGGTCAGGCGTCTCGTCGTGCTGCTCGACGAGTTCGCCCCGCTTGCGCCCCGCCTTACGGTCGGGCGGTCCGTCGCCGATCTGGCGAGTGCGGGGGCGTCGTGCCGTCAGGCGCTGGCCGCGATGCAGACCGTCCGGCGTTCAGCAGCTTCCGAGCACGTGGTCGCCTACGACGCCGTCCTGCTCGACGTGCTGGCCACAGCGGACGAGGAAGCGGCCGCGGCGCTGGTCGATCGCTACCTGCGTCCGCTTGCGGGGCGCCCGCACCTGACCGAGACCGTGGAAGCGCTCGCCCGGTGTGATCTGTCCATCAGTCGCACGGCCGAGATGCTCTACGTGCACCCGAACACCGTGCTGTACCGCCTGGCGCGTGTCCGGGACCTGACCGGCGCAGATCCTCGCCGGGCGCTCGACCTGTTCGCCTTCGTCGCCGCCATCCGCGCCAACCGCGTCCTGGAAGTGATGGCGACACCATCTTGACAAGGCGGCGTCGCCGTCAAGCACGAGCTGCACGGAGGCCCGTCGCGGCGGCGGCCCGTCCCCCTCCGGACAAAGAGCCGGCTGGCCCAAGCCAACGAGCCGATTCGCGCAAGCCGGCGGCGCAGGGTGAGCGTGGAGGAGTTTGTCGAGATGGAGCTTTACCCCGGTGCACGCCACGAAGTGCCGAAGCCAAGGTGGTCGAGGGGTCCGTTGCCCGAACCGAGGCGCCAGGCGGCGGCGCCGGCGATGGCTGCGGTGACGTAGCGTTTCGCGCCGGCCAGCGCGTCGAGCGGATCGAGGCCGTTGGCGAGTCCTGCCGCCGCAGCGGCGGCGAAGGTGCAGCCGGTGCCGTGGGTGTTCGGGGTGTCGATGCGGTCGGCCCCGAGCTCGTGGTCATCGCCGTCCACGACGACGACGTCGACGGCGTGTGTGCCTTCGAGGTGGCCGCCCTTCACCACGACGACCCGGGTGCCGAGCTCGGCGAGCGCGTGGGCCGCGGCGCGGGCGTCGTCGAGCGTGCGGAGCGGGCGGCCAAGGAGCGCCGTCGCCTCGTCGAGGTTCGGCGTCGCGATCGTCGCGTGCGGCAGGAGCAGGTCGCGGTAGGCGGCCAGGGCGCTGTCCTCGAGCAGCCGGTGGCCGGTCGCCGACACGAGCACCGGGTCGACGACGAGGTTCGGCAGCTCGCCGGCGGCCGCGCGCGCGGCGACGAGTTCCACGAGTTCGGCCGTGGCGAGCATCCCGGTCTTGACGGCTGCGACCGGCAGGTCGTCCAGCACGGCGTCGATCTGCGCCGTGACGGTCGTGGCCGGGACCACGTGGACGTCGGTCACGCCGACGGTGTTCTGCGCGGTGACCGCGGTGATCACGCTGGCCCCGAAGACGTCGAACTGCCCGAAGGACCGCAGGTCGGCCTGGATGCCGGCGCCACCGCCGGAGTCGGAGCCGGCGATGGTGAGCGCGACGTGGGGCGTGGTCATGGCAGCTCCCGGGTGTCGAGGAGGCGGCGGACGGCGTCCGCGGGGTCGGGTGCGGACATCACGCCACCCATCACGGCGACGCCGTGTGCGCCGGCGTCACGCCACCTCGACGCGTTCTCGGGGGTGACGCCACCGAGTGCGAGGACGGGCACACCGCCCGCGCGGCCGACGAGCTGCCGGAGGCGATCGGGTCCGAGCGCCGGCCCGTAGCCGGGCTTCGAGGCGGTCGGGGCGACCGGCGAGACGAGCAGCAGGTCGGCGTGCTCCCGGACGGCGGCCACCACCTCGGCGTCGTCGTGGCAGGACCGCCCGACCAGCATCCCGGCGGCGTTCCCTCGTGGACGCGCATCGTGTGCGGCGAGGTGGATCGCGTCCGCGTCGAGGTGGCGGGCGAGGTCGGGATCGGAGGCGACCAGCAGCATCGCCCCGGCGCGCCTGACCACGGCGGCGATCTGTTCGCCGAGGGAGCGCCGTGCCGTCGGCTCGAGGTCCTTGTCGCGGAGGAGCACCGCCGGCGCGCCGGCGTCCACGGCCTCGGCGACCACGTCGCGCAGCGGCCGGCCCGCGCCCGCCGCGGCGTGCCGGTCGGTGATCACGACCAGGGTCGGGACCGCGTGGGTCATGCGGCCGAGCCGTCGGTGTCCGGCCCGAGGAGGTCCGGCCGACCCTCGTCGGTGGTGGATGCCTCGGCGTACAGCCGGCGCGGGATGCGACCGGCGCGCCGCGCCAGCCACCCCGCTTCGACCGCGTGACGCATCGCCGTGGCCATCGCTTCGGGGTCCCGGGCCCGGGTCACCGCCGAGGCGAGCAACACCCCGTCGCATCCGAGCTCCATCGCGAGGGCGGCGTCCGAGGCCGTCCCGATGCCGGCGTCGAGGATGACCGGGACGTCGACCTGTTCGCGGATGATCGCGAGGTTGTACGGGTTGCGGATCCCCATCCCCGACCCGATCGGTGAGCCCAGGGGCATGACGGCGGCGCAGCCGAGGTCGGCGAGCCGGGTGGCCACGATCGGGTCGTCGTTGGTGTAGGGCCACACGGTGAAACCGGCGTCGACCAGCTGCTCGGCGGCGTCGAGCAGTTCGACCGGGTCGGGCAGAAGGGTGCGCTCGTCGCCGATGACCTCGAGCTTGACCCAGTCCGTCTCGAACGCCTCGCGACCGAGTTGGGCCGTCCGCACGGCCTCGCCGGCGGTGTAGCACCCGGCGGTGTTGGGCAGGACGCGGACCCCGGTCCGCTCGATGACGTCGAGCAGCGACCCGGAGCTGCGGTCGGTCACCCGGCGCAACGCGACGGTCACGACGTCGGTGCCGGAGGCGACGATGGCGCGCTCGAGCACGTCGAGGCTGCTCGCGCCGCCCGTGCCGAGCACCAGCCGGGAACGCAGCGTCGTGCCGCCGATCGTGAGCGGCTCGTCCATGGGGCCTCCTGTCATCGGAGTCGGTGGTGCGGAGGGGCATGTGTGGGCGCGTGCGGCCGACGGGAGCGGGACGGGGTCAGCCGCCCTGGACGGCGCCGACCAGTTCGACCTTCGCCCCGTCGTGGAGCGTGGTGGTGTCCCAGCTCGAACGTGGGAGCACCTCGCCGTCGACGGCGACCGCCACGCCGCGGCGGTCGTCGACCTCGCCGTCGACGACCGCGCCGACGGTGACGGGCCCGTCGAACGAGCGCGGCTGACCGTTGAGCTCGAGGTTCACGTCGGTGCTCCTGCTCGGTCCGGGTGGGCGACGGCGAGGACCGGGTCGACCTCGGCGCCGGTGAGGATCGCGGTGACCGCCTCGGCGGTGATCGGCGCCAGCAGCACGCCGTTGCGGTGGTGCCCCGTCGCGACGACGAGCCCGTCGATGGGGCCGGGACCGATCACCGGCGCGTTGTCCGGGGTGGTGGGCCGCAGGCCGGCGATCGTCTCGACGAGTTCGAGCTCGTCGACGCCGGGCACGATGGCGGCGGCGTCGTCGAGCAGCTCGCGGACCGCGCCGGCGGTCACGGTGGTGTCGAAGCCCCGCTCCTCCTGGCTGGCGCCGACGACGAGCCGGCCGTCGTCGCGTGGGACGAGGTAGACGCTGCGGTGCCGGACCAGTCCGCGGACGGTGGTGGTCAGCACCTGCCGCCCCGACGGGTCACGCAGGTGGAGCAGCTGCCCCTTCACCGGCCGCACGGCCGGTCGGTGCGCGTCCGGGATCCCTTCGATCGTGGCGGACCACGCGCCGGCGGTGAGCACGACCTGGCCCGCGTGGTGCCGCTCGCCGTCGGCGGTCAGCACGCCGGTGACGTGGCCGCCCTGCTGCTCGACCCGCGCGATCTCGCGGTGGTCGAGGACGACCCCGGCGTCGGCGCAGGCGCGCAGGAGCGCGGCGACGCACGCCCGCGGTTCGACCCGGTGGTCCTCGGCGGCGTGCAGGCCGACCCGGACGCGGGGACTCAGCATCGGTTCGCGGGCGCGGACCTCGCGGCTGCGCAGCTGCTCGACCTCGAGGCCGAGTTCGGCCTGGAACGCGTGGAGGTCGGACAGCGCGGCGACGTCGTCGCGGTCGAAGCCGACCAGCAACGTGCCGGTCGCGCGGTAACCCACGTCGGCGTCCGCGGCCGCCTCGAGTTCGTCGGCGAACGCGGGCCAGCGACGTGCCGCGGCCACGTTGAGCGCGAGGCGGTCCTCCTCGCCGTACTCCACCTCGGTGACGGGGGCGAGCATGCCGGCGGCGACGTTGGAGGCGGCCGCACCCGGGGCGGGGTCGAACACGGTGACGTCGAGGCCGGCCCGGGCCGCCCGCCAGGCGCTGGCGAGACCGATGATGCCGCCACCCACGAACAGCGCGTCGGACGTCATGACGCCTGCCCCTGGTCGGCGAGCAGGTCGAGCAGTTCGCGGGTGGCTGCACCGGGGTCGGGCGCGTCGACGACGGCGCTGACGACGGCCACCCCGTGCGCGCCGGTGGCCAGGACCTCGGGCACCCGTGCTGCGGTGATGCCGGAGATCGCGATGACGGGGACCTCGACCGCTGCGACGATCGCGGCGACCGTGCCCGGGCCGATCGGGTCTGGCAGTCCGTCCTTGGTGGCGGTGGCGTAGGTGGGGCCGACCCCGAGGTAGTCGGCCCCCTCCGCGACGAGGCGACGGGCCGTGTCGGGATCACGCGCGGTTCCACCGATGACGAGCCGGTCGCCGGCGAGCTCGCGTGCGGCGGCGATCGGCAGGTCGGTCAGGCCGAGGTGGACGGCATCGGCGCCGGCGGCGAGCGCGAGGTCGACGCGGTCGTTGACGATGCTGATGGCGCCGGTCGTGCGGCAGCGCGCCACGATCGCGCGGGCGACCTCGAGGTGGTCGCGGTCGGTGCGGTCCTTCACGCGGATCTGGATGGCCGGGGCGCCGGCGTCGAGTGCGGCGTCGACGACACGCAGGTCGTCGACGCGTTGCGCCGCGGAGGTCAGCACGTGAAGTCGTGGCAGGGGGCGGCGCACGTCAGGCTCCGCTCGGCGGGCCGGCGGCGGGGACGCGTTCCCGGACGCGTGCGTCGAGCTCGGACAGCTCGACGGTCGGACGGCCGCCCAGCGACACGAGGAAGGTGACGAGGCCGCTGGCGAGCAGTGCGCCGGCGAACGGCGCCAGGGTCGGGACCGCGTCGGGGAAGGTGACCCGGGCGACCGCACCCTCGAGGCTGCCCGCCGCGAGCAGGCCGGCACCGAGCGCCCCGACCGCGCCGGCGACGATCCCGGACCAGACCGCCGTCGTGGTGGTGCGGCGCCAGAGGCCGAGCAGGGCCGGCAGGAGCAGAACGGCGGCGAGCAGGTCGGCGATGAGGAACAGCTGCAGCACGGAGGTGGCAACCAGCCCGACGGCCAGCGCCGGCAGCATTACGGCCACGGTCAGCAGGCGCGCGTGCCCGAGACGGAGAGAGGGACGTTCGGAGACGAGCAGGGCGGCGAGGCCGTTCTCGAGCGTGTCCACCGACGACGCGACGAGCGCGATGCCGAGCACGAGGACGACCGCGACGACCACGCCGGGGAGCTCGGCGGCGAGCACGAAGATGGACAGCGCCGGCACTTCGGCGAGACCGACCGAGGCGGACAGCACACCGAGCCCGCCGGCGATCAGCATCAAGGGGATCGTGACGGCGGCGCCGACGAGGGCGCCCTGGCGCAGGGCCCGATCGTCCCGGGCCGACCAGACCCGCTGCCAGTAGCCGTGGTGGAACAGGTTCGCGGCGGTGACGGCGAGGATGAGTGTCGCGGCGCTCTTGAGACCCACCCGGTCGATACCGAGCAGGCCGCTGTCGCGGACGCTGGCGACTGGCCCGTCCACTCCCACCACGGCGGCGACGGCGGCGACGGTCAGCAGGACGATCACGAGCCAGCTCTGCCACCGGTCGGTGCGCAGTGAGGCCCGGAGGCCGCCGTACGTGGTGTAGGTGAGGGTGGCCGCGACCACGGCGACGACGGTGAGCTGGCGTGGGATCCCGCCGAGCAGTTCGACCAGGCCGCCGATCGCGACGAGCTCGGCCGCGACGAAGACGCCCATGTACAGCAGCGAGACCGCGGTGACGAGGCGGCTCGCCGAACGCCCGAAGCGCACGCGCAGGAACTCGCTCAGCCCCTGGCCGGAGGGCACGATTCGACGCAGCCGCGGTCCGACGAACGCGAACACCAGGAACGGTCCGGCGGCGGCGACCGCGTAGCCGATGACGGGGCCGATGCCGAGGATGGCGCCGAGCTCGGGCGGCGCGAACAGGATCCAGGCGCCGAGGCCGGATGCGAGGAACGACAGGCCGAGGGTGAGCGGCCCCTGGCTGCCGCGGGCGACGGTGAAGTCGTCGAGGTCGGCGCGTGGGACCTCGCGGCCGGCACGGACGCCGATGACCACGAATGCCGCGAGCACCGTGCCCAGCAACAGCACACTGAGAGATGTAGCCACCACGACGCGCTCCCTCCGCCGGCATTACCCGGATCAGGTTCCGAGGTAGGGCGCCCGCCCGGCGCATTCTCAGCCCTCGGTTCGGAGGGCTCCCTCGGCGTCTTCGGTCCCGACCATATCGGGCCGCCGCGCTCCCCGCGGCGAGGATTCATCCAGCCGGTGTTCAAGGTGCGACCTGCGCGTGCCGATGGCTAGTGCCACGTCGTGCTTGGGGGCAGCGTGGACGAGTTCCACATCAGGATCGACAAGCAGTACCTGCACAACCAGGCGGGTATGGGGGCACGGGAGAAGGAGCGGGAGCTCGCGGCGGGCAAGTCACGTGCGAAGCAACTGATCGAGCGGGTGTTCGACGCCAGAACGGACGAGCGATCCTGGCGGCGCGGCGCCGAGGGCGAGGAAGTCGTCGCTCGCAGGCTGGAGCGGCTCCCCCGGCCCTGGGCGGTCGTTCACGACCTCACCGTCGGGCGGCGCGGCGCGAACCTCGACCACCTGGTGCTGGGGCCTGCGGGCATCTTCGTGCTCAATACCAAGAACCTGACCGGATGTCTCACGGTGTACGACCACGCCGTGCTCCAGAACGGTCACAAGACGGCATTCGTCCCGGCGGCACTCCGCGAAGCTCGAACAGTGCAGGACCGTCTGTCGACCGCTCTGGGCCGGCCGGTCCATGCCTGGAGCGTCCTGGTCGTGCTCGGCTGCGAGATCACGATCAAGAAGCCGTTGGCCAACCTGACCCTCCTGCGCGAGCACGACCTACCGGGCTGGTTCGAGCGACTCCCAACCGGCGTGTTCAGCGAGGGGGACGTGTTGCGCCTCGAACGGTTGGCTCGCGACCCCGACACCTGGGATCCACGTCAGAGATCACAACGGCCGGCCGCGCCCGCACCGTCTGCGTCCGTCCCGGCAGCGGGAACGCCGACATCGCCCGGCGGCGCGATCTCGGTCCGACGCTGGACGAGGTTCGGCAACGACCGCCTGTATGCGAACGGACCAAACGGCGAGCGGCTCGGCTACCTCGATCTGCCGACCGGCGAGTTGCACCTCGAGGTCGACGACACCAACGGCGAGATCGGCCGCAGACTCCGTGAAGCCCACGCCGCTGCCTGACCAGACCGGTCGAACGCGCTCGACCTACGGCGTGTAGTCGCCGGGATCCTCGGCGGCCGCCTGCCGTGACGCGAGGGTCGACTGCAGCCGCCGCAGATCGAGGGGGCGAACCTCGCCCGGCGCCTCCCACAGCAGCGCCCCATGGGGCTGATGGAGGTAGAGGCCGCGGGCGCCGCCAGCCGTTCGGCCCGTACGACGGGGCCACGACGTCCGCGTCGCGATGGCACCGAGATGCTCGTGCTCCACGGTGCCCGGCGTGAGCCGTCGCCACCAGCGTTCCAGGTGGGGCAGGGCGGCCAACGCTGCGCGCTTGTCGCCGTTACAGCCCCGATCGGCGACGACGAGGTTGTCGAGACGGTCGTCCGGCCACCGGGACCACGGCAGGAAGTGGTCGACCTCCCACGGGCCACGCTCGCGACCGCAGTAGAAGCAGCGGCCGTCCTGCAGTTCGAGCAGCGGCGTACGAACGTTGGCGAGCGAGATGCGTGCCCTGCCGAACAGGAACGTCTCGAGGCGCAGTTCGTCGACGAGGTCGTCGTTTCGTCGGGCGACGTAGCGCAGCCATTCGCGCTCGATCACCGGCCGGACCAATCCGGCGAGCGCAGCCAGGTGCTCGCCGGCTCCCGGCCGCAGATGGAGCCGGTCGTCGAAGTCGGCGGCGAACACCCGCCCCTGGGTGATCCCGGCTACCCAGCCGATGCCGTAGATGAACCGGTCGTCGACCGCTCCTGAGCCGGATCCGAACCGCTGGAGCAGCGGGATCGGATAGCGGACGACGGTCGCGATGACTTCGCGTTCGAGGCGCGCCACGGCCAACTCGTCAGCACGCCGCGCGACATCCAGCGATGCGTGCTCTGACAGGCCGAGCCGCGTACGTAGTTCGGCGATCTTGACCACGAGGTCGCGTTGGCGCGACTGTCGGAGCGGGCCGTGTTCGCTGAAGGGTCGAGCCTGCCGCCAGTACAGCTCGAAAACTCGCCGACCGAGGTCGCGGCCCGACAGCGTCGCTGGCGCCCGTCCGTCGGCGTCGGTGCCCTCCACCGTCGCGTCGAGCAGCGAGAGCAACAGCGCGTACTTGTAGGTCGTGGTGAAGCTGCCCGTGTCGAGCAACGAGAGCAGCTTCTCCCCGAACGCGAGTGGCGAGCTCTGGCTAGTGACCTCATTCACACACGCGCTCCAATGTCTCAACACGCGCACCCCGACCGTACGCGAGGTGGCAGCAGACCTCCGGGTTATGAGCCGGAGTTCGCCCGTTTCGCCCGATTTCCGCGCGTCCCACCCGATGGCGAAAAACCGGCTCTGACCTGCGGCTATGTCGTTTCGTGTCCCATTCGGTATCGGGGCGTTTCTGTAGATACTCTGTAGTATGGCACCCAGATGGCACCCATGAAGCTTCAACTAACGGCTTTTCGCCCCGATCTCACCGCGACAACGGGCCCATCCCTCCTCTCCCTCGTGGTCGGCGACCCGGCCCAACGTGTGCCCACCGACGGGAGTTAGGTGGCCGGCTCCACCTCAGCTCAGGGGTCCACCGGTGGTAGGCATCGGTGTCGAAGTCAAGCACGAGAGCGGCCGGAGACGATCGTCTGATTGCCACACACCTGTCAGTCTGGTGGTCTCATCGGGACGCCGCTTCCCGAACCTCGGTTCCCCGCCGGTGCCGCTGTGGCAATCATGCCCGAACGACTTCACCTGAGGAGCGCTGACTTCGGGTGCGCTGCCCGAGCCACCAGCCTGCGCATAGTCGCCCGGTGGTTGCTCACGTCTCTTCAGCCTCTGCGGTGGATGTGATCCCGGATCGGTCGTCGTCGAGCGCATGTCGCCGACCCACATGGTGGGATTCGCGCCTGCTCACCCCGTGGGGCCGGCGCGCACTTGAGATATCGGATTCTTCGGAAGTTCACGGGGCGGTCGACTGATGGTCGCTAGCCCGGGCTACCCGGCGATGCCCGTCGGCGACAACGACCCCAGAGGCCGCGGCCGCTCTGCGCGGCACGACTACGGCCTCGTCCTGCGACCGACGAACGGCTGCAGTGCTGGCAGGGCACCTCTCGACACACCTCGCAGCGACAGGTGGCGCGGTTCGCCGTCCGCCGTCTGGCCGAGGCAGCGCACCTCCAACCCGAGTTCGACCAGGTGGTCGACTACCTCAGCGATGCGGCGCCGGGCGACGCGTGTGCCGGCGCCGAAGGGAGCGGTCCCCCATGCGCCCACTACGAAGTCCAGGTCGCGCACCGCCTCGTCGAACGCCGCAGCCCACCCCGGGCCGATCGGATCGGGGTGATCGCGCAACTCCCGCGGGTCCGTGCTCCGTAGCGCCCAAAGGTTGAGCATGGTTACCCCGGCGTAGCCGTCGCGCCAGGCGATCGCCTCGCAGTTGGCACTGGTCGGGTCCAAGCGGGCGCCAGCCTGCCATGTGATCAGGCTCGGATTGCAGCCCACGAACGCCAGTCGTGGGCCTTCTGCCCACCACCGGTCGGCCCGGTACTCGTAGACGGCGTCGTCCGACAACACCTGTGTAAAGGCCGAAGTCACCCCGCCCACGTCACTCGCTCTCTCGCGTCGATCCCCACGAGATTGTTGGCAACTCGCTTCTCACCCACGTATCGGTACCTACCGCTGGCTCCGAGCAGCACATCGTGTCGTCCACTCCTTTGGAGAGGGGCCGGCGACGATGATGACCGGGCACGCCCTCAAGGCGAAGGTCCTCGAAGCGAGGGGCGGTCGACCCGTTCAGCGCCACGCGCATGCGGCGGAGTCACACCCGCCTACCACGCGGCCATGGGGGCGTGAGGTCGAGGTGTTGCCCGCATCCCAGCCGACCCCGCATCGTGTGCTTGACCCGAGCCGAGGTGCCGCAGCTCGAGCACGACGGTCGCGGGAGCCGACACGGATGTGCACCTGCATCGGCACCGTCCAGGCGACCACCCCGACGACTTCGGCCAGGATGGCACCGACCGCGTCGACCAACGGCGGCCCGACGCGCGACAGCCGTGATCGTGAACTCCTCGCCGCGAAGCTCCATGCACCCCTAAGGTCGCTATCGCGATCTACGGGCGAGGAGGATGTCGTGTCGAAGTACAGCGCGCTGCGTCGCCACCTGGAGGCCGCGTCCGGCGCCTCAGTCGAGATGGCGTTCCGTGAGATCGATGACGTCGTTGGCGGCCTACCGGCCTCAGCGCGGCGCTACTCGGCCTGGTGGTCCAACGAGCACGAGGGGAGGCACGTTCAAGCCCGAGCGTGGCTCGACGCGGGTTGGCGCGTCGCGAACGTGAACCTCACTGCTGAGCGGGTTCGCTTCAACAGGGCGTAGCTCGTCACCGTGATCGCGTGTGGGCGTCCTCGATTCCGAACCACGCATAGCGTTCCTGTCTGTAGTTGGCACGCAAGGGCGGACTGCGAGGAGTAAGAACGTGGAACTCACCCACAACCGGGCCGTCGAAGAAGCAGCAATTGCGTGGGTACTCCGCATCGAGCGCGAGGCCGGTCGAGAAGCCGTCGACACTCGCGGCACCGGCGCCGCCGCCGACATCTCAAGTCCGCCACGTCTCATCGAGGTCAAGGCGTACGGCAGGTCGGCGCGGGGACAGGACCTGTGGCTGGAGCCGCGGCAGGTCGAAGAAGCAGACCGCAACCCGCAGTTCTTCATCTACGTGGTCGAGAATGTCCGTCAGGGTGATCCGGCTGGCTTCACGCTACGCGTTCTAGGGGGTGAGACACTTCGAGTACTGCTACAGCGTCGCCGCGAGCAGCGGTACTTCACCGTGCCATGGTCCGTGAAGGTGTACGACGAGACGCCGAGTGGCCTTCAGTAGAGCACACCCACCGCCGTGATGATGGGCGGGCGCGCTATGGCCACTCTCCGCCCGAAACACCCCTCGGCGGAGGCAGCGACGACTGCGACGCTCGCGCAGTCTCTACACTGCGAGCAGCCAAGGAGGCGGTTCAGTGCCCGAGATCAGCGGTGAGGTCGGTGGTGCTCTTGCCTGCTACAGGCATGGCGGCATCGGGCCTTCTCACGCCGCTCTTGACAGCGCCTTCGTCGGAACGGCTGCGTTCAGGCAGACCCGGCTCCAGGTCCTGCCCGTGAGCAGGACCGCGCGCTTGGTCGTCAGTCGGCCTATAAGTAGCAGCGGGTCGATGCTGTTTTCGCTGATGCGGTCCGCCTAGGAAGGGCCAGAGAGTGCACGGCGGCTCTTTTCGAATTGCTTCGGATTGGGCAGCCCGGACGTCACCGCGCCGGATGCACTTCACTCCGACGGGCGCTCGACCGAGACGGCTTCCAACTTACCGGGAACCGACAGCGATAGCGGCGGCTGATTACAGGTTACGCTAGAGAGCGTGACAGCCGGTTGCGCAGATCCTCGATACGCTTGATTGAACCAATCAGAAGGGCCGGGTCGGGTTCCTGATTCCCGTGGACAATTGCGTTCCGAAGTTCAAGTAGTGACTTGAAGCTGGCGGTGTCTTCTTCGGCCAGTACCTTCATGCTTGCCAGGTACGCCACTATGCGGGACAAGGGTTCACCTGCTTTCGACTCACCGAGGCTAAGAGCAACTTTCTCACGGGACATCGCTTCCAGATCGTTCCAAGCGTTAAGGAAATGAGCGGTAGCCAGAAACGGAGACTCTCTGCCGGATGGCTCGATAGACCACAGCAGCCGGCGGCTGCGCTTCAACTGCATGTACGCCGTAGCGAATGCCGCAACAAGCGCTAGTGTCAGTCCTGTAGTGGCGATAAGCGTCACTGGCATCGTGAAACTGTCGGCGAACCCGAAGGCGAGTGCCGCCACTGCGGTGACCACTCCGAGGCCTGCATAGAGGCTGAGGATGCGCCCAATAATCGATTCCCGACGAAGCTCCGGTCGGCGTTGTGTCGCCTCGGCGGAAGCAATGATATCCGTCGCGGTTATCTCCCCGGCGCCGGCTGCCTTGCTCCCCGCTCTGGCAAGAATCTCCGCGCGCACATCCTCGAGGAGTTCTTGCAGCGCTAGTTGCGCCGCAGGAGAGAGACGGCTTTCCAGGGACGAGTCCGGTTCCATATCAACGATCCCTAATCACCGCAGCGGCATTGAGAATCAATGCTCCAGATACACCAACCACAAAGAGTATCTGCCCCCAGCCCTTGTCCATGGCGGTTAGTGCGACGCCAACAAGCAGCGCAAATGTATTGGCACCGACTGCGGCTAGTAGTGCGATAGTGTCTACTCGCTGCCGTCTGTAAGCGCGCCGAATTTGGACATCAGCGTCGGTGATCATCGTGCTTGTGATCTCCAACGTCTCGGAGGCGGGGTTCTGGGCCGCTTCAAGGCGCCCCGCCTCGTCGTAGAGGTCGCCCGCGAACTTGCGAACGCGCTCCTCGAACACCTTCCTGGCCGCTTCGTTAAGGCCGTCAGGAGGTGACGGGATTGGGACTTCTGGATGACGGCGCCTGCCGGGTCGCCACTTCACTGCGTCACCCAAGCCTGCTCTCGATGGGCTGGCAACTCTAGCGCTCGAGCCCTCGGGCGTGGCTCGAACAAGACATTGGGGAGACTCGCTCATGGTGGAGGTCACCCTTCGCGAATAGGCGCTAGTCTCTGCGATCGCGGCCCCGGGGACTGCTGGCGGTGCGACCCCTCGATCGAGGCCAGGGTCGTGACCGCCAACTTTGTGTGGCTCTACGACCTCGGCGCTTCCGCGGAAGCGCTCGAAGCGGGGATTGTCGAGCGGGTCGCCCTCAGCCGCTTGGAAGCGGGCGGGTGCCTATCGTCCTGAGCGCCGCGAATCGACGGTTCTCAGAACGCAGGTTCCGGTCTGGAAGTCGTCGGCACCAACCCGTGCGGGTTTCGGCACAAGCCAACCAGCGAGGTCCGCCGTGAGCTTGAGCTCCGGACGAGTACCTTGACACTCGTGTGGGCCAGGCGGGTTCTTCGGTGGGGAGGTGACAGACGCCCCTACGCGCGGTGATCCGGATGGGAACCCTCTGATTGCCGCGCTGTCACGTCCAGGGCGGACCCCCTCGGTGCCGCGTCGCCGGCATCCCCTGACGAGGGGGCTCGCTGCAGGCGCCTCGCTCGTCCGGCCATGAACTGGAAGCCGCTCGGAAATCCTCTGATGGGGATGCTGCTGGCGCGAGGCTGGCGCTGGTGTCAGCGTCGTAGGGCTCCGGCAGAACGCTCGGAAATCCCCTGTCGCCCTCATCAATGGGTTGACTTGAAAACGAGGTGCGCCTGCCGGAGCCTGGCCTCGGCGTGACTCGACAGAGGACTGGCGACTCGCATCAGGACTGTCCGCCGTGGCTCCTTCACCAACATGAGGAGAACGGCATGGACGTCATCATTGGCATCGATCCCCACAAGAGCTCACACACCGCGGTGGCCATTGACACCACCGAACAGGTCCTCGACCAGCTCCGACTCGTCGCCGGCCGCCGCCAACTCGACCAGCTGCTGGCATTCGCCGAACGCTGGCCCGACCGCCGCTGGGCGGTCGAGAGCGCCGCAGGTCTCGGACGGCTGCTGGCCCAACAGTTGGTTCGCGCGGGTGAGCCGGTCATCGACGTGCCCGCAACCCTGTCGGCCCGGGTGCGGCTGCTCTCGGGCGGATCGGCCCGCAAGTCCGACAGCCACGACGCCCGCTCGACCGCAATCGCGGCGCTGCACGGCAAACGGCTGCGGCCGGTGACGCTCGAGGACACCACGGTGATCTTGCGCATGCTCGCAGACCGCCGTGACCACATCGCCCACGAGCGCAACCGGATCATCTGCCGGATCCACAACCAGTTCCGTCACCTTCGTGCTGGCGGTGCCAAGACCAACCTGACCGCAGATCAGGTCGCACGGTTACTCAAGGGCTTGCGCGTCGATGGCGTGGTCGATCAGCATCGCCGTGGCCTGCTTCGCGAGCTACTCGCCGACCTGCGCCGTGTCGATCGGCAGCTGGCCGACATCGATGGCCGCATCCGCCAGGCCGTCACCGCGTCGGACACGACCCTGACCGACATCGTCGGCGTCGGGCCCGTGCTGGCCGCGGTGATCATCGGACACGCCGGCGACATGACCCGGTTTCCGACCCGAGGACACTTCGCCAGCTACGCCGGCACGGCCCCGATCGAAGCTTCGTCTGCGGACCGGTCCGTGCATCGGCTATCCCGTCGTGGCAATCGGCGGCTCAATGCCGCCATCCACCTCGTCGCACTCAGCCAGCTCTCACACGACAGTGCCGGCCGGGCCTATCTGCAGCGCCGCATGGCCGAAGGCAAGACCCGCCGCGAGGCGATGCGTGCCCTCAAACGGCAGCTCTCCAACGTGATCTACCAGCACCTGCTCAACGACGCCCGCCGGTACTCCCTGGACGCCGCCGCATGAGCAGGCCCGGGAGGACAGTCAGCAATTCCAGCTGAACGGCCGTCGATGCGGCGAGTCACTCCCGGACCCACAACCGACGCTACACCCACCCGCGACACATGTCGCCGGGTCCTCCCACCACGCCCTCGCGAGCTCGACCACAGGACCAGTCGTTGACACAGAGGGTTCTGAGTGGGCATTCGCACCGAACTAGTCGCCACACCAAAGTGCAACGAGTTCGCAGTCAGATGCCGGCGACGCTCCGACTGCGCGAGGCACTTGCACCAACACCCCGTCGGCAGTCCTGACCATCGGACGATCACGCCCAGCAACACGCCATTCCACCCGATCCATCAAGTGGTCCCGAACTCCCACAATTGCTCTGAAACGGGGAAATCATCCCCTAGTCTGGCGCTCGGCGGCCGTAGGAAACGATGTCGACGGGTTCACCCGCGGGTTCGGTCGGGACTAAGCCCTCACGGTTGCCCTGGGACTTCCGGCGGGCGAATCGGTGGACGCTCGACGTGCCCGAGCGGCCCGTTCATCATCTGTGCGATCTCCGGCTTGCTGTCCCACCCGACTGGCAGAGTGGACTGACCACCGCAAAGGCCTTAGACCTGACGATCGCAACCGACGCCGCCACCAACAGCGCAGCCACGCTGTGGGACATCATCCCGTGGGCTGCTCTCGTTGCCGCTACCGCAACGTTCTTGACCTACCTCGCTGGTCGCCTGGCGGAGGTCCGCGACCGCCGCCGCGACACATTCGGTTCCGCCTATCAAGCCGCGCGCGGCTGGATCGAAGCCGTCTACCGCGTACGTCGTCGTGACGACAGTCCCGAAGCGCAGCGACAGATCGTCAACCACCTGCACGACCTACAAGAACAAGTCGACTACTACCGGGGCTGGATCGCAGCGGAATCCCCCACGATGGCCCTGGCCTACGACGAGCTCATCGAGTGCATCAAGGCTGCCTGCAAGGAGCCGCTCCAGGTGGCATGGGAGCAGCCCCGCCGCGAGGTCCGCGGCTGGACCCGGCCGGAGGATACTCACCCCGCCAACGACCCCAACCTGCAGACCGCTGACTCCGACTTCCGAACCGCCGTCCGCCGACACCTCTCACCGTGGCTACTGCCACGCCTGTGGCCCTGGTGGCACTACCGCCGACTCCGCCAGCCCACACCGCCACACCGACCGGAAGGTTCCACCCATGCCGCCGAGTGACGCCTTCGACGAGTTCTTCGACAAGATCGCCCTGCCGACCCAGCCAGAGGACCGCATCAAGAGCGCCTGGGACCGGCTGAAGGACCACATCGTCCGCCACGCCGAAATCTCGCCCGACGACGTGTTCCTCCAGGGGTCGTACCCGAACGGCACGGCTGTGCGTCCCGCCGACAGCAGCGGCGGCTACGACGTCGACTCCTGCGCCATCATCGCAGCGGACATCGACGACCCCGACGCCGCCTTCACCAGGCTCGAGGAGATCCTCTCCGAGAGCGACGACTACGCCAAGCGTCTGGACACCAGCAAGCCGCGCTGCGTCCGACTGAACTATGAGGATGACGAATACGGATCGTTCCACGTCGACGTCGTCGCGGCCCGACCATGCGCCGATGGCCATCTCGAGATCCCGATCCGGAACACGGGATGGCGGGAGACCAACCCGCAGGGGTTCCAGGACTGGTGCCTGCAGCAGCCGGAGCAGTTCGCCCGCACCGTCCGCATGCTCAAGCGCTGGCGCGACGAGACAGAGGACGACGACCGGCGCGGCATCAAGTCCATCGTTCTTCAGGTCCTAGTCGCCGAGGCCCTGCCCGCCGGAGAGACAGACGATGCCACAGCCCTCGCCACCACGCTGGCCAACATGCACGAGCGCCTCGCGCCGCACGACACACCTCCGGAGCTGTGCAACCCATCACTGCCCGACGAGGACCTAACCCAGACCTGGTCCGACGACGACTTCGAGCTGTTCAAGAACCACCTGTCCGATGCCGCGGAGATCGCCGAGCAGGCTCTGGCAGCAGGCACCTCCAAGGACGCGCACGACCTCTGGCGCGACCTGCTCGGGGACGCCTTTCCTCCGTTCCCCGACGGAGGCAACTCAGCCGCACCGCCGAGCCCTCCCGCTCCCGGACACGTCGCTTCGCGCCCGCGTGCCCCACGTGACGAACGCTACGGCTGACGGCATGCAGCGCTGGTGGGAACGCGACCCGGATCGCCTGCAGTGGGAGCTGGAGCGGTTCCGACAGGTCGGCTTGAAGCCGCAGCACGAGCCCGACGGCGATGCCATGGTCGTCAAGGTGCGTGTCCGAGCAGCGGGCCGCTGGGAAGACATCCAGATCATCTTCCCCGCGTTCTACCCGGACGCGATGCCTCGGGCGTACCTGAGGGACCGCCTCCTCCCACGTCATCACGAGCCCGGCGGCAACCTGTGCCTCTTCCCTGATCCGGAAGGAGGGGACTGGTCACCTGCCTGGAGCGCAGCCGACACCCTCATCCCTCGCCTGCGGAAGCTCCTCAGCGACCTGCAGGACGGGGGCGAGGCCGTGGCCGACTCAGAGGTCCCCTGGGCCGAACCTGTCACGGCGTTCTACTACTACAACGCTCCGGCGTTCATCCTTACCGACCCGCTGTGGGAAGAGACGCTGCCGACCAAGCGCGGCAACATCTGGATGCAGCCACTCAGCTCCGGAGCCTGGATCAGCCGGAAGGCCACCACCGCCTCAGGCCGGCCGCTCGTCCCGGAAGACCATCCTGCACTGGCGAGTCTGGCTGGAGGCGCCGAACCGGACGACCTCATCTGTCTTCCGTGGTACGCCATCGACGATCCGCTCCCGCCGCCTGGGCTCGCCACAAACCTCGCGGACGTGGTTCCGCTTCAACGTCTTCGGGCACTGTTTCGGCGTGTGAAGAGCAACCCCCGGGCGGCCTTCTTCACCTTCCTCGAGGAGGGACCTGCCCGCGGTCAACAACGTCGCGCCTGGGTGCTGACCCAGATCCACAGCGAGGCCAGCAGCACCTACCGGGTTGTCACGCTGAGCCAAGGCCAGGAGCTCAGCCGCGCGTCACGTCAGATCCGTCTGCCCGGCCTCGAGAGTCTGGCGCATAAGCACGTGGCCATCATCGGGGCAGGATCGCTCGGGTCACCCGTCGCGATCGAACTGGCCAAGGCCGGAATCGGCCTGCTGACCATCATCGACGACGACCATTACGACGTCGGCAACGCCGTCCGTCACGTCCTGCCGGTCACTGCCGCAGGCGTCCTGAAGGCCGACGGCGTCGCCGCGGCCGCACGCGAGTACAACCCGTACGTGCGAGCAAAAGGCATCACCTCACGGCTCGGAGCGTCCTGCCGGGACGCCGATGACGTCGTCGCCGCAGTGGGAGAAGCGGACCTCTTGATTGACACCACCGGTTCCACGGACGTGGCACGCACGGCCGCAGCCCTGCGCCGCAGCGTCGGCGGCCTGCTGATCGCCGGGCTGTCCTACGGCGTGCACGGCGGCGAGCTGCTGCTGCAGCGCCGCGAGGGACCGTGCTTCGACTGCTTTAAGCTGCACCAGGAGGACGGGGCGATTCCCCGACCGCCGGCGGCAGCACCTGCCACCCCGCTCACGCCAGTGGCATGCAGGATGCCCGCTTTCCCTGGGCCTGGGTTCTCCGCGACGCACCTCGCAGCGCTGGTGACAAGGACGGCGATCCAGGAACTCAGTGGAGGAGAGCCGGAACAGCTGGAGGAAAACTGGTCGGTGTATGACCTTCACACCGACAAGAAGCACACTGGAAAGGCCGAGGTCCACGAAGCCTGCCACCGCCATGGCTGAACGCATCTGGGTCGACCATCGCATCCGCGACGACATCCGCGACGAGCTGCGACGACACCGGCGATGGTTGGAGACCGGCGGCCCACTCGTCGGCTACATCGTCGACCGCGACTTCGTCGTCGTCCGGGCTGCCGGGGTCGAAAATGCCACGCGGCGCCGCGGGTCCTTCCAGCCGGACAGCGCCGCCGTCGACCGCATCCTTGTGGACGAGTACCGCCGTTCGGGCGGGCGGTTGCGCTACGTCGGCTCTTGGCACTCGCACCCGGCGGGGAGTGCGATCCCGAGCTCGCGGGACGTCAGGACGGCACAGGGCATCGCGGGCGAGCCCGACGTCGGGCTGCCGTCCCCGTTGCAGGTGATCGTCGCCACTTCGGTCCTGCCGTGGACGGCGCAGAGGCGAGACCTCGGATGCTGGCAGTGGGACCCTCGGCGACACACACTCGTCAGCCGTCCCATCAAGTGGACGCGGACCGACTTGCGCGAAACCGGGTGATGCTCAAGTCAGATCAGAATCGGAGACATAGGGTCTCCGCATCGAGCGCCGCCCGCGGACTGCCACTCACGGTGCCTGGGGGACACGGACGGCGGTGTCCAGCCGCCGGTGCACGAGCGACAGGGTGGCGAACAGGTCCAGGGCGTCAGCTTCGCTGATGCTCCAGACAATCCGGGTCTCGTGAGCGGCCGGGTTGCGGAAGGCGCTGAAGACGCCCTTCATGATGTTGGCCAGGCCGCGCTGCTCGTTGCGCTCGGTCTCGGTCCTCAGGCTGTTCAGCGCCATCCGCGGTGAGCTGCCCAGCAGCGCAACGTCGACCAGGGCGTGGCCGTCCTCGTCGACGCCGGCGAGAGTCCGTGTTCGCTCGGCGAGCCCCTTGATCGCCTCGAAGACGGCGGTGAAGCAGTCCTCGGCGAGCAGCTCCCGCGTGCAGTATTGAAAGACCTCCGAGTGGCAGCCGCGCCTCTCGAGTTCCTTGCGCAGGCGCCGTGTCCGCAAGGCAACCTCATCGTGGGTGGTGGCCGCGGAGACATGGATGAGGTTCCCGTCCTCGCGCAGTTCGACACCAACGAAGAGCAGCACGCTGTTGAGGTCGGCGCGCAGTCGCTCGAAGTGTGAGTGGCTCTCCCAGCGGACAGGGCTCATCGCCGCCTGAACGAGAGCGAGTACGCAGTTCCCGGAACGAGTGTGCTGCTGCTCGACGAGCAGCGCCTGTTGGATGCGGCGCCACTTGGTGATCTCGCCAGGGTCGGCGAGTCCCTGGCTGGCCAGCAAGTCGCCGATCTGGCCGCCCTTGAGACCTTGATCCGTGTCGCCGATCACCTTAGCGATGCGCTCGATGACGCCAACGTCGTAGGGAGCGATGCGTGGCATGACGGCTCCTCGAGGCAGTCTGGTGCGCCACTCGGACGCTACGACGGCAACGGTCCAGGGTTGTTCATTCCGCCCCCTTGAGGATGCTTCGCGTCGGACGGCGCAACCTCAATATGCGAGACCGTAATCCGGCAAGCCCGGCTGTGTAATCCGGACGACAACCGAACAGCGTCACCGGAACCCCTGTCACGCGGAAGCATCCGGGACCGCAACATCCGGCGAACACGTCCGTCCGAGCGACCGGCGACTCCAAGGGTGACTGCGGTCCAGGGACCGCAGGACCGCATGCAAGATCTCGGGCCAAAACCACCGTTCGCTACGGGCGGCAGCGGTGCTCCGACGAGCCGCACATCATCACGGCTCCGCGTGGGATCAGAGCCCGCGGGACCAACCGTCTCGTCCCTTGGTGACCAAGGCATCTGCGAAATCGTCCCACGACTCATATCCCGAGGTGTTCACCCGAGCCAAGAAGCAGACCCGTTCGATGGCGCGAACACCCACGACAGCTTCGAGCGCCAGGCTGTGGACCACGCCGTGGTACCAGCCCGCGTAGTCGTCGTCGGAGACCACGGCCGGTCTGGAGTCATCGTGATGCGGACCCGGGGCCGCAACGGCGAGTGCGCGTGCCCATGCAGCGGCTACAGGGGCGGACCGCACATCCATGATGGCGTGGTTCTCGGGGAACAGAGCGGAGAGAACGGCTGTCGCCGTGGCCGTACCAATCCCGTCGCCCCGGGTGAGCACTCGTACCGATTGGGGGTGCTCATCGACGATCACGGGAGTTTCCAGGATGCCCGGCAACTCAAGCGAGGTCGACCGCTGCGGCGAAGTCACCTCGCGAGCCTGCGAGCCCAGTGAGATCGGTGTCTGTCGCTTGAAGTTCCCGACAGCGCAGAGGAGGCCGACGACCGCCTCACGCCTCTGCTCAGAGTCGGGCGACGCCCAGACTCTGGCGGCGGCATGTTCGACCCAGGACCAGGTCACGAACGCCTGAGAGCGTCGGCGCGCGAACTCGGCATCCACTTCGTTAGCCAAGTTGATCAGGACTTCGCGCGGGCTCTTCACGATGGGTCTCCCTCGCTTCGTGGCTCGGTTGAGGCTATGGATACCACCGGCCCTTGCCACGCTCTCTCACGTTCATTGTTGCTGCACGCCATCGTCGCCGCGGGCGGCGCTCAGCCCGTATGTTCGGCTGAACCGGTCGAAAGAGGTTGTTGATGGGGCATGAGGAAGGCCGTCCGAGGGACGAGACAGCACTCAAGGCGGCCCTTTCGCTTGTTCCCTTCGTGGGCGGGGCGCTCGCCACGGTCTTTGGTGACGAGATGGATCGTCGAAGGGAGCGAGCACGGGAGACCGCCAGCGTCGTGGCCGAGTCCGTCGACGCCGGTGAGCTCGTCTCTCGACTTGAAGAGGATCAGCGACTAGCGGCGCTCTTCGCGCAGGCAGTCGAGTCTGGCGCCCGCACGACCCTGCGTGAGAAGCGCCGTGCCATGGCAGACGCCGTTTCACGAGCGGTGCTCGACACGGCAAGAGTTGATGAGGGTCAGCTGATCATCGCCGCCCTGAGCGACCTCGATGTTCCCCATCTGCGCGAGTTAGAAGCCTTCCGTCGTAGAGCGGATGCCGCCGAGCCAGACCGACAGGACGCGGCCGCGCGAATGATTGAGACCTCCACGTCCGGAATGATCTCGCCGATTGAAGCCGCCTTGATGCGCCACGGCTGCATCTGGAGCACGAGCCTTTCAGTGCTAGGCGGCAGCACAACTCATTGGGGCGTCACTGGATTCGGCCGTGCCCTCCTGGATGAGCTGCAAGGGGACGACTCCGGGGCTGCGTGATTCCTGGCACTCCGCTTCGCAGGGCGATCCGCCATGCCGAGTCTTCCGGACATTGTCGTTGGCCCGGGGCCCAGCTTCGTCCGGTAGCGCTGTCCTGTCGCCCGAGAGAGCGCTCTTCCTGACGACGAGCGAACCGAAATGGGTCCGTACGCTTATGGGCACTCGCGGCCCAACGCCCGTGAGCATAGAATCACGGCGATGCGCGACGTCATGTATCGCTCCGCGAAATGGTCTCCGCACCCATGGGCGACCGGGCGCTTCCGTGGCTCGGAGACTCCCGGTCGGTGCGCATTCATGCTCCACCACTTCCGCTTCCAGACCAGCCTGCTGCTGGCCGCCTTCCCGCATTGCAGGTGCTCGAGACCGTCGCCGGGGGTGCCGAGCCGGAGTCCGCCCGTTTCGCCCGATTTCGGCTCGCCCGCCCGATCCCGGAAACCTGGCTCTGACCGACGGTTATGCCGCCTTGCATCCCACCCGGTATCGGCGCGTGATCTGTAGATACTTTGTAGCATGGCACCCATACGGCACCCATGCTTCAACTAACCCTTGTCGACCAGGTTTGACCGCCTCGATGCCGACTGCCACTCCGAGCGGCAGTCGAAGAGGCCCCTGCGGATCTGAGCGCTCAAGATGCTGAGTCAGGCACGCCCGGAACGGTGTACGCATACCCAAGGGCCGCGAGGTCGCCCGTGTCGATCAACCACGGGTCGTACACCGCCAGCTCACCCCCGTCGGCCACGACCTGTGTCTTCGTCTCGGTCACGGCGATCGAATGCACGACCACGAGCGACACGTCGGGATACGCGCGGGCATGAGCGACCTCGTTCGGGGTCAGGAGCACTTCCTGGCCGCGCGACTGCGTACCCTTGACCTCGATGTGCAACTCGACACCGTTCCGGGTGGCTCGCAAGTCGTAGCTGTGGTTCGCTGAGACGTCGTCGATCGACCATCCCTGGCTCTGATAGTGCTGCTCGGCCAACGCCATCGCGCGCAACTCGACAGCACGGCGGACTTTCGCGTTGTTGGCGAAACCTTGGCCGGACCCGGCGCCATCTCCGGCGAGCTTGGCAACCGCGGTGGCGGCAAGTTCGGTCTCCTCGGCCATGGGCTGGTGGCCTGCCACGACAACGCCCTGCGGGGTCGAGATCAACCCGACCGGCACCATGCGGAACATGATGACTCGCCGCAGGACGTCGGGGTTCTGAAACTCGGGGGCCTTTGCGAAGTACCACGGGTTGCTCGTGTCCAGAGCAAACTCGCCCATGTATAGAACCTCGCCTCGCGACCCGTCAAAGACACGCAGGGCCTTGCCGTCTTGGGTGTGATCCCGGATCCGCTTGTTCCCCGCCTTCATGCTCTGAGGACCCTTCTGCCCCTCGCCCGTGTAGTGGAAGATGCCCTCCTCCCAGCGGTCGAGGTAGCCGTATTGCGGTCCGGTCTCAGGGTCCGTGAACACGAACACGTTGTCGGATGACCTGGTGGGATTGATCCCGCCCTGGCCGCTGCCGCCATACTGCTCGTGCAGGTGCTTTCGGAGAATGGTGTCCCCCGGCTGCAGCTCCCATTCCATGCCGTTGCCTCCCAGTCGGCGTGCGGCACCGTAGGCGACTACTGCGACATGCCGCCCCGCAACACGTTCGCCGAAGGACGGCGGGCGGGCGGGCGGACGGACGGGGCACGGCTGCCACCGTCGCGGAGCCACCAAACCGGACGCTCAAGCGCGACTCCTCTCAACGAACTGGTCGACCTCAACAGAGCACATTGCGTGTGGCCGGATGGATGACGGCTACTGACTTGCCGTGGCCACAGCGGCCCAAGGGCAAGACCCAAGGCAGAAGCCCCGTAGAAGGGTGTCCACAAGCGCGGCGACGGGGCAATGTAGGCGCTGTGCCTCCTCGCGGACGCCCCCCGCGGCTTCGCTGTGACGGCAAAGTGTCTCGCTACTCTCCGAGTAGGTCGCGCAGCCCTGAGGGCCCTGCCGCACTTCGTGATCGTAAGCACCGCGAACGGCACGTCTGACCGCCATCTACGACGTCCAAGCAGGGAGTCTTACTAAGCGCTGGTCGAGCTGTCGTCCGCAGATCGTGCATCTTCGCGTGCGACACGGGCACCCTGCTGACGATTATGCGTCCGACAGCGGCGGCCCTTCCCGTCGCAGCGCAAGGAATTCGTCGTCCGATATCGACACGTCGGCGTACTCGTGGGAATCATGTACAACGACACGCATGCCTCCCGGCGCGGGCTCGAAGTCAAGCTTGTGCCAAGGACCCACATAAGCTGACTGCGGGGCGTAGTAGACCTGAACTACGGGATGCGCCTCATACTCCTCCGCGATGAGCGGCTCATGCGCGTGGTGCTGTATGAACCATCGAGTTGGAGGAAGCCCACCAAGCACTCCCTCCATCAATGTACGCAGAATGCCATGGGCCTCCATCGCCTCCGACCGCCCGTCGCTCGCGAATCCTCTATGGAGCGCCATATTGCGAAGCGCGGCCAGGCGCATGGCCGCAGCCGCGAGGTCCTCGGTGAAGACCCCCCAGTCCTCTAGTGCTCGAACTAGCGGCTGCCATTTGGAAGACCATCTGCGCGCAAGTTGAACGGATGCCGGCGGGAACTCTTCACGTAGATCTCGAACGAGCATGTTCAGGAATCGCTCGCCGAGGGCACCGGCTGCACCGGCCGCGGCTCGATAGTTGCCGCTGGCGAAGGTGTTACGCACTTCCTGAACCTCATCGGATCCGTCGAACACGACGATCCAGGGAGCCTGGCCGAGTTCAACAAAATCCTGTTCCTTCCTTGCCCACTCAGCAGAGCCCAAGTAGGCCTGCAGGTCTTCGCGCAAGCTTCGGTGGTTCTTCTTCCATTGTGCTTGTACCTCCAGATCCCAATCTGACGAGATCTCAGTCCCAAGGACGGAAGGGCGAGAGTCGAAACTGATGCCGAGCAGTCGGTATCTGCGCATGGGCTCACATTATCGCGGGCGCCTAGATTGCGGGCCATTTTCGGAGCGGCAGCCGCGGGCGGTACCAGGCGAGGTCATAGACCGCCCGCTGCAGAACGAGGCGTCGTCGCTGGGGCCTGGCCGGAGGGGGCGGCCGAACGGATGCAGCCGTAGTGGACTCATCGCATCGGTGTCCGGTCCGCGGGCTCGTGCGTCGACGACCGGCAGCTCGGGTATGGGTCAGTCGGACAGCCATCTTGAGCATCCGCAAGTCCGTGCGCAAACGCACGGTTAGTCTTCCGGCTCCATTTTGACCTGGCCGATTCCACTTGCACGCGCACCTTCTGTTCTGGCCGGCAGCGGGACGCGCCCTAGGGCGACCGCTAGGAAGATCTTGCGACTGCCCGGTTGGAACAGCAGCCGGCTACCGAGAAGCGGCTGTTCTCGGTTGTCAGGTCATCGTCTCGCGATAGGCAGCAGGGATGCGCCTTCGGCGGCGCGTTTGTTCGGCCGGCGCCTGTGGTCGTCGTCACCGATGTGCACGACTGGCGCGCGTTGCGGAGGGCCGGTCGGTTCGGTGTGACGGTGGATTGCCAGCCAGTTCAGGGCGCGATGGTGGGCGTGTTCGAGCCGGTCGGTGCGGACGTGTGGGCGGCCGTCGAGGACGAGCAGGAGGTGGGGTGCGACGGGTAGCCGGGTGATGAGTACCCGGTGGCTTGGTTCGGTCAGCTCGCCGCTGGCGGTGAGCGCGAACGGCGCCAACGCGTCCGATTGCAGCTCAGGCAGGGTGGCGATCAGGTGGCGCGATGCTTGGTCGAGGTTGTTGGTGCGCAACTGCGGCTTGTGGTCGATGAGCAATAGCAGTCGTGGCGGGGTGGGTAGCTCGACGATGAGACCTCGGCCGGTGATGTCGGTGAGGTCGCCCTCGAGCGTGCGGAACATTCCTGGCGTTGGTGCGGGTGGTCGCTCGGGGGTGTCGGTCTGGCGGCGCATGGCGAAACGGGCGTCTTCGGTGGTGGCTCCCCAGATGCCGATGTCGGCATTGGCGGGGCGAGCGAGTGCTTCGCTCAGGCATGCCGCCTGGACCGGGCAGCGGTGGCAGATCCCTAGGGCTTCGCGGGTGTCGTCGGTGTCGGGTCGTGGGTCGGTGAACAGGCGCGGGTCTTCGCCGAGGCATGCAGCCTGTTGTCGCCACGATGGCGTCTCTGTGCCGTGAGCCGGGTCGGCGTTCATCGGCGGACCGAGACGTGGATGTGGTCGTAGTGGCCGCCGGTGGCATGGCTGGGGTTGTAGACCCCGCCGCCGGTGTAGGTGCGCCAGCCACTGGAGGTCCAGATGCGGCCGTCCCAGATGACATAGGCGATGTCGAGCTGTTGGGCGTTGGCGACGAGCCAGTCGGCGAGGGCCCAGCCGGCTGCCCGCTCTGACGGTGTGGGAAAGCGGCCGATGGCGCCGTAGGTGACGTCGCAGGCGCGGCCGTGGGGGTGGTCGGAGGTGGGGTTGGCAGGTCGGGGTGCCCAGCATGCGATCGGCGCGTCGGGGGAGGCGGCCCGGATGCCGGCGACCAGTGCCGCGGTTGTTGGTGTGACGCAGCCGCCGGTGCCGGTCGGGTCCGCGACGGTGCAGCCGGCTGCGCCGCCGGAGGGCGGGTCAAGCTTCGGTGCTCCGGGGCCGCCGTGGCCTGCGAGCGCGTGCAGCTCGGCCATGAGTTCGACCACGCGGGTGGCGTAGCCTTCGCCGGCGATGGGGTCGGAGTTGGCGGGGCCGGCGTTGTAGTGCTTAGCGGCGGTGCGGGGGTCGTCGCGGCCGCCGAGTTCGACCAGGTAGCGGGCCGCGGCGTGGACGGCGTCGTAGACCGACCACGGATCCGCGATCCCGTCACCGTCACCGTCGGTGCCCCAGCCGCGCCCGGCCGGTGGGGGCGGTCCGGCGACTTCGAGGTCGTGGGGGTCGGCGTCGGTGCGCCAGGTCGATCCGACAAACTGCATGGGGCCGCGGGCGCCGGCATGGTTGATGGTCCCGGGCGGCCAGCAGCCGGCCATGCGGTTGCGGAAATGGTCGCATTCGAGCTGACCGATGGCGGCCAGCAGGGCCCAGTCGATGTCGAAGGTTTCGGCCGCGTCGAGGTAGGCGCCGAGCATCGGCTCGGGCACGTGCCCGGCGAGCCGTGTCGGATCGAACCCGCCGGTGTGCGGGCCGGTGTCGGCGCTGGCGCCGAGCATGGCGAACGCTGCGGCGAGTGTGCCGACGATCAGGGCCGCGACCGTCCGGCGGATCACGGTGTCGCCTCGACCTCGACGACCACCCAGCGATCGTCGAAGCGGGTGAGGTGGACCCGGTAGCGGGCATGGTCGGGGTGGGCATGGCCCGTGCCGTACACGACCGCGACGTACACGGTGGCCTGCCGTGACGTCGCCGGTTCGGGATCTGCCTGCAGGTCGAGGACGGTCAACTGCTCGTCCGCGAAGCGTCGCACGATCTCGTTGGCCGCGACTGCCGACGGACCGGGTTCGTCGCCGTCAGCCGGTCGGGACCAACCCGAGCGGTACATACCGGGCCGATCGAGCCCGTGGCCGTACGACGGCCGGCTCCGTTCTTCGGCGGGTGCGGGGCCCAACGCCGCGTGCGATGCGGCGGCCCCGGCCGCGTCGGCGTGTTGCGGCGACGGTGCCGGCGGGCGGGCGCAACCGGCGGCCACCGCAAACGTGGCGACCGCGAGCACGGCGACAGGTAGGCGCATGGCTCCCTCCGTGTGAAGGGAGTTGTTCCGACCGCCGTCCGCGGGTGACAAGCGTGCGACAGATGCACGGATGTCACTTTTCGGCGTCCTCGAAGACAACTCCCTTGCGTAGCCGGCGACCAGTCGACGGCCGGCAGCAAGGAGGTGCGCCGTGGTGACGGTGCTTGCACAGGCAAACCCGGTCCCTGGGCTCGACCCGTCACGGGGAGCGCAGTGGATTCCGAACTACGACCAGCTCATCTCGGCGCTCAACGGGCTGACCTTGGCGGGGCTGCTGTTCGCCGCCGGGGTCGTGGTCGTCGGGGGCGCGACATGGGCGCTGGCCGCCAACCGCGCCCACACCCAAGGGGTGACCTGGGGCCGGTTCATGGTCATCGGAGGATTTGTCGGCGCGATCGTGATCGGCGCGGCCGTCGCGATCGTCAACACCGGTTTCCGGTTGGGGAGCTAGAGCGATGGCAGACGACTACGGAACACGGACACGGATGCAGACCGTGTGGCTGGTTGGTGCCGGCCTGCTGCTGGCGGTGCTGGCGGTCGGCGGCGGCTGGCTGGTCGTGCGCGGCATCGGCACACCCGACACGGCCGCCCCGGTCGAGACCTCACCCGCCAACACCACGGCCGACGGGTCGGGGTTTGAGGTGGCTGAGCTGGTCGAGGGGGTGCCTTGGGGATTCGCGTTGGACCGCCCCGGGGCCGCATCCGCAGCACTTGCAGTCGTGGGCGTTACCGGCCAGGCCGAGTTCGCGTTCGACCCGGAACGGTTTACCCAGATCGCGAAGGCGATGTTCACACCGGCGGAGGCCGAGCTGCAGGCGCGGCAGGTCGAGACGGCCCGGACCAACTTCGAGCTTTCAGGCTGGGCAGAGCAGCCCGCCTCACGACGGATGTATCACCTCTCCCCACTCGCGGTACGGGTCACGGCGTTCGATCCGCAGGCGCTGACCGCCAGCGTTGAGGTGTGGGCGATGACGCTGGTCGGCGTCGGCGACAACGGCGGTGCGGTGTTCACCACCTCAACCGTCGAGCTTGTCGCCGATGACACCACCGGAACCTGGCGAGTCACCACGCTCGACACCGTCGAGGGCCCGGTGCCGATGGTGTACGACAGCCCGTCCGCGCCAGGCCGTACCCGGGCCATGGTCCGTGACGCCGCGCCGGTGCTGCCACTGCCGCTACCCGACTTCGCGCTCGTGGAGCCGACCTCGTGAGCTGCCGCGGGTTGCGTGACGAGCAGGGGGCGATCCCGTTCGTGGTGGTCGGGGTCATCGCCCTGGGCGGGGTGCTCGGCGCGGCGTGGGCTGGCGGCGAGTGGTCGCAGATGCTTCTCGGTCAGGCCGGCGGGGAGCTGACCGCGTGGGTGCTGCGCGGGGCCTTTTGGGCGCTGGATCTGGTGGCGCTGCAGGCCTCGACGGCGCCGACCACGACCGACTGGTACACGCCCGTGCTCGAGGGGCCGGCACTGCCGCTGTACGCACTGGCCGCGCTGGTGATGGTCGCCACGCTGATCGCCGAAACCATCGCCGGGATCGTGACCGGCAATACGACCCGGATCGTGCAGGCCGTCATTCGTGCGATCGTCGCCGGCATGCTCGCCACCATCGGTGCCGGGCTGCTGCTGGCCATCGGCGGCGCCCTGTCCGAAATTGGCCGCATCGCGCTGGATGCGTCGGGCGCCGGAGTGGACGCGCCACTTGTGCCGCTGCAAGAAGTGCTCATGGACACCGCCGAGCAGCGCGAGGCGGGCGCGGAGCTGTTCATCGCGTTCCTGGCCGGGCTGGTGATCGTGTTCACCTCCCTGGCGATCTATTTCACCCTGGCGATGCGGCCGGTGCTGCTTGCGGCGGTGATCGTGTTCCTGCCTATCGCCCACGCCCTGGGGGTATGGACGCCGATGCGGCGCGTCGAGGTCCGTACGTGGGCGCTGGGATTGGCGGTGCTGCTCGCCGACGCGGCGATCCTGACCATGTTCGCGGTCACCAACACCGTCATCGGCCAGCCTCAAGGGGTCGACCGGCTGATCTTTGGCACCTTCGGACTGCTGCTTGCCGCACTCGCCCCGGCCGCGCTGGCCCGCATCATCGGCCTGCCAGAGCTACACACGGCCGTGCAGTCGATGACCCGCGGCTCCCGGGTGGTCGCTGCCGGGGCCGGGATCATGGCCGCCAAGGGCGCACTGCTCGCCGCGGCCACCGGCGCGTCGGCCGCAGGGGCCGCAGCCGCCAGCGGCCGTGGCGGTGGAGGCGGTACAGGGTCCGCAAGCGACGGGCCGGGCCCCGGCGCGGGCGCGGGCTCGGCCGGTGGCAGCGGGCCCGACGTCGGCACGGGCGGTGGTTCGTCCGCGACCGCGGCATCCGGTCCTGCGGTTGCACAGTCCGGGTCGTCCGCGGCGCCGACGACGGCTCGCACCGAGGTTGGCTCGTCGAGCCGGATGTCCGCTGCCGTGTCGTCGGCCGGCTCCCCGACACAAGGGCAGCGACCGTCGACGTCGCCGAGCAGGGCTGAGCAGGGCTGGGGCGGGGCGTTCACTCGCGAGCCAGCTGGGGGCCAGTCGTGACTGAGCTGCCGACCTACCGCTTCCCTGCCCGCCCGGCGGTCGGGCTGCTGTTTGGTCTGTCGCTGTCACGATTGATCACGCTCGGCGGCGCAGGCGTGATCCTGATCGTCGTCGTGGCGCGCCCGTCGCCGGCCGCGGTCGTGGCGGGTGGGCTTCTGATCGTCGGCCTGATCGCGGCGGCCGCCGTCAAGGTTGCCGGCCGGGCGCTGGTGGAGTGGTTGCCTGTTGCGGTCGGGTTCGTGTGGCGGCAGGCGACCCGCAACAACGAGTTCTACGCGTCGTGCGATCTCGCCAACCCGCCGCTGCCCGCCGGCGTGCTCGATCTACCCGGCGAGCTGTTCGGGCTCGAACTGCACGCCTACACCGCCACGCAACCGCGGGCGAGTGTCGCCAGCCCCACCGTCGCCGACTACGGCATCGTGATCGACACCTACCGCGACCGGCTGGTCGCCATCTGCGAGGTGTCGGGCCACGATCTGCTGTTTCTCGACGGCGATGAGCAACAGGCCCGCTTCGCCGGGTGGGGCAGCCTGCTCGACCACATCGGCCAGTCGATGCCCGAGCTGGTCCGACTGCAACTGGTGCACCTGTGCGCCCCAGCGACTGCAGGACCGACCACCGGTTGGCACGGCCAGCACGGCGGCCACGGCAACGACGCGACCGCCGCCTCGTATCGGCAGCTGCTCGAGACGGCCGCGACGGCCGGCCAGCAGCACCGGCTACTGCTTGCGGTGGCGCTGGACCGGCGTGGCGCCCGTAGGCAGATCCGCCACGCCGGCGGTGGCCGTGACGGCGCCGCCACCGTGCTGCTCGACCGTTGCGCACAGCTCGAACCGGCCCTGGCAGGCGCCGGGATCGAGGTCCACGGATGGCTGCCCGCCCGACAGCTCGCCGCCGTGCTCCGCGCCGGGTTCGACCCGGCCGCGGCCGGCGAGCTCGACGCCCGCGGCGACGACGTCAACACCGGGGCCGGCTGCGATGCGACCGCGGCCGGGCCCGCGGCCATGGTCGAGTCCTGGACGGCGCTGCGCCTCGAGTCCGGTTGGGCCGCCACCTGCCAGGTCACCGGTCCGCCATCACGGCCGGTCACCGGCGAGTTCCTCCAACATCTACTCATCGGTGTGCCGGCCACACGCCGCATGTCGCTGCTGTACGTCCCCACCCCACCACAAACGGCGGAACGGCGGGCGCAGACCCAACAGGTCACCGCCGAATCCGAACAGGCCCTGCGGCAGCGGTGGGGGTTTTCGGCCTCCGCCCGCCACCGGCGCAGCCACGGCGACGCCGCGCAGCGTGAAGCCGATCTGGTCGATGGCCGGGCGGTGTTCCGGCTCGTGTGGACCATCACCATCACCGCGCCGGCCATCTCCGAGCTCGACATCGCGGTCGGGCAGGTCGAGACGGCCGCCCGCCGCTGCGGGCTCGAGCTGCGCCGTCTGGTCGGCACACAACGCCAGGCCGCGTCGTTCACGCTGCCGCTGTGTCGGGGGGCCCGCTAATGCGCCGCCCGCCACGACGACTACGGCGGATCGCCACCACCGCCCGTACCCCTGCCGGCGGCCGGCCCGACGCCGCAGCGGCCAAACGCGAGCGTGCCGCAGCACGCCGTGACGAGCTCACCCAGAAGCGGGCCACCGCCGCCCGCTACCGCGGGCTCGGCGGCCGCCGTGGTCAGCGACGCCGGTTCGCCGGAAGGATCCTGTACGAGACCCCTGTACCGCCACTTGAGCTGGCCACCGGCCACCTGGAAGCGGTCTATCCATTCCAGGTCGCCTCCCGACCCGCCACCAACGCCGGCGGGATACTGATCGGACCGTCAGCAACCGGCGGGATGTTCACTTTCGACCCGTGGGTCCGCTACGCCCAAGGCAAGCTGTCCAACCCCAACATCCTCGTGCTCGGCGACGTCGGGGCGGGCAAGTCATCGCTGGTCAAGACTCTCGTATGGCGAGGGCTGGAGTTCGGCCGCGGCGCCCACATCATCGACCCCAAAGGCGAGTACGGCCCACTCGCCGACGCCGCCGGCACCGTCCCGATCGATCTGCGTCCGGGCGGCGACGTAGTCCTGAACCCGCTCGACCCGGGCACGGCCGGTGCCCGGCTCGCCCCGACCGAGTTGTTTCACCGAAACCTCGCCACCCTGCGTGCACTGCTCGAAGCCGTGCTCGGACGGGCATGCCGGCAACTGGAGCTGGTCCTGGCTGCTGCCTCACTGGCGCGGGTTGCCGGACTGGAACTGACCGACCTCGACGACCACTTGCGGGTCGGCGGTCGTGGGCAGACCGTGACGTTGCCGATGGTTGCCGAGGCGATGATCGCACCCGACAGCCACGTCGCCGGCCGGCTCAACATGGACCCGGCCCGGGTCGTCGACGAGTCACGCGAACTTGCCCTCGCGGCCGCCCGACTCGTTGACCCCCACGGCGATCTCGGTGGCATGTTCGCCGGACCCACCACCCTCGACACCGACCAGCTCGGTCGGCTCACGGTGGTCGACATCCGCCACATCTACCGCCACCACCGCCCCTTGCTGCCGCTGGTGATGATCGCCGTGGCCGCCTGGCTGCAACTGGCCGGCGACACCGCCGACGGGCGCGGCCGGTTCCAGGTCAACGACGAAGCCTGGGCGCTGCTGTCCGACGAAGCGTCCGCCCGCTGGCTGCAGACCAACGCCAAGCTTTCTCGCGCGCTGTCGCTGTCGGTGGTCAACGTCCTGCATCGTCTCTCGGATACCGCCGCCGCCGGCAACGCCGACACGGCAACCCGCGCGCTCGCCGAGGGGGTCATCGCCGACGCCGGCACCTGGATCATCTACCGCCAGAGTTCCGGCGAACAGCCGCTGCTACGCGACGTGCTCCAGCTCAACACGTTGCAGGCACGGCTGGCCACCCGGCTCGGTCGTGGCCGCGGCCTGTGGGTGGTCAACGGCGAGCAACGCACCACCCACCTCGTCGACCACCTGCTCTCCCCCGCCGAGCAGCTCCTGGTGGACACCGACACCCAAATGGCGGCCGCACTGGACGAGCGGGGGCGGCCGTGAACCCCATACCGCCACTACCGCGCTCGGGCAAGCTCACCGCAGGCGGTCCCAACGCGCTCGAGATCGTGTGGGCCATGCTCGCGCTGGCCGCCGCGCTCACGGTGCTGGCCGTCTCCACGATCGCCTGGACCGCACTGCACATCGAAGCTCTGTTCGCGGGCAGCCGCTTTGAGGTCGGTGTGCTCGACATGCCCGCCGCCCTTGTCGACCTGGCCGCCAACCACGCCGACTCGAGACTCGCCGACAGCGTGGACGTGTGGTGGCGTCCCGCCGCCATCGCCATGCTGCTCACCATCGCCACACTGGCGGTGGCGATGCGGGCCGGGCGTGCCTGGTTCGAGTGGCGTAGCGGATGGCGGCACCGGCAACGCCACGCCGAACGGATCGGCTCTCGGGTGTGGGCCCGCCGCCGCGACCTGGGCGACCTGCTGGCCGCCCCACCCGCCGGCAACCATGACGAACCTGCCGCCGCCGGCCGTCTGATCATCGGCAGCCATCAACATCACGACGTGCTCGTCCCCGCACGCACATCGGTGATGGCCATCGCACCGACCCGTACCGGCAAGACCAGCCGACTCGTCGTGCCAAATCTGCTGCGCTGGGACGGCCCCGCCCTGGTCACCTCGGTCAAACGCGACGTCTACGACCTCACCGTCGACCGCCGCACCCAACTCGGCCCGACCTACCTGTTCGACCCCACCGGCGCGACCGGGCTCGACTCGATCCGCTGGTCACCGCTGTTGACCTCCACCACGTTCGCGGATGCGACCCGCACCGCCGGGTGGCTCGCCGACGCCGCCGCGGTCGCCGACAACCACGACAACGCCAAGTTCTGGGAGACCCTGGCGACCAAGCTGCTCGCCCCCATGCTGTTCGCCGCCGCGACGACCGGCCGCCGCATGTCGGATGTGTCGCACTGGGTCGATCGCGGCGCCTTCGACGATGTCGCCAAGATCCTGACCCAGCTCGAGGACGAAGATGCGCGCGCCTCGTGGGAGGCGATCCGTGGGCTTCCCAACGAAACGCGCGGATCGGTGTTCGGCACCGCCATGGCCATCTTCCGTGCATTCGGCTCCCCCCGCGTCAAGCAAGCCACCTCGGCAACGCCGGGCGATATCGACAATGCCCTGTCGATCGGCGAGATGCTCAAAGACAACGGCACCCTCTACCTCGTCGCGCCCGAGTACGAACAGGCCGAGCTGCGGCCGCTGTTCGTCGCGCTCGTCCAGGCCGTCTACCGCACCGCCGTCGAGCTCTCCGCCAACATCTTGCAAGGCGCACCGTTGAGCCCGCCGCTGCTGATGATGCTCGACGAAGCCGGCAACATCGCCCCGCTCAAGACCCTGCCGACCATCGCGTCCACCGGCGCCGGGCAGGGCATCACGCTGATGACGATCTGGCAGGACCGCGCCCAGATCCGTGCCATCTACGGCGAAGCCGAACGCACCGTCATCGCCAACCACACCACCACCGTGTGGCTCCCAGGAACCCAAGATCTCGACACCCTCAAACTGCTGTCCGACCTAATCGGTGATCAGTGGGTCGCCTCCTCCACCATCTCGGCCGCCCCAGACGGCGGTCTGTCGGTCTCGGAAGGGTCCGAACGCATCGACGTCGCCCCACCCGCGTTCTTGCGCACCCTGCCCCACGGCAACGCCGTCATGCTCACCGGCAACCACCCGCCCGCACTGATCACCACCCACGCCTACTACCAGCAGCCCCGCTGGCGACGTCACGTCCCCACCCACGTGCTCGAACAGCACCGACGCATCCACGGCCCCGCCGCCGCCACCACCCGCCAAATCCTCGACGCCACCAACTGGTCCGCCCGCCTGCCCGCGGTCACAGCGCGCCCGGCTGCAGACCAGACCTCCCCTGAGGCCGCCCGGCCAACCGGCAGCGAGGTCGGCGACACGGTGCTGCCTACGGACGGCTACAGCCGCGAAATCTGGTTTCCGGGCAGCGAAGCCGTCCCCGATCAGCTGAGGCTCCGCCCCGGTGCGTGGCGCGAAGTGCGGCTACCCGACAGGGTCGCGAACATCGTCGGCCACACACACGCCGACCTCGCCGACGTGCACATCCGCCGTGCCGTGCTGCCCATCTGGCTCGAAGTTGGCCCTGCTACCTCGATCGAGCAGCACCTCAGCTTCCCGCAACTACATGCCGAGTGGCCCCACCTCGACCTCACCGACCAGCTGCGCGCATGTTGGGAAGCCTGCCTCCCCCAACTCGCCGTCGACATCCGCCACGCCCACCCCGCCACCGGAACTGCAGTCGCCTAGAAGGAGCGGCCGATGGCCTCCGACACCGCCCCGTCTGCTGCGGTCGGCCGCTGCGTCGGATTCGCCGAACCCGCCGACATCCTCCCCCGGCTCCGCCCCGACGAGAGCTACCCCGCACGGCTGGCCGGCCCCCACGCCTGGCACCCTTGGGCACTGACCATCGCCCCGCCCACCGACCGCCACCTCAGGCTCGCACTCCCCACCGGCACAACCCTCGATACCGCCGCCGAACTCCTCGATCGGCTCGAAGCCCAACTCGGCCGCACCCCCTGGCCCCCCGACGGGCAACTCGACCTACGACGGCAGGGCAACCAGCTTCACTGCCGAGACGGCGACGCACGACGCTCGCTCATTGAAGTCAACATTTCGCCCGCAACGCCGGACAGGGCGCATGTCGAGGTCGTCAACCGCGACGGATGGCCGATCCTCGACGAACTCGCCGCACTCGCCGACCGGATCAGCCGCATCAACATCGACACACCCGCCACTACCGACCTCACCGACCTCGCCAACTGGGTCGAGCATAAGATGGCCGCCCCAGCGCAGGCCTCCGGCCTCACCACGTCACTGACGCAGCTACTCAGCCACCAAGCACGCACCAACCCAGCGATGATCGAGCACCTCCAAACGATCCTCGCCCACCGCGCCAGCACCGACGCCCTGCAACACCGCGTGCTCGACTACTTCGCCGAGCGACTAACCCACTGCCAACACCGACTGCACCGTGGGCAGCGCCCACACCAATAGCACCCTGTCGCCAGCTTCAGCGCTGTGAGGTGACGCTTAGTGCTGTGCTGTGTGTCTAGCCGGGTTGATAATCCGGTTGATGGGCGAGCGGCCCGCGTCGTCGCGCACACCATCGCCGTAGGGTCGCTCGTCGGCGATGATCAGGAGTCGCTTGAAGCGTTCTTCGACTGGGTACGACATCGTACGTGCGGCCTGTCTTCATTGACTCGCACGCCCGCGATATGGCACGCCAAGGCTCTCGCTTCACCCCTAACGGCGGCTACTCAAGGCGGGCTGAGGCGATGAAATCTGCTCATCAAGAAGACCGAGCGCGACTGCGACAACTACTCCTCGGGCCACTGCGGCAACCGCGGGCCCTGAGGGACCGAACCCGCCACTGTTCGAATCAGAACCCGAGCCCTTTGTTCGCTGCGCAAGGGCCGACACACGGGCCGATGGGGGTGCAGCTTCATCAGGGACTCGCGGACCAAACACGCGCCGCACTTCTCGATAGGACAGCCTGAAGTGGTCGCCGAGTGCCCGCCGCCCCGCGGCGCACAGCCAGAGGCCGCGGTAATCTTCGCCGGAACGAGGCAGCAGGGGGCGAGGAGCAGTTGGAGGAATATGCTGACCAAGTTGGTAGTGGTTCGAAACGATACGAGTCGCGCACTCATGTCTTCTGAGATCTACTCAGAGGAGCTAAAAGAGGTTGCGCTGGAGCGCGGCAACCACATCTACTTGGTTGCCTTGGGGCCCCGCGTGCGCGTAATCGCCGTAGATGACACGGATGGCACGGATGGCACGTGGATCGTCAGGACAGAGTTCGAAAACGGCGGACTTTGGAAGCCTCGAACAGTACGCGTACCGAGGCAACTGCTCGGCGGAGGAGAGTTGCGGCACGTGAAGGATCACGTTGTTCACCGCTCATCCGAGGGAATCGAAAAAAAGTACGCAGCAATTAGCCTGGTCCGAGCTCTCCTTCGCGCCAACTTTGCGTCAGCGGCTGAGCGGGAGAGATTCTGGTATGAACATACAATCAAGAAATTCTTCACCTACTCGATTGTATATGTAGGGCAGGCTTACGGGCGGGACAAACGGCGTTCAGCTATAGATAGGATTGAGCAAGGCCACGAGCATCTGCAGAAGATTCTTGCCGAAGTTCACGACTATCACCCAGATCAGCACGTTGGCGTAATGATCGCCGACCTCCGTCTTGCGGGTGCCGAGGTTCATGGCAGCATTGGACCGAAAACCTTGGAACAAATAGCAACTGCATCGGAGGATTTACTGACTAACTTCGGTGGTGCATTGGAAGATCCAAAGAACGCGCTCGATGCGGTCGAGGCTCTCCTGATTAGGTACTTCCAGCCGGTTGAGAATACGAAGCTTAAGCAGTTTCCGCGATACGGCCTACCATCGCTTATAAGGAAGCTCGAGACCTCCTACATAACGCATCTTGGTATAGACTTCAATGTGGCTGACTCGTACGCGTTGCTCTGGGATCCGAAGCGCGCAAAGGCGCGCTCCGTTCACCGGTTCTCGGTCAACATAAGAACAGGGAGGCCCGAGGCGGCGGGCAATGCGCCGCTGAGCTGGCAGCCCGATGCGTGACGTAGCAGCTGCCGGGCGGCAAATGCGCTGTTTGCGCATGGCGCTATTGTGTTGTAGCCCCTCACCTCGGCACCAGGCGCTCCCGCGGAGTTGGCCATCACCAGCCCCGGGCATCGCCGGGAAGGTACATCCGTGGATCGAGCAGGTCCGTGGACGTGGGATGCAGCGGGCTGGAACGCCAGCCGGGCGAGTGCCACCACAGGAGCGCGTTCGTCAAGAAGTCGCAGTCGCAGGACCGCTGTCGGTAGGGATCTCGCTCGATGCCCGCAGACCGGTTCGATCGGCAACCGGCGACAAGTACCTGCATGCCGAACCGTGCCTAGCCGAAGACGAGGGATCTCGTAAGCCTCTTGCCTACACGTGGCTGTGGGCAGGCAGCCAATTCGCCTGCTGCGGCGTTACGACCGTTGGCCAGCGCACCCAGAGGTCATCGGGGACCGCTTGCCTGCCACTCCCATGCCCGTGTTGTGTTCGTCGAGGACGGCCCCGAGTATCGCCACCACTTCTGACGTGGCAGGGTTCGGCGACCGGGGCCGACACAGGGATCGGGACTCTGCGCTGGGGGAGCCGCGTGTCGCCCACTGATCTATTGTCTCGGGCACACTCACTACCGGGGATAAGGGGCACTCTTGCGACGCCGTTTTTCCGTCATGCTCATCACCGCGATGCTCGCGGCACTCGTACCGACGACCACAGCGGTCGCCACCAACCACCTTGAAGTCGTCTACCTCGACACTGGCAACGGCGACACCGCGGTGTACCGGGGCCCCTGTGGCGAGGTCGGCCTGGTCGACGCCAACCGCGGCGCCGACGACGAGGTCCTCGCACTGCTCGACGAGTGGGAGGCCCGTGACGATCTCATGTGGATCGCGGTGTCCCACTACCACGTCGACCACTTCGGAGCGGTCGAGGACATCGGCACCGCCGCCGGCGTAAACCTCGACGTCGTCTATGACCGTGGCGGTGACGCCACCGCGGCCGGCTCGCAGGCCTACGCCGACTACCACGCGTGGGTCACGACGTCCGGTCTGCGTCAGCCGGTCGACATTGGCGACGAGTTCGACCTGTGCGGCGCCGTCACGTTCGACGTCGTGTCTGCAGGCACCGACGGAACCGCAGCCGACGAGGTGGCCGTGTCGGACGAGAACGACCGGTCCGTCTGCCTGTCGATCTCGTACGGCCAGTTCGACCTCGCTTCCTGCGGCGACGCGCACGGCGACGTCGAGACCGCGGCCGCCGACGACATCGGTCAGGTCGAAGCCGTCAAGGTCTCCCACCACGGCTCGGACACGTCGAGTTCACCGACCTACATCGCCACCTTGGATCCGCAGGTCGCGATCTTCACCGTCGGTGCCAACAGCTATGGCCACCCGTCGGCGAACGTCACCTATGACTGGCAGACCGCGGGCGCGACCGTGTTCCGTACCGGCAACGCCGACGGGTCCGTCGCTGACGGCGACATCCTCCTGACCGCCCAAACGGATGGCAGCTTCACTGTCGCCGGCGACACCGGCCGCACCTACGCCTCGACCGACTCCGAGCCGGTGGCGACGCCCGATGCACAGTCGATCGAGCCGGCATGTGAGGACACCACGACCGGCCGGTTCCCCGACATCGACGGCATCACGCACGAGCGGTCGATCGAATGCATCGGTTGGTGGGGGGTCACGGCCGGCAACCGTGACGGGACCTACGCCCCGGCAGGCACGGTGACCCGCGATCAGATGGCATCGTTCGTCGCACGCGCGATCGACCTGACCGGCGCCACTCTGCCGCCGTCACCGCCAAATGCGTTCGACGACGACAACGGCAACGCCCACGAACTGCGCATCAATCAACTCGCCGACCTCGAGGTGATCGGGGGCGTCGGCGGCGGCCGGTACAACCCCGCCGGCACCGTCAACCGCGCACAGATGGCCACGTTCCTCGCACGCGCCTGGGAAGCACGCACCGGCGAGCCGCTGCCCTCCGGTGCGGATTACTTCGCCGACGACAACGGTGACACGCACGAGGCCAGCATCAACGCCGTGGCGGCCGCGGGGCTGACCGGCGGAACCGGCGCCGGTTACAACCCGGCCGGCGCGGTGACGCGAGCGCAGATGGCGACCTTCCTGTCGCGGTTCATGGCGCTGCTCGTCGATGAGGGTCACGCGGACTACCCGCCGGCGGAACCGCAGCCGATGCCCACGCAACCGGAGCCCGAACCGGAACCTGAGCCCGAACCGGAGCCGGATCCGTCCGGGCCGGGGTCGATGCCTGACGGCACGTTCGCGAACTGCACTGAAGCCCGCGACGCCGGCGCAGCACCGGTCTACCGGGGCGACCCGGGCTACCACTCGCGTCTGGACCGTGACGGCGACGGCGTGGGCTGCGAGAGTTGACCCTCGACGATGGGGCCGGCATCGGGCCGGCCCCATCGTCACTTTGCGTTGGGGCCGGGCGGCGCGGTGAGCGGCCGACCGGTGCGCCAGCGCGTGTAGTGCAGCGAGCACATTGCTCGTAGCCGTACGGGGCGGTCACAGCCATCGATGCTGCAGCGCCGATCGATCCGAAACTGCTTTACGGGCACGTCCGCTTGCACGTCCCCAGTGGTTCGCCAGCGTGCGTAGTGCGCCGAGCACCAGCCACGGGAGGTGCGGGGGCGGTCGCAGCCGTCGACCTCGCATGGGCGCCGTCCGGCAGGCATGTCCACCTCCGTGATCGCGACCGACATACTCCCCGCCGACGGGGATCACTTGGAGCCTAGGCAATCCGCCTACCGCGGCGCCGCGCCGAGACGCCCATTGCGAGCCCATCTGTGATGGTTGTCAGCTCCGTTGTGCACGGCGGATGCCGATGCCGAACCGTCGTCGCTGGTCGTCACGGTCGGCGCGTTGCTGTCGGGCCTGCTGGTGGGCGGATGCGGCCGCTTCGAGTGCGTCGACAGCAGCGAGATGTTGCTCGTAGTCAGCTCTTCGCTGCGGACGGTCGGGCACGCTGGCAGCGGTCCAGGCACGGCGGCTGTCGGCTGCGGCGCAGTGTTCGTCCTGCAACTGTTGAGGGTTGAAGGGAACGTTGTCGATGGCGCTGTCGAGCTGCTGGCGGAGCACGTCGCGTTCGGTGGGATCGAGACGGGGGTAGGGGCGGACGAGGTGAAGGTCGAGCTGGTGGAGGGCGTGGTCGTAGGCCGCTTGGGCGTCGGGGCGCAGTGCTCCGGGACGCTGGCCGAGCAGCTCGACGTGGCCGGGTAGGTCGTAGCGCTCGCGGTAGGCGACGATGGTCGTGGCGGCGTTGAGCCACGAGCGGCGCTCGGCCGGATCGGCGGGCCGAGGGCCGAGGGTGCGGGCGAAGGCCGGCAGCTGGTCGGTGTCGGCGAGCTGGGCACGGATGTGCTGCCAGCGGTGACGGATGAGCTCCCCTGCCGTCCGCGCAAGTGCGGCATGTTCGTCTGCGGGGTCGACGGTGGGCAGCGAGCGCAGCGGGCCCGGTCGACGCGTCGGCGGGGTCTGCTCGGCGAGTTGTCCGAGCCGCCAGTGGAGCACCCCAGCGACGGAGTGGGCCTGGTCGAGGGGACGCATCGCGATCGCCTGGTCGAAGAGTTGGTCGAGGTCGTGGCCTTGAAGAGCGAGGTGGCGGACACGGTCAAGCAGGCTGCCCCATTCGGCTTCATCGACGGCGCGGTCGAGCCCGCGGTCGGCGAGCCGGGCGGCGAGCCAGCTGCCGGTCATGCGCCGTGCGGCGTCTTCGAAGATGGCGCCAAGCCGTGCAAGGGAGTGCATCTCGCGCTGGCTGTCGTCGGCGAGCTGATGGGCAGAGAGCCGATCAGGATCGCGCCGCGCCAGCATGCGGGCGAGCAGCTGATGCGGGTCGGGCAGGTGAGTGTCGTCGGCGACGAGGTCGCGGTCGGAGTCGAGCGCGACCCACAGTTCGTTGCTGTGCCGACCGCGGGTGGCAGCCACATACAGCTGCTGGTGGGTGGTCTCGGCATCGACGGCGGCGTGGGCCCGGTCGACGGTCATGCCTTGAGCACGATGCGCGGTGGTGGCGTAGGCGAGGTGGGCGTGGACGGCGAGATAGTCAGCGGGCAGCCGCAGCCTGGCGCGGTCGCTGTGACGGATCACGTCGGCGTCACCGTGGGCATAGATGTGGGTGATGGTCCAGGTCTGGCCGTTGACGACCCAACCACCGTCAGTGGAGGTGAGCCGGCGGTCGTTTCGACGTGTGACAAGATGGTCGCCGACCGATGCCAGGTTGTCGGCCAACGTCACGGTCGGCCCGTCGGCGACGTGACCGGCGGCGATGAGTGCGCGGCGGGCGCGTTCGCCGAGCATGGCGGCCTGTTCGTTGGTGGCCACGATCATCAGCACCGACTCGCGTTGCCCGTGCTCGTCGGTGCCGAGCGCGTCTGCCTTCCACGCGTCGAACAGCGCGGTCTCGATCTCGTCGAGACGGCCGCCGTGGATCCGGCCGCGCATCGCGTAGGCGTCGATCGCTTGCGGGTCACGGTTTCGCAGCAGCAGGCTCGCCTCGGCTTCCCAGGCGTTGGTGAACCGGCGGATCTCGCGCAACCGTGCGGCACCGTGCCGTTCGGCGAGCAGGTCGAACGCGCCGCCGATGCGGATGGCGGACAGCTGGGCGGGGTCGCCGACGAGCAGGACCTTTCCGCCGGCTTGCCGGGTCTGGGCGACGAGCGCCACGAGGTCGTTGGTGGAGATCATGGACGCTTCGTCGATCAACAGCAGCGGACGGGCGGGGGTCTGCCAGTGTCCACGGCGTGTCTCGTAGAGCCACTTCGCGGTGTTCTCCGCCCGGACCTGCGCTTCGGTGGCGAGCACCTCAGCGGCGGCTTGCGACACGCTCAGCCCGACCACGTTGCCGCCACTTGCCTGCCAGGCGTCGACCACGGCACGCAACGTGCGGGTCTTGCCAGCGCCGGCCGGACCGACCAGCAGCCCGATCCGCTGCTCCGCTTCGAGCAGTTCACGGACCGCGCTGGCCTGGTCGCCGCCGAGACGGTGCCGCCGCACCGCGTCGGTGACCGTGCCCTCGTCGACGCTCAGGGGGCAAGGTTCTCCGGCGACCTTTAGCAGCCATGCCTCGCGGTCGAGCGTGGTGGCCAACGCCCACCGTTGGCGGGCGTGACGGGTGAACACCGAGCTGCCATCCGCCCGTCGGAAGTTGTCACCGACCTCGAGCGGATCGTCGGCGTGCACCGCCACGACCAGCTCGCTGGCCAGCAGCCGGTTTACGAGGCGATCGGCGTGCTCGCGGAGTTCGGCGGTGGGCTGTGTGCCGACCTCCACGACGTCGAGGGCAACGCGGAGCAGGTCGTGGCGGGTGAAGCTGGCGCGGTCGGTGTCGGCGAGCCGTTCGAGCAGGAGCCCCAGTTCGTCACGCGTCGACTGGTGGTGGGCGCCCGGTGCGCTGCGGCCGACGACCTGGTGCGGCAGGGCGGCCAGGTCGGTGCCGTGTCGGCGGGCGGTGGCCTCCCATGCGTCGAGCGCTTCGTCGGGTGTCGGATCGCGCTTGGAACGGCGGGTCGCGAGCGTGGCGTCTTGGGCCATGCGGTGGCGCACGGCCGCGGGTGGTGGGGTGCCGTAGCGGTCCTGGTAGGCAGTTGCGAGCCGGTCGACCTCGGTGGTGATGGCCCGCCGTCGGGTGGAGAACGCCTCGATGAGCTCGTCCGAGACGCCGTCGAGCTCGCGTAGCCCATCTGGCCGGTCACGCCACGCGACGTCGAGCCGGCGGCTCAGCTCAGCTTCGAGCACCCGGTGATAGATCGCCGCCGCACCGACCTTCGCCGCCAGCAACGCCCGACCGTCGAGCGCCCGCCACCGGCCGTCTTCGGTGGTGCGGGCGCGGTTGAGGATCAGACAGTGGGTGTGCAGCTGCATGTCCCCGTCGCGGGAGGTCCACTCGTTCATGCGGGCGACGACCAGCCCGTCGGTGTCGAGCACGCGGATGCCGTTGCGGCCGGCACGCACGAACGCCGCATGCTGTTGCAGGTAGCCGAGCCCGGCGTCGACCGCCGCGAGATGTGCGGCCCAGGTCTGCTGCTGGATGTTGCGGTCGCCTGCGGCCCACAGCAACGACACCGACTTGACCGGCGAGAATGTCGCGTCCCACGCTGCCACTGACGCCTGAGGTCCCGACCGTGCCAGCTGCTGGCGGGCCTGCCACCGCTCGAACGGATCGGGAGTCTGCTCGGTCGCAGCAAGCCGGTCGGCGCGAGTCTGGGCGGCGTCTTCTTGGGTGCGGAACTTGCGGCCGAGATAGCCGCCTTCAGGTCGGACGCCCTTGGCGTACAGCGGCACGAACTGGGCCCGCTCCACCGGCCCATCCAGCTCCAACGCCTGGGCGCCGCCTCCCCACCACGCCGAGCCTGGCGCGGCCAGCCGCTCCCCCACCGCACCGTCGCCGTCGGGTTCGGGCAGGTAGTAGTCGGCAAGGCCGCGGCGGGTCTGGTCCAGGTAATAGTGGACCGCCCCGCGGCCCGCCAGGATCTTCTTCACGCTCAACATCACACACCCGCCCGGCCGCCCCGGCCGCCCAGCTGGATCTGGTGATGCATTGGTGTGTCTCCGTTTCGGTTCGTGAAGGGAGTTGTCTTCGAGGAGGTCGGAAAGTGACATGGATGCGGTAGGCGGTCATGGGTGAGCGCTCCTTGTGCATCGCTGTGGGAGGAGGTGGCTGGTCTTCCACAGCTGATCGGTATCTCGAGCTGCAGTGACCAGACATCGCTGCCATGGTTGACAGCGATCGGTTCGGAGAGGTGCGATGGCTGAGGCGTCCGATTGGATTGAGCTCGACCACGACGATGCGGCGGTGTTCGGGTCGGCGGCGTTCGTCGAGCGCGATCAGTTCGTCTACTACGTCACGCTCGCGCGAGAGCTCGACGACCCGGCGGACTGGCCCGGCTTCCGCAGCGAACTCGTCGCGGCGCTGAACGCCGCCTGGGGGCTCGACACCATCTGGTCCGACCTGCCCGCCGAGGTCCAGCGCGAACGGACCGAGGGCCGCCTGCAGCGGGCCCACGAGGTGCTCGACGTCGTCCGCCAGCAGCACGATCCACTCTGCGACTGGGACCAGTTCACCGACTCGCTCTGGGACGCACGTGACCGCTTGCGGCCGGCGCAGTAGCACCGGCCGGCGAGGGCGCTGACGGAGCCACCCGCACGCCGACCAAGACGGTCGTCGACGAGCAAGGGGCCGCCTGTCGGGCGAGCCGAGACGTTGACGGCTGGGTCACGTCCTCCGTCCGGTCGCCGGTACGAAGGCGACGGCACATCCCGGTGGCACGTCTTCAGTGACGCTCGCCGTCGCCCCGCGCTCGCGCCACGTCCATGGTCGACCTGGCCGCCGCCAACGAGGTTGTCGTCAGCATCCGTCGGGCGGGCGCAGCGAGGCGGCATCGGCGCCGACCGTGGCCGTGATGCCGCGGGTCGGTGGAGCTAGGTGTCACGCGATTGAAGCGGCAACACGGGCGTCTACGGGCCGCTTCACGCCGCTTCACGACGGACGCCGCCAACTTCGTTCGGCTGTATCGGTTTCGGCCACGCCGCTGTCACGGGGTTGAAGCGGCCCACTTTCAGCGTGGTGCTCCCCGATCAGAGGAGCCCCGATGGATGGCCACCCTGCAGACCCGTTCGGGCAGATCACCCGACGCTGGCGATCGCTCGACCCTGACGAGCAAGACCAACAGTCCCGCCGCATCGTCGGCGTCGCGCTCACCGACGCACGTGTCGAACGCCCCGACGCCGACTGCCACCACCACTACCGCCGGCTGCTCACCGCCGCACTCGCCGGCGACCCGGTGGCGCTGGGCTGGCTGGCGGACACCCACCGTCCGCTGCTGCTGGTGCGCGGCCGGCTGCTGTTCGAACAAGACCCGGCCGAGTGGGGTGCCGCGAGCCTGGAGGTTCTGCTGGCCGCGGCCCGCTGCGCCGATGCCGGATCGGGCGGGCCTTGGCTGCGACGCCAGGTCGCCCAGCAGATCACCCACCGCATGCGCCGCCTGGTCGAGCGCGAACTCGCTCGCCGCCAGCTCGAGCGGGCCTTCGATCCCGCACGGCTGCCACGTGTGGAGGTGGCCAACAACATCGAGCCGCACCCCGAACTGACCGCCGCGCTCGAGCAGCTGCTGAGCGAGCTCGACCGTCCCACCAGCGCCGGGCTGCGTGCGGCGGCGTGCCGGCTCCCGCTGGCGCCGGTAGCGGCCGATCACGGACTCACCCACAGCGCGCTCAAGCAGCGGATGGCGCGGGCGCGACGTCAGCTGCGACCGCAGCTGGCCGAGTTCGCCAGGTCAGCCTGATGGGCACCATCGAGATTCGGGCCGTCCATCTCGCCGTGCTCGGCGACCTCGACGAGGCAGGCCGCGAGCAGCTGTGCGCGGTGCTGGCCTACGACGGGGTCGGCCACCCGCACCTGCATCCACTTACGCCGAACACACCGGCGCCGGCGTTGCCGCCGGACTCGCAGCCAGGTGCGCCGGGTAGGCCGCGTCAGCTTCGCCTGCCCCTCGAGGGCCTGCCGCCGACGGCGAGTTCGTCGGGCAAGGCGTGGCGGACCTGGGTGCTGCCCTCGATCCCGGCCGCGCTTCGAAGCTTGCCGCCCCACCGGCTCGCGGCCGCGTTCGCGCAGCAGTTGACCGCCGAGCCGGTCTCATGAGCGCCCCGACCAAGGCGGGCCGGCTCTCGGTCGAGGACCGTCGCGCCCAAGTGCAAGGACAGCTCGAGGCCGAGCTGCGCCGGATCATCGACTCGGGCGAGTACGCCGCCTGGTTCACCAAGATGGCCGCGTTCCACCGCTACTCGCCTACCAACGCGGCCTGGATCGTGGCGCAGGCACCGCAGGCGACCAAGGTCGCGTCGTATCGGACCTGGCAGCAGGTCGGCCGGCAGGTCCGCAAGGGCGAGACCGGCATCATGGTCTTCCATCCCAAGCCCTACTGGCTCGACCCCGCCACCGGTGAGCGGGTCCGCCCGCCAGCCACCGCGGGCGAGCGTGCCCGCTACGAACAGCGCATCGGCTTCGGGGTCGGGCACGTGTTCGACGTCGCCCAGACCGACGGCGACCCACTCCCAGAGCTCGGCAGGCCCGCCCCCGACCAGGCCCCGCAGGCGCTGGCCAACCACCTCACCAGCTGGTGTGCCGACCACGGCGTCACGCTCGAGACCCGCGAGCTACCGGCTGATCTGTACGGCTACTACCAGCGCGAACACGACCGGATTGTGGTCGCCGCTGCCAACAGCGACGGTGAGCGGGTGGCGACCATCGCGCACGAGCTCGCCCACCGCCACGACCCTGAGCTGCGCGACGCGCACACGGCAGGCGACCGCCGCTACTACGCCCACAACCGGGCCGACTGTGAAGCGGTCGCCGAGGCCGCCGCGCATGCGATCTCGGCCCGGTTCAACTTCGACATCACCGGCCACGCGGCGGGCTACATCGCCAGCTGGGTCGACGGTGACGTCGACCGGCTGACGGCGTTGCACCAACGTGTCGGCAAGGTCACCGCCACCGTGCTGCCAACCGACCGGCTCGACCTGGCCCTCGACGCCGCCCGCCAACAAGCGGCAGCCGTCGCCCGCCCACCCGCGCGAAGCCGGTGATGGGCCATGGGACCGATCCCGACCGACGCCCAGCTCGAAGACATCGCGCGTTTCATCGCCCGCGCCACCCTCGAGGTCGAACGCAGTCTGCGCGAGCCCGAACAGCTGCTCGCCTACGTGACCCCGCAAGCCTGGCAACGGTGGCAGCAGACCCGCCTGCCAGGCTCGTTCACCGGTGGCGGCGTCAGCCGCGCCGATGTCGGCGTCACCCGCATCCAACGTCTCGACACCGGCCGAGCCATCGCGAACCTGGTCACCCGCACCGATGCCGAACGTTGGGGCGCGCTCACCCTGCAACTCGAAGCCGTCGGTGGCCGCTGGCGCGCCACCGGTCTGCAACGGCTCTACGCCGCACGCCACTACCAGACCGGGACCCGCCGACCCGTGGTCGAACCCTCCCCGCAGCAGCGGCTCACGGCGGCCCGCACGGACCGGCGAGAAGCCGCTGCCGCACTCCGCGCCGTGCAACGCCGGCTGGACGAGCTCCCCAAAGGCAGCTCCGGCCGACGAGCCACCAGCCAGTTGTCCACAACCTGGGAGAAGGTCGTGGCCGAACTCGACCGCGAAATCGTCACACTCACCCAGCGGCTCGAACACGGCCAGCAAGCCCAACGTGTCCTGCGTCGGACCAGGTAACAAGGAGCGGCCTCATGCCCCGGGCTCCCACCGAGACCGGCCCCGCCCTGCCCCCGATCGTGACGTGCGCCACGCACCCCATGTGGAGCGACAGGCGCATTCATGTCACCCTGACGGGCCCAGATGGACTACTCCCCTCGATGCAGAACCACTCAGAATGCGCATCGCATGTGGCCACGGGGGCTGCCATGGGGGGCCTCGACTATCCAACAGCTGTGTCGACGGTGCCGGTCGCGGATCACGGCGACACCCCGTCGCGCCTGGCATTCATCGCGGTGCCGTTCGCGTTGGCGGCCGTACTGGCGGCCTGTTCGACCGGGGCCCCGACGTCGACATCGGTTCGCGAGCCGGACGCCACCGACAACAGCGCCGCCGCAGTTGAAACCGAGACACCCGACGCCCCCCCGACCGCCGAACCCAGCCGCCCAGATGAGGACGAACTGGCGGCGACCTGGGAAGCGTTCCACACAGCCTGGGTCGAGCAGGCATCGGTCGACGACCCAGATCCTGCAGAGTTCCAAGAAGTTGCGGTCGATCCCGACCGTGCCATCGAAGCGCTCGTCGCCCAGCGCGGCGACAGCCGACTCGTCACCAGCGACACCGAGCTCTGGCCACGCTTCCAGGTCACGGGCGACCAGGCCAGTATCACCGATTGCGCCATCGTCGCTCAGCACCCCGACGGACAACCCGACAGCGTCGCAACCGTCACAACCGGCTGGGAAGCCACCGCCGTCGCCACCAACGATGGCTGGCGGATCGACACCGCTCAGCAGCGAGACCTGTTCTGCATCGCCGAAGAACTCAACGACCAACTGTTGGCTGCCTACCGCGACTTTCGAGCAGCGAAGGACGCCGCCTGGGACCCGCCCGATCCCGGTCATCCGGAACTCGAACGCACCATGACCGGAGCGCAACTCGAGTTCATCCGCGATCTGCTCACCGAGCACCAACGGGACGGGATTGTGATCCGCGACCCGGCTCCGACCGACAACGCCGTCGTGTTCGAGGTGGGCATCGGGGCTGCCACAGTCTCCGACTGCGCGCGCCAGGTCCCAGAGCGTGGCGCCTTCGACCTCGAGACCGGCACTCGCCTCGACGATCTCATCCCGCCTGTTCAAGAGGGCCAGCTCGACCTTCAGTCGGTGGAACTACGCCGTGGTGACGACGGCGTTTGGCGGGTGAGCGATCAAGCGGGCACGCGCGACACCAACTGCGAACCCGGAAGTACGCGATATGTCGTGCAGTAGGCGGCGGAACGCGTCGACTTGGACGCTGGCGATCGTCTTCGTCATCTTGAGTACGACCCCGGCCGCAGCGGCTCCTTGCCAAGGGTCGGGAGCAATAGATGACCGAGGCGGAGAAGCTGTCGGGACGTGCCCTGGCGGCGATGCTGACGGCAGCACTCCGCAGCCGGTGGGCGGGCAGGCAGAAGCTCCGCAGTGCACTGCGGAGCGTGCGGCAGATCCGGATGCGTGGTGGGTCTCGTTTCTGCCGCCGGAGCATGTTCCAGAGACGTATCGGGATCGGCAGCAGCACAACTGGCTGGATGCGCCCGAGGGCCACGTGCTGGGTGTGTATCGCGACTGCAACGGCGATCTGCGCAGTGATGTGTTGTGGGTGCCGTCTCCGGAACCGGGCAGTGCGGATGACAGCGAGGGCGTCTTCGCTGCACGTGCCCAGGCGCGGGCTCGTGTGGAGCCGGTGACGCCGGACTTTGCCGTGTCGCCGGAGCAGGCGGTGACACGGTTTGCGACCTGGTTGTGGTTGGACGAGTCGTACTGGCAGCCGCGGTCAGCGACAGCGTCGACGCCGACCGGCATCGAGGTGTCGGTCGAGGCGCGGCCTGTCGAAGCGATCTGGGATCTCGACGAGGGGGTGCGCGTCTGCGAGGGCCCGGGCGTGCCGTGGTCGGAGCCGGCTCAGGCGGATTACGAGTTGCAGCCTGAGTCGGTCCGCGGGACCGGGAACCCGGCGTGCACGTACACGTTCACCGATTCGTCCTCGATCCGGCCCTCTGGGGTGTTCGACGCCTCGGTGACGGTCCGGTGGGAGTTTTCGTGGTCGCTCAACGGTGCGGACCGCGGGGTGTTCGGGTCGATCGAGGTGTCGGACTCGTGGGAGCTCACCGTGGGTGAGGTGCAGGCGGTGATCACCGGCTGACGCCGGTGCGGTTGGAAGGATGGTCGATGGCAAGCACGACAGCGCCAGCCCCGCCACGCACGCCACGCCGTCCGGATCCGCCTGAGCCTGCGGTGCGCCGGATGCGGGTCCCGCAGCTGGCGTTGGGGCTGATGCTGTCGGGGTTGGCGGCGTTGGGGTTTGTGTTGTTCAACGCCGCGTCGGTGCAGCGCACCGCGGTGCTGGTGCTGGCGGCCGATGTCGCGCGTGGCGAGGTGCTCGAGGTCGACGATCTGCGGGTCGTGCATGTCGGTACCGACGATGTCGTGGCGATGACCCCGGCCACCGACTCCGGTGTGTTGGTCGGCAAGGCGGTCGTGGCGGATCTGGCGGCGGGGACGTTGCTGACGGCCGATCACGTCTCTGCCGGCTCGGCGTTGACGCCGGGTGCGGGGGTGGTCGGTCTGGCGTTGGCGCCGGGGCAGTACCCGACCCCACGGCTGACGATCGGGGACCTGGTCTCGGTCGTGGAGGTCTCCGACGGGCTCGTGGTGTTGGTGGAGGCGGCCGAGGTGGTCGGGATCGAGCCGGTTGGCACGCAAGGGCTCCAGTTCATCTCGCTGCACACCGGCGAAACGGAGGCCGTCTCGGTCGCGCAGGCGGCCGCGACCGGCGAGGTTCGCCTGGTGCTGGTTGCCCGCGATCACGTGGAGGGCCGGCCATGAGGGTGGTGTTCGCGTCGGCGCGGTCATCGCCGGGGGTGACCACGGCGGTGTTGGCGTGCGCCTCGGTGTGGCCGGGCCGGCTGCTGCTGGTCGAGGCATCGGAGGATGGTGGCGCGCTGGCGGCGAGGTTCGGGCTACCCATCGAGCCCGGGCTGACCACGCTTGCTGCCGCATCGCGCCACACCCTCGGTGGCGACACGGCGGGGTTGCTCGACGAGCATGTCCGACCCTTGCCGGGCACCGGGCGTATCGGGGCGCTCGTGGGGCCGGCGGCGTTGGAGCCGGCCCAGGCGCTGCTGCGCACGTGCGCCGGCCGGCTCGCCGGCCTGCTCGAGTCGGCCGAGACGGATGTGCTCATCGATGCCGGGCGGCTGCCCGCTGCGCCGCTCGTCGCGCCGTTGATCGAGTCGGCGGACCGACTGGTGCTGGTGGTGCGACCGCGGGTGGAGGAATTGGCCGCACTCGCCCACCGACTCGCACACCTGTCGACCCTCGGGCCGGCACCGGACGTGCTGTTGGTCGGCGATCGGCCCTACGGCCCGGCCGAGGTTGCCGACGCGATCGGGGCCCCGGTGCTCGGGGTCTTGGCCGCCGACCCTGATGCGGCCGACGCGTTGGCGGCCTGTGGCACGGCCCGATGGCTCGGTCGCAGCGCGTTGTTGCGTACGGCGAGCGGCATCGTCGACCGGGTCGCCCCAAGCCGTCCGGCACCACAGCCGGACGTCGGCACGTCGGCGCAGGTCGACGGCCACCCGCGGGGTCGTGATCTGGTGCACGGAAGGTCGTGAGATGGCCGTCACCGATGTGGGGTTGGTTGACCGGCTGGTGCGGCGGGTCGGTGATGAGCTGACCGCCCGCTCGTCCGACGACGGCGAGCAAGGGCGGTTGTCCGGTGAGGATGAACGGCAGCTTGCACAGGCCCTGGTCAGCCGCGAACTGGAACGGTTGGCGACCGAGGCGTTGCGTGAGGGCCGCGACCCGCTGGACGCGCCGAGCGAACGTCGTGTGGCGGTCCAGGTCATCGACCGGCTGTTCGGCCTGGGGCCGTTGCAGGAACTGCTCGCTCTCGAGGGCGTAACCAACATCGCGATCCCTGGGGCCGATCCGGTGTGGCTCGAGTACGCCGACGGCCGCAAAGAGATCCACCCTCCGGTCGTGTCCAGCCCGGCCGAGCTGGTCGACATCATCGCCAACGCCGCCCGCCGTCTCGACCGCTCGGAGAAGCGTTTCGATGCGGCGAACTGGGAGCTGGACATGCAGCTGCCCAATGGCGACCGGCTCAACGCCGTCTTGAGTCCGCCCGCGTCACGGCCACGGGTGACCATCCGCCGGCACAACTTCGACCTGCATCTGCTTTCCCACCTGGTGGCTGCGGGGGCGATCGACCGCACGCTCGAGTCGTTTCTCACGGCCGCGACGCTGGCCAGGTTGAACATCGTGATCGCCGGCGGGACGAACTCGGGCAAGACCACGATGCTGCGCTGCCTGATCAACGCGATCCAGCCGGGCGAGCGTCTGATCACGATCGAGGACTCGCTCGAGATCGGCCTGGAACGCTTTGCCGACCGCCACCCCGACTACGAGACGTTGACCGCCCGCGCCGCCAACACCGAAGGGGTCGGGCAGATCACGCTCGCCCAGCTGGTGCGCACCGGCCTTCGCATGTCGCCCGACCGGGTCATCGTCGGCGAGGTCCGCGGCGATGAGATTCTGCCGATGCTGCTGGCCATGTCGCAGGGCAACGACGGGTCGCTTTGCACCATCCACGCCTCGACATCGAAAGAGACGTTCAAGCGGTTCCAGATGTACGCCGCGATGACCCCCGAACGGCTCGACGCCGAGACCACCAACCTGCTGGTCGCCAACGCCGTCCACCTGGTGGTCCACATCGGCTGGGTCAACAGCCGTCGTGCCGTCACCTCTGTTCGTGAGGTCGTCGACGTCGACGGCGCCCGACTCGTCTCCAACGAGATCTTCACCCCCGGCCCAGACGGGCGTGCCGTGCCAGGGTCCCCGACACGTGACGACACCATGCACCGGCTGATCGCGTGCGGGTTCGAGGCGCAGCTGCTCGCAAACCGTGACGGGTGGTGGACCACATGAGCACGCTTGTCGCCCTGCTCGCCGGCATCATCGTCGGCATCGGCATCTGGCTCGCCATCGGCGGGCTCGCCGGCTGGCAGCTGCTCCCCGACCGCTCCCAGCTCGCCGCCAGCACTGCCCGCCTGCAACAGACGGCGACACGGGCCGGACTGGCGGTACTAGTAGCGATGGTCGTGCTGGTGGTGACGCGCTGGCCGGTCGCCGCCGCGCTCGCCGGATTCGGCACCGCACTGGCACCGCGCCTGCTCGGTGGAGGTCGGGCACGGCAGGACGCGATCGACAAGACCGAAGCGATCGCGTCGTGGGCGGAGTCGGTACGCGACACCATGGCCGCCGCCGCCGGACTCGAAGAAGCGCTGACCGCGACCGCGGTCGCCCCACCGGCACCGATCGCACCGGCGGTGCGTCGGCTGGCTGAGCGGCTGCGGCATCAGCGGCTCACCGACGCGCTGGCCGCGTTCGGTGACGAGCTCGACCATCCGTCCTCGGATCTGGTTGTCGCGGCGTTGACGATCGCAGCGCGGATGGAGGCCGCCGACCTCGGCAGCCTCCTTTCGCGGCTGGCGGAGTCGATACGCGACGACGCCACCATGCGGGTCAAGGTCGAGGTGGGCCGGCAACGGCTTCGGACCTCCGCCAAGATCATCCTCGGCTCGGTCGTCGCGACCGTCATCATGCTGATGGTGCTCAACCGCAGCTACCTCGACGCCTACGACAGCCCCGGCGGCCAGGCCGTGCTCGCTGTCGTCGGCGGGGTATTCGCCGGCGGATCGTGGCTGATGGCCCGCATGTCCGACATCGACCTGCCCGAACGGTTCGTCCCCCGCACCACGCAGAAGGCGAGCCGATGACCGTCTCGCTGCTGCTCGGCCTGGCCTGCGGGATGGGCCTGTGGATCGTCGCCGCCGCACTCAAGCCGCGGCCGGTCCCACTCGCCCGCGCCATCGCCGACCTGCACCGCCCACCCGGCCCCGACACCGTGCCGGTCTCTGGCCGGGCACTCGATCTGGTGACGTCGTTGGGTGCCTGGACGCCGAGGCGGGAGCAGCAGCTCGCACTGGCCGGCATCAGCCCGCAGGCCTGGGCACGGGACAAGCTGCTCGGCGCCGCAGCCGGCCTTACCGTGCCCCTGGCGGTCTGGGCCGCACTCACCACGCTCGGGATCGGCCTACCCCCGACCGCCGGACTCGCGGCGCTCGCCTGCACAGCGGCCGGGTTCTTCCTGCCCGACCTGCGGTTACGTGAGCAGGTCGCGCAGCGGCGGAAGGCGTTTCAGTACGCCCTGTCGGCCTACCTCGACCTGGTCAACGTCATCCTCGCCGGCGGTGGTGGGATCGAAACCGCCCTGGTCGCCGCCGCAGACGCCGGCGAAGGGTGGGCGTTCGGCAAGCTGCGGCATGCGTTGCACCGGGCGCAGCGGATCAACCAGCCGTTGTGGACGGCCTTCGACGATCTCGGCGCCGAGCTCGGCGTCGCCGAGCTGCGCGACCTCGCCTCCGCCATCGGGCTGGCCGGCGCCCAGGGCGCCCGCATCCGTGCCTCGCTGGCGGTCAAGGCCGACACGCTGCGTTCGCGCCAGATCGCCGAAACCGAAGCAGCGGCCGAGGCGACCACCGAGCGGATGAACCTGCCCACCGCCGTGCTGCTGCTCGGGTTTCTGATCTTCATCGTGTTCCCGGCCGTGACCGCCATCACCGGCGTCAACCACACCGGCTGCATCCCCGGCACCCCCGACTGCCACACCCCCACCGCCAAACCCTGAAGACGACGAATGGACGGACAGGAGCCTTCATGATCCGGATCTACTGCACGCTCGCGACACTGGCCGCCTACCTCCACGACTCCACCGTCCGGTTGCGAGACGACGAGGATGGGCTGACCACCACGGAGATCGCCGTGGTCACCTTCCTTCTGGTGGGCGCGGCGATCGTGGTGATGGGCATCATCTACACCGCAGCGCAAAGCAACGCCAACAACATCCCCGTCCCGGCAGCGCCCGCAGGATGAGTAGCAGGGCAGACGCGCAAGATGGGGTGATCGCCTCGCAGCTGGCGATCCTCATGCCCGCGCTGCTCGCACTGCTCATGCTCGCTGTGCAGTTCGGCCTGTGGGCCCACGCCACCCAGCTCGCCCGCGCCGCCGCAGACGAGGCCACCTACACCGCCGCCCTACCCGACTCCACTCTCGACGCCGGACGGACCGCGGCCGCCGGGCTTCTCGCCCAGGCCGGCCACCTCACCAACATCCGCATCGACCTCGCCACCGACCCGGCCACCGGGATGGTCATCGCGACCGTGACCGGTGTGGCCCCGCAGGTCGTCCCGGGTTTCCGGTGGTCGGTCGCCGCGTCCGCCGCCGCGACCCCAGAGCGGTTCATCCCCCAAGGACAACGCTGATGGCACGTTGGCGCGACCAGGACGCCACGCTGGCGGTCGAGGCCGCCATCGTCGCGCCCGTGCTCCTCGTGTTGATGCTGCTCGTGGTCTACGCCGGCCGAGCCGCGGCCGCCGACGCCGACGTCCGCTCCACCGCGGCCCGCGCCGCCCGCGCCGCCTCGCTCACCGCCGACAACTCGGCCGCCCAGAAGGCCGCGGACGAGATCGCACTGGCCAACCTGGCCACGGCCGGGATCGCCTGCACAACGACCGACATCGACGTCGTCGCCGACATCCGTGCCGGCGGCACCGTCACCGTGCACATCGGCTGCGAAATGGCCAACACCGACCTCGCACTACTCGCCATCCCCGGCCGCCGCTGGTCGACCGCGACAGCGACCCAGGTCGTCGACACCTACCGGGGAGGCGGCTGATGCAACCCCCTACCAGCACAAGTGAGCCGTCTTCGGGTGAGGAAGGGACGATCTCGGCGTTCGTTGCCGTCCTGACCGTCGCGCTCATCGCAGTCGCCGGGCTCGCCTACGACGGCGGACAGATCATCGCAGCCACAGCCCACGCCCGCGATCTCGCCGGCGCCGCCGCCCGCGCCGGCGCCCAACAGCTCGCCCCCGACCAGGTTCACGCCGGCCGTGCCTGGCTCGACCCGGCAGCCGCAGAACAGGCCGCCGCCGACTTCCTGGCCGCCACCGGCACGACCGGCAGCGTCCGAGCCACCGAAACCGACGTGTTCGTGACCGTGACGCTCATCCAACCGATGCGGCTGCTGCCGCTGCCGGACCGCCACATCACCGTCGCCGCCGTGTCGTCCACCACCTCCGACGTGCTCGAGGCAGACTCATGACCCGCATGCGCCAGCTCACCGTCGGCCTTGCCGCCACCACCACCAGCCTGCTGCTGTTGGCCCTCCCGCCGTGGCTGCTCACCACCCTCGTCGGCCCGCCCATCCCGACCAGCTGGCCCGACCTCGACACGCTCCGCGGCATTACCACCATCGGGGTCACCGACACCTTCGTGACCACCACGCTGGCCGTCATCGTCTGGATCGCCTGGGGCCAACTCGCGACCGCCATCGTGGCCGAAACCGTCGCGGCGCTACGGCACCGCCCCGCCCGCACCCTGCCGCTGTTTCCCGGCACCCAACACTTCGCCGCACGACTTGTCGCCGCCACCCTGCTGCTGGCCAGCATGGTCCAGCCCCGCCCCGTAGCCGCCGCGCCGCTGCAACTGATCCCCGCAACCGCCATCGCCACCCCTGACACCGCAACCATCTACCAACCGGCCGCCGCCCCGACCACCACACCGACCGTCGAGACGACGATGGTGGCGACCGAAACCGTGGCCGTCGGCGAACGTGACTCGTGGTGGTCGCTCGCCGAAACCCACCTCGACGACGGACGCCGCTGGCGCGAGATCCGCGAACTCAACCTCGACCGCACCCTGCCCGACGGCACCACCATCCGGCCCGACACCGACCAACTCGAGCCCGGCTGGCCACTGCTCGTGCCCACCGACACCCACACCCCGGCGCGCGAGCCAGCACAGCCCAAACCGCCCGAAGCCGCTTTCAGCACATCGGCACCGTCGCAGCAGTGGGAGGTCGAGCCCGGCGACCACTTCTGGCACATCGCCAAGACCACACTCGAACACGCCTGGGACCGCACCCCCACCGACGACGAGATCGGTGTCTACTGGCGCACCCTGGTCGAGACCAACCGCGACCGTCTCGCGCCCCCACACGACCCCGACCTGATCCACCCAGGTCAACAGTTCCATCTCCCGGCCGTGCCGCACGACCCACAGGCGCCCGACCAGGCGGCCACGGGCGAGATCAAGGAAGTGCATCCGAGCGCCGACGCACACGCCGCAGAACTGGACCGACCCGACGAGCCGGAAGCGCGCCCATCAGCAAACGGGCGTCACCGGCCGCCCACCGACACAACAACGCCCGAGAACCCGACAACTCAGGAGGATGCGACCACCGACGCCGGGCCCGATGCGGCCACCGACCGCACCGACGAGGGCAACGACAGCCTGTCCGGCGTGGGTTCCGACGTAGCCGAACACCCGCTGGGCGTGCCACGTGGCGCAGCGCCCGCCGCCACGGCCGCCGCCCTGGCCGCAGCCGGCATAGTCGCGCTACTACAGCGGCGTCGTCGCACCCTGCTGCACCAACGGCTGCCCGGCTACCGGCTGCCAACGCTGGCCCCAGACGTCGAACAACACCTGGCCACGCTGACCCACGTTGCGCCCGACGACCCGGTCCTCGAAGACCTCACCGCGTTGCTGGCCACCATCCCGCCCGAGTGCAACCCGCCGCTGGTCATCCTCCACGACAGCGGCCCGGTCAGCCTCATCGTCGACGACCACGACATCAAACTGCCGGCGCCGTGGGAACTCGACCCCGCCTCTCCGGGCGAGCCGGCACGGTGGAGCGCACGAACTGGCGACCGCGGCCCGCGCCGATCGATCGGCCTGCCGCTGCTTGTCACGCTCGGGCACACCGGCAGCTCCACTGTGCTCGCCAACCTCGGCGCCCTCCCCGCACTCACCATCCAAGGGCCTGAAGAGCAGGTCCGGACACGACTGCGGGCGATGACGCTCGAGCTCGCGACCTCACGCACCGCCGGACCGCTCGAAGTAATCGTCTGCGACGACGACCAGTTCGCTGACCTCGACCAGATCGTCCCCGCCAACGATCCGTCCGACGCGATCAACGCCACGATCGCGGAGTCCGACGCCGGCATCATCGACGACGACCGGATGCCGCGCGCCGTCATCTGCCACGCCTCCACCGACAGCCCACTGCCCGAAGCGGCCGCACGGTTCTGCGGACTCCTTGCCGCCGGCGTGATCGAGCAAGGCAGTTGGGGGCTTCGCGTCGACGGCGAACACGGCTGGCTCCACGCGCCAGGAAAGACGGCGCAGCCGCTGACACTGCCCGACCTCGACCCTGCCGTGATCGGCCAGGCACTCGACCAGCTCTGTTCCGACGACGCCCTCGCCCCTGAGGCCTCCGAGTCCCCCGACGAGGCTTCAGCTGCGGTCCTGCTGCAGATCGCCGCTCCCTACTGCCACGTCGCCGTTCTCGGGCCGATCACCGTGACCTGCGACGGCGCTCCCGTCGACGGGCTGACACCGATCGCCCGGCAACTGCTCACCTACCTCGCCACCCACCGCGACGGCGTCACCCTCGAGCAACTCGACGCCACCATCTGGCCCGACCGTCCACCCTCACGCGCCGGGCAACGGGCCCGCACCGCGCTGACCCGCCTGCGCCGCAGCCTCGGCGACGGCCCCGACGGCCAACCACTGCTCCCTCGCCGCGAGAGCGTCAAGGAGCGGATACGGCTCTCCGACCACGTCGGGACCGACCTCGACCAGGCCTTGGCACTGCTCGCCAACGCCCGCCGCACCGACGACCACGCGCAAGCACTCGACGACCAGATCGCCGCACTCTCGCTCGTACGTGGCAGCCCGTTCACCGACCTCACGGTTTCCTGGAGCGTCGACATCGAGCAGCGTGCCATCGCCCAACTCCAAGACGCAGCCGTCGCGGCCGCGACCGCGCTCAGCAACGCCGGCGAGCACGACCGTGCCGCATGGGCCATCCAACAAGGCCTACGGCTCTGGGACCCATCAGAACCGTTGTACGTGACCTGGGCACGCATCGAGCACGCTCGCGGGCGCGCCGACCGCATCGCCCACCTCTGGCGACGGCTCCGCCGCCTCTACGCCGATGACGCCGACGAACTCGCAGGCATCATCACCACACCCACCACCGAGACAGAGCTTGCATTCTCCCAGCTCATGACGAACACCTAGCGAGATGACGGCATCGCAGTGACCTGTGCCGTCACGCGCGCCGGCCACCGACCTACTGGTCTCGAAAACCATGAGGGCGATCAGCCAAACCAGCTTCGCCTGCACCCGCTACTCCTCATGAACACTACGGTTCGAGGCCCGCCGAGGTAGCAATCACGGGCGTTAGTCGCTGGCCTCCTGACCCGCGCCGAAGTCCCCGCTTCGAGCGACTCCGCAAGGGCGACTGTGGCTTCGAGAGCGCCCGAAGCGTCAGGGGCCGACCGCGTCACCCAACATGACATGGAGGCTGGTGCATCAGCCGGAAGTCCCACCGTGCGCAGAGACATGCCTCCTTCGGGACAACTGCAGTCGTCACATCGGCGTCAGTCCACGGCGAGCCGACATCAGGGCAGCATCCTTATTGTTGGCGCTGCGCCGTAGTCTGCTCAGGACGGCGTGTTCTGTTTCAGGTGTCCAGAAGATCCGCAGGTTCTCACGTGCTCTGGTGATTGCCGTGTAGAAGATGCTGTGCGTGATGTCGTCCTCGTTGGCATCCGTAATCACCACCTTCACCGAGTCGTACTCCAAGCCCTGCGCCTTGTGTATTGAGACCGCATAGGCGACCTGAAACGGAACTGAACCAATTGTGGAATCGTCATCGTCGTCGCCACTGCCCCGCTCGTAGACATCGAACCTGACAGTGGAGTCCTCCACATAACGGAGCTCGAAGCCATCGACATCGAGTTCAGTCACTGGTCGGTCGAGCGATACGTCGAACTGAATCCGACCAGGCAACGTCTGGATGTCGACGATCTGCCCTTTGAGGTTATTGTAGATGAGGGGCCGGAATCGGTCGGTCTCGTTGAAGAGCACCGGGTCGCCCACCTTGTAGGTCGAGGCGCCCCATGTTGTCGGCGCGCCGGGGTTGCTGCTCTGGAGGAAGCGGTTGACGTTGTTGATTCCATAGAGACCGTCGTAGCTGAGGCACAGGATGATCTCGTCGTCCTGCTGGGCTTGAAAGAGACTCTGGTCGAGCACCGTGGAGTAGCCGTTCCGGGCCAGTGTCTCGGCGATGTCGTCCTTCAGGTCGCGGACGGCCGACCACAGGTCGAGCAGATTGGCGTTCTTCGTCCTAAACGGTGTCTTGAGCTCAAATACCGCACTAGCGGGGATGAACGAGCGCGCCAACCCGAACCAGTTCCCGAATTGGATGGATTCGATCTGGAACACGTCACCGACAAGGACGAGCAACTTGAAGGACGTCCGCTCAAGCACTTTGAGCAGGTCAGAATTGCTGACGGTGCTGCACTCATCGATCACCAGCACGTCGTAGTCGATCGCATCGTTTCGGTTGATTTGGCTGCTGATCGTACGGAAGGTCGAGTTCTGGGCGTTCACACGACGCCTGAGGTTGTCGACGGCCGGATTGGTGTGGGCGAGGAAGAGCTTCTCGTTACCGTTGAAGCACTTCGCGATGAGACTGACCATCGTGGACTTGCCGGTCCCGGCCGCCCCATAGATCAGGGCGACGTGCGAGTCAGCAAACAGATCCTCGAGCGCCTGAACCTTGAGTGGGTCGTCCGGGGCAGGAGTTGTCTGCGCAAGCCACTGCTTCACCGCGTTTCGGTAGCCGGCGAGGCCGGTCGCGGCGAACTCCTGCAGCTTCTCGATGATGGCGACCGTGCCGTCCTCGTACTCGCGGAGGAAGAGGTGACCCTTGTCCTTCACCATCTTGCGGCCAGTGTGCCTGTAGTAGACATGGCCGTTGTAGGCGGCCATCAGTTGATCGACGTTTCCCAGCCGTTCGACGTCGCCGGCCGGCGTGTAGAGCATGCCGCGGTTTTCAACGTTGGTCTTGACCCGGCGGGCGAGGAGTTCGTGGGCGCGTCCCGTGGAGTCAAGGCCCTCGGCGAGGTCTGCGAAGCGGGGGTTGTGTCCGACGAGCGAGGTGCAGAAGGGCATTCGATCGAATGGCGTGCAGCCGTACTCAAGGTGGAGGTCCGACAGCACGCCGCAGGCTCGGTTGGTGTGCTGCAGCTTGATGATCTGGTTGTTCATTCGCAGCATCAGGTAGCGGATGACGTTTGACCCAGGCGACTCTCTGCGCACGAGCGCGCGTGCCTTGTCGAGGACCGGCAAGATCCGCGGCTGCTGGGACGTCTTCGTTACCCAGGCTCTGAGGGTGCTGTACTGCTCGTCGCCCATGTCGACGACGTCAAGCAGGTTCGAAGATGTCGCCGTCAGGTACCGCATCAGGTTCCGGTACTCGGTGCTAGCGGTGGAGGTCTTCAAGCGCTCATCGAAGATCCGAGCGAAGTTGTCGAACTCGCAGGGTCGAATCGATACCTCCCAGTCTCGGATAATCGTGATGGGCATGGTCTGCCCAAGCACTTCGATCGAATCGGCTGCGAGGACGAGGTTTGCCGCGTACTTGTCAGTGATATCGATGTCAGTGAACCCGATGACGCGGTCGAACTTGCTGATTCGGTTAACCGCGTTGTAGAAGGTCACCTCGTAGAGAACACGCCCGCCCGTGTAGAAGGGTCGCACGGCGTGAACGTAATAGCGATCCCTGCGAGGCTTCTCTAGTGGCGTCGCCTGTGCTACCACAATGCGTTCGGCAATCTTCTGGTGGTACTCCTGAAGCGAGGGGTCGAGATCGACCGGGAAATCCTCGAGATTTGCAAGGGTACTGAGCCCGAACTGGGCGCTCGCCAGGTCTCGGATCCGTAACAGGTAGTCGTAGTACTTGAGCATGAGGCGCTCGGATGGGTCTCCGCCCATCGTGTAGTGCGATGCACTGATCTGCAGCAGCTTGTGGAACCGTGAGACAAAGTTGAGTTTGCCCTGACTGGAGACATAGGAGATCGCCGAGCCGACCATGGCGTACTGGAACTCGCCATCGCCACGGCCCGTGTGTAGCCGCACGGCGACTCCCTCGACCAAGTTGCGCAGTTGACTCAGGATGTTCTGGGCGAGAAGGGTCCGGTCGTATCCGAGGGCCGCGATGTTGGATGAGATCGCGTCGGCGGCGCTCAGTATCTGCTCGTCGACGGTACTGATTCCGTACCTCCCTACTGCCCACAAAACTGTCGTGCAGCCCGGAAGCGCGTGCACAGCTGCTTGAAGATCGCCACGCCCTCCATGCTTCGGATCGCGCTGGCCCTCGATGAGCCGGTCGGCGACCGCGACTGCCGGTGGTGCTCGCAGTGCTCGCAAGTTCCCAGCTTTGGTTTCTCCACCCCGAGGATAGATCGAAGCCCCACTGGCACCCCTTCCTCCCTGACGTCCACCGTAGCGAGTGACAGGTTGAGGGCGCACGCTCCCCGAACAACCGGTTAGGCGTGGTTTGGATCTCGGCGACCACTAGTGGTGGTCTCGATGGGCGCTATGCATCCGCCAACGCGCCACCCAGATGCACGGTGCACGGAGCTGCAAGGGGCGTTGTCGCATAGCAGCGAGACCAGCACGGATGAGACTACGAGGGTCGGGGCAGCTCTTCCGGCTTCACGTAGTCACCGACGGCGTGTATGCGCCAGCCATCGAACGGCTGACCAAGTTCCGGGCGATGCTGCAGCGTTAGCACCTGAGCGGACGCGAGAATTTCAGCATCGATGTAGTAGCTCTGGTCTTGGTTTGGTACGCGCACGAAGCGGACGTACGCCACGTCGTCAACAGGTGCATGCTCGACATCATGCGCGAACTGTACGCCCGTCGCCAGGTTCAGCTCAGCGAGTGCGTCTGCCACTGCATCACGTTGTTGTACCCAGGCCGCGAGGGACTCCGGTGTGACCAACGATGCAAGCAGTTCATCCGAATGGTCCGATTCCAGGAACGACTGTGGAACGTTGCGGCGAGCTGGACCTGTGGGGGTAGCTCGTCGGCGGCAGGTAGCGAAGCATCCGTCGTAGGCCGCAGCCCCTGACCTTGGGGACGGTCTGGCTCCGGAGGGTCAAGTTCGCTCATCCGGGCACCTTAGCGGTTCCTAGAGATCGAACCGCTGAGGCTGTGAGCTCCTCTCCAGAGGACCGGTGATGTGCAGCTATGGGCGTAGGCCACTGTGACCGCGACCGCGCATCATCACGGCGATGCGCGGCTCCTGAAACCGCTCTCCAGTCCTCTGGCCAAGTCGTTCGGGCACGATCGCCACAGCGGCACCGGCGGGGAACCGAGGCTCGCGAAGCGGCGTCCCATGAGACCACCAGACTGACAAGTGTGTGGCAATCGAGGAGCTCGATCCAGACGGCGTATCCAACGCGTCGAGTGCGTCAGCCGCTTCAAGCGATCTCAACGGAGGCAATGAAATCCGCGGAATCCCCGACCTCCCAGGCCTGGTCCCAGAGTCGCTTCCCAGACTCGGGCCATTGATCGTGCCGGCTCTTCTGTAGCCGATACGACCGGAATCGGCTGAAGATAAAGCTGAGGACGTCGGGCCAAAGAACCTGTGGAACGCTCGGATAATCTAGTGCGAGTTTCCGGTTATACGTACTACCGAGGCAGAACAGGGAGACAAGGAGGTGAGAATCCGACCAGCTACCTGAGTCGTAGAGCGACTGAGCCACTTCGTCCTGCCGACGTGGGGGGACGGGTCCTACCGCTCCGAGCACACGCTGCATGTTCCCGGCGCAGGGAGTGGTCCAAGGACCGTTCAATCGACACTTACTCTTCTTGATCTCCGCGAACACCAGCACCATTTTTCGCTGGTCGAACCTCGTGATCGCATCGTGGTCACGGAGAGGTTCCCCGACGACCTCGCTCCGATGTGGAAAGCGAACTCCGATAATGTCGACATCTGTTCTCTGATTGACTCCCTCGTCTGGATGCACGACAAAGTTCGGGATGGCGAGGAACCCATTGAGCCGGAAGTACCAGTAGCCGAGGTCCTCAGCCGTGAATTCCCGAGACGACATGGGTCACATCCCTGCGAGGTTGGTGCCGAAGCGGTCCAAGTCAGCACCCGTCATCACTCTATGGGCAAGAAGGCTGAAATGACGCAATCGTCGGGTCGTGATTCAGCAGGGCCGTGAGAGGTCGTGGCCTAGGGCGAGCGGGTGGTTCTTGCGAGTGGAGAGAGGCATCTGACCCTGCCAGTGTTGCGAGTGATGGGCGTCAGCCTGAGGCGACACCACCCGCACGCAATCACGGTTCTGAGCGAGTTTCGACAGCGGGCCAGATTCGCAGGATCTCGTCTCAGTGGTCTCTGGTCGTCCTGCGACGTCTCGGTGGGTGTCGCAGTGTTCCTCGTTGTAGAGCTCGCAGATGGACTCGTCGATTGTGCGACGGTCGCACGGATGTCACTCAGCGGCAGGCTCGAAGACAACTCCCTTCACACCCGCGACACCACGTCACCGCGCGGTCTTGACCGGCGCGGACCGCGACCACGAAGCGTGCGAAGGACCCACCGATGTCACAAACCACGTTGCGTCGGGGGGAGTCCTTCTACAGCCGACCACGAGAGGAGCACCGCCATGACCGCGACCCTGATCCCCGACCAGACAATCATGCCGGCGACGATGACCATCCCGGAGACCGCCGAGCTGCTCAGCATCAGCCGCTCGGCCGCCTACCGCGCCGTGGCCCGCGACGAGATCCCCTCGGTCCGCATCGGGCGGCGTCTGCTCGTCCCCACCGCCAAGCTCTACGCCATGCTCGGCTGGCTTCCCGACCCGACCGGCTGAGGGCACCGGCGTCCACAGGCCGGCGCCCCGTCTGCGGGCACACCCTCGGGACGCCCGGCATCGTGGTCGGATCCGATGTGTGGAGGTAGACCGTGAACGGCGACGACGATCTGTTCACGAATGTCGAGCGTCAGGAGTTCGGCTACTACCCCACCGTCGCCTGCATCAGCGCCGACGCGAACGACTGGCCGAACCTCGCCGCGCTATCCAAAGCGCGCTCGCCGGGCTGTACCTCCACCGCGACTTCGTGGTCCACGCCCAGGCCGACGAGGCACCCGACCAGCAGCACACCTGGCGAGTACTCGACAAGATCCGCGCCGGCTACAACCCGGCCGTCACCTGGGTCGGTTTCGTTCTCGAGGTGTGAAGCCGTCGACACGAACTCCGAGCGGAAGCCCGAGCAGTGACACCCGCGGAGGTTGCCCCGTGACCCGACAGGTCTACAAGCGCTGCACCCGCTGTCCGAAGCGCACCCGCTTGGGCGCGGGGGATCGGCACTGCCCGGCCTGCGGCAGCTCAGACTACACGTGGGGTTTCGTCGTCGACATCGGCGACGACCCCGCGACCGGCAAGCGGCGACGACGTCGAGGTGGTGGGTTCGCCACGCGCAGGGAAGCCGAGGCCGCACTGCGTGAGGTGCTCAACAAGCGCGACCGCGGGCAGCTGGTGCAGCCCACCACGGTCACGGTGAAAGAGTTCCTCGTCGACCAGTGGCTGCCCGCAATGCGGCTGAGCATCGGGGTGACCACGCTGGAGGGCTACCGCGGCAACATTGAGCGCTACATCGTCCCGCGGGTCGGTGACCTGCCGCTGCGTGCGCTCACCCCGCCGGTCATCAACCGGCTCTACGCCGACATCCGCGACAACGGCCGCACGCGCGGCACCGGGCCACTCTCGCTGAAGTCCGTACGCGAGGTCCACGTGACCCTGCACCGAGCACTCGAGGACGCGGTCCGGTGGGAGTACCTCGAAACCAACCCGTCGGACCGGGCAACCGCGCCATCGGCAACCGCGGCACGCAACGAGCGACGCAAGCGGATCCGAACCTGGTCGGCCGCGGAGGTCAATGCCTTCGCCGTGTTCATCGAAGGCCACGAGCTTCACGAGCTGTGGGCGCTAGCAGCCTCGACCGGACTGCGACGATCAGAGCTGCTCGGTCTGCGCTGGATCGACCTCGACCTCGAACGACGTCTGCTGTCCGTCCGCCGAGTGCTGGTCAAGGTCGGCGGCACAGCACAGTTCAAGGACGCCCCCAAGTCCGCGCACGGATTCCGCACTATCAGCATTCCGCCGCGCGTGACCCAGCTGCTCATAGCGCTGCGGGCCTTGCAGGCCGAGCAGGCTCTCCTTCGGACGATCCCTCCCGAGGAGGCGCTGGTGTTCTGCCGCCAAGACGGCAAACCGTGGCATCCCGACCACGTCTCGTCGACGCTGCGGGAGCTCGTGGCCTCCAGCGGCCTTCCGCGGATTCGGCCGATGCAGGACCTACGCCACACCCACGCGACGCTGCTGATCGGCGAGGGTGGCGTGAACGTCAAGGTCGTCCAGGAGCGGCTCGGCCACCATTCCCACTCCTTCACCGCCGACACCTATCAGCACGTCATCCCAGGCATGGACGAAGCTGCCGCCAGCCGCTTCGACCAACTCGTCTTCGGCGACGCAGAGGCGGGGCCGCCATCCGACGACACTTGATCAATTGTGAAGCGTGTGCCGTGAGCTTCAGCGTCGAAAGCTCCATCTACGGGAGGGCCGGCACGCCGTCCAGATATCGCCGCCTTGGCGGTTGCGGAGCACACGACGGTGCCCACATGTCACCCTGTGCGGCCACAGGCCAATCAGGCGGGAGCTCTGCCGCTGCCATCTAGCTCGCGAGGGTCGGGAGGTCCCATGGAGTGAGGATGCCAAGCAGATCTTCGTGGATCGCGCCGGTCTTCGTGATGAGTAGGGCCGCCAACGGTTGACCGTGCTCGTCCGGGTGCGTGTGGAACGCCCGCCGCGCGTCACGCTGGGGCAGGTCACGAGGCACGAACCGGTAGTCCACACCGCCGGTCCGAGCTACACGGCCCACGGGGGCATCCTCGACGAGACCGATGCTCTCCAACTCGCTGGCTATCCACACCAAGAGGTCGTGACTCGACAGCAAGCCTTGAAACTTCACCGTCTGATCGACGACGGGCAGGCTGGTGTAGTCGTTGCTCTGCATGAGCTTCAGAGCGTCGCGTACGGTCGAGTCCGGTCGTACCGTCGCGACGTTGCCCGGCCTCGCCGAGAAGATGTCGACGCGCGGGACGCGACCCGACAATGCCTCGAGTATGCCCTCCGCTAGTACTGCACCCTCCGCGGTGGCAACAACCGGGCGCCGGCCACCAAAACGGCGGTGACTGAGCAGATTCCGGATTTCCCAGAGACTCCGACAGTCAGCGAGCTGTACCTCATTGAGGTGACCGTCTCGGTATGCCGCCGACGCCGCATCCTTGAACTCGAACCTCTTGTGCTCCGGGGGCGGGTAACGGCGCTTGAGCTCTTCCTCGAGGCTAACGATGGCGGTCTCAAGTCGGTCGGTGACATTCATGGCTCTGGACTCTCCATCGTTCCGATGCACTGGAGGCGTGAGTCGGCTGGGTAGGCAAGCACCGCAACAGCCGACTCCTACGCAAGAGGTTCGTCGTCCTTTACCGATCCCTTGCCAATGGTCTCAATGGCGTGCTGGATTCGGCTCAGATCGGTCTCCCGCATCGTGACGGTGACGCGAAGATCGATGACCTGCGGATCGTTGGTCGCTCGGCTCGCAGTGTCCAGCCTGTTCGCAAGGGTGGTGAGGATGGCCCACACCTCCCGCTGGTGCTGCATGTTTCCGAGCGAGACGCTCGGCAGATGTATCTGGTACTCCCGCAGCGGCGCCTTCGTCGCTGTCGTACCGCCAGAGCCACCCGAGGGCTGCGCCGTCCCGTCCGAGGCGCCTCCCGACCCTTCACCGGAACTGTCCGTTTCGTTGCCCTTGTCCGCATCATCGTTCTCCATGACTCCAACGGGAACGAACGTGGCATCCATTCGGTTTATGGCGACCTGGCCGGGGCCTGCAACACCGAAGACCGTGCCATCACTCCCTTCGAGCTGCCAGCCACCGGGCGCGCTCAGACCGACGCCGAGCAGGCCGTCCCACGCAGCGGTGATGTCGCTGGTAGACGTGACCAGCGGGAACCGCGGGTCACCGTAGAACGCTGCGACGATCTCTCTTGGGGTGAGCGGGCGGCCGAAGTTGGTAAGCAGTATCTCGAGGATCTTCGGTGAAAGCTGGCCAGGCTGCGACGCACGTCCAGCGTTGACCAGTTCAGTCCAGACGTTGTCACCACGCAGTGACGTCTGGGTGTCCTCATCGAACCTACGGTGCTGAACCTCGGCTGCGATATCCGAGTCGTGTCCCGGAGCAACGAATGCATAGTGGCGGTACGCGGTCTGGATACGTGCGCGTAGCAGCCTCTCTGCATCGGCCAGGCTGGACTTGACCTGCTTGAGAGTGTCCTCGTCGCTCTCGGCGAGCTGGCGCTGAACGTGCTTCCACGCAACAACGTCCTCACCTGCCTGTTCGACGTAACGCCGCTGCTGGGTATTGACCGTTGCGATCACGCACGAGGCAGCATGGGCAACAGTGCGATCGCCCATACCCAGCAGGACGCTGATGTCGGTCCGAGTCTGAGAGTCACGTCCGTTGAGCAATGTCCAACGGAACGGGTCAAGTACGACCAGGCGAGTATCGGCCTCATCAATCTGGTGAACGACCTGGTCGGCAGCGACGCCCTCCCCGGGATCCTCGAGGACGATCACTTTGCCGAACGGGCTCTGATGGCGACTAGCGATTGTGCGAATCTCGTCGAGGACGGTGGCGCGAACGTCGGCCGCTTGGACCTGGTTGCGGGCGGCCTTCTGCACCGCCTGCAGCGTGCGCTTGATCGACAGCCAGTAGCGGTTGCGGTGGTTGTCGGGCTGGTCAACCTCGAGGGATCCGAGGCCCTCCTCCGTATCGGTCAGGCGCAGGAGCACCTCGTCCGCTGCCGAGAACTCCATGCCGGGCACCCAGACGGCAGCATGCAGCTCGGCCTTGGTCGCTCCCCTCGCCCCCTGCGCGCGATTGACCAGTGAGAGGTTGAATAGGCCAGTCGCCATACGCACGGCAGGTGCGGGCTGTTGCGACGAGATCCCGGCGTCGCGGATTGATTGATCTATGTCGACTGCACGGCCGGTCGTACCGGACAGCGCAATCACGTCGGTCGATGCGAGGTTCGCGAAGCCCTGCATCGCCGCCTCGTTGCCCAAGAGCAGTCCCGAATTCAGGATGTTGTCGAGCACATCGTGGCCATTGAGAGGTAGATCCCCGATGCTTACGACCGGCGGCACCCACCGTCCCTCATTGTGTTCCTGAAACCAATGCAGCAAGGTGGCCGCGAAGATCCTGACCGTCGAGCGGACCCGCTGGAATCCGACCGTCGTCGACCACTCGTCTTGTACGAGCGCGACGAGGTCGGGGTGGAACGGGTAGGCCGCTGCGAGCCGATCGGTGACGGTGGTCAGGTTCCGTCCACCCGGCAACCGGTCGAACACCTGCTCCCGCCAGGTGTCGTCTACCGTCGACTGGAAGGCGTCGACCGCCTCAGACACCAGCGCCTCGTCAGGCGGAGTGACGAACAACCGCCGTCGGATGATCGACAGGAAGTCCTTGGACTCAGACACTGGAGCGGGCTTGCCGTTGCGGTTCACCCGTGACTGCAGGAACTCACGGAAGTCCTGCGCAACCTGTGGGTAGCCGTGCTGGTCGAGATCTGAGCGGATCATCACGAGCAGGACGGCGACATGCTCCACGTCATCGCAGGCATCGAACAAGGAGTTCAGGAACTGGTGCTCGTCGGACTGCAGCCGGTTGACGTACTCGTTGGATGCCGCTGCGGCGACGTAGTCCATGAGTTCGTCGATGAGGACGAGCACGGGCTTGCCAACCAGCCGGAGCGCCTCCGCGACCGTGGCCTTGTCCGCCCCCCGCGCGCGAAGCCGGTCGTAGGTCTCGCGGTCATTCGGGAACAAGCTCCACAGGAACCGTTCAAATAGCGTTTCGGCGGGACCGAACAGAGGGGAGGACTTGCCCGGCGAGAACTGGTCCGCGCAGAGCGCCACCGTGTGCACCTCGCCGACGTCGAGGGTGCGGCCCCCTGCCTGGGCCGTCGCGGTGACCCGCTGGCCGACCTCGGAGGTGAAGAAGGTTTGCGGTTCACGGGCCATGTGCCACATGCCGACCAGGGCGTGCGACTTCCCGCCGCCCATGCCCTGGGCGAACTGGAACAGGGCCGTTGCATCCGTGCTCGATGACGACCACAGCCTCCGTGCGACCGATGCGAACACCCCGACCATCGTGTCAGTCGGCTCGGTGATGTCGCACCAGTACGACGCCTTCCGGTACGGGACGTCAGCTGTCTGGTAGACGACCTTGCCGAGGCTCATCTGAAGCTCGCCGACGGATCCGTCCGAGGCGATGACCTCGTCACGCAACTGCAGCCGTTCGGTCCAGTTCGGCATCCCGCTCATCGTGCATCCCCCACTTCCAGCACCTGCTGTTTCCGGCCACTCGAGACGCGGTCAGCGGCCTGCCCGGTCAAGTTCACGATCTGATTACGCGATCGCTGCACAGCCGCGAGCGCTTTGGCTGTCGGGTGCGACTGCGAGAGCACGCGTTCCAACTCAGAGATGACGGCCCACAGGTGCGCATCAGAGGGGCCAGTTATGCACCCTGACACAACGGCTTGCGCGAGCACATCAGCGACCCCGTCGGCGCCCTGGGTGATCCACCGGTGGGAGATGGCTCGGGCGAGCAAGAACAACGGCGTGTGCTCATCCGGGTCGGCATCTGCGGGCTCGACCAGCAGTGTGAAACCCTTGCTGGATTCCTTGAGCAGGTCACGGACCTCTTCGAGCCGGATCGCGTCGCCCTGCGCCATGAACCGTGCCTCACCTTTGGCGACAGCCCCCAGCCCGTGGACCTGCAGCCAGTAGACGGCGAGGCGAGTGCCGGCATCGAACGTCTCAAGTGGCAGCGAGTCGAGCACGAGCGTTGTTGCGTCCTTTACTACGGTGCGGGCCAGCAGCAGGTAGCGCTCCAGACTGGCGTGCTCGCCATCGGGCTGGAGCACACTCGCGTACTGGCCGAAGACCTCCATCGCCGGCCCATATGCCGCCATCAGCTGGTCGGGCATCGCGAGACCGTCTTGCCGCCAGCGCTTGACCCGGGCGGCGACCTCCCGACGAACCTCAAGGTCGACCTGCGACATCATCCCGTCCGGACGTCGTTCGGGAGCGACCCGGCACCCGATAGTGACCGTGACCTTGATCGACGCGACTCCGGTGTTGGCCGACTCAGTACGCGCTGGCCAGGACGAGGTAACGACGAACCGTGCCTCATGTAACGCGCCGAGCAGGCGGACCCAGGCATCAGGATCGTGGTGGCCGAACACGACCGTGAGATGGCCGTCGTCCTTGAGTACGCGCCGCATCTCGGTGAAGGCGGCGGCGAGTTGTTGGTGATACCAGTCGCCAGTTCGGTGATCGTTCACCGCGCCACCGCCGCGCTTGACGATGATTTCCTCATCCTTGGGTTGCAGCGACGGCGCTTCCGGACCGAACACGTCGGGCATCACATCGTGCAGTGTCCGGCGCACCCAGACGTAAAGCAGATCGGATGCGTCCGAGTAGTCGATCATGTTCAGGTATGGCGGATCGGTGATGCACGCATCCACCGAGTTGTCCCTCAATGGCAGGGCCGTGGCTGACCCTTGACGGAAGCGACCATTGCGCGCCTCGCTCGAAGGCCACTCCAGCACCCGTGTTAGCGCATTCACCGAGGTATCTACGATCGAGTCCCAGGTCCCAGGTCCCTCCCCAGGGCCTGCCTCGATGTAGTCGAACCCATCGGAGACCTTCGACTCGTCCGCGTAGACGTCGGACGTCTGGACCCGGTTCTGCTTCGAGCCGTCCGACTTGCCGTGGGTGAGTAGTCGGGCACCACGCGTCGCACGGCGAACCCGTCGGCCAAGTGTCGCTGCGGCGAACCCGGCCAGTGCCGTGACGTAGTCACTCGATGCACCCGCCCCCCTAGCGTCCGCGGCGAGGTCTCGGATTGCTTCTGCGTTGAGTGCGAACTGCACAGCCTGACGACGGTTCATCAACGACCCATAGGTCGGATACCCGTACCCGCTGGCGCGGACCGTGTCATTGTTCCCTGCGGGGATCGGCTCGTCCGGTACGACGGACAGCGCGCCGACGGGCTCAAGGCTTGCATGCTGGGCCGCCAGGAAGGCCCTGATCTCATCGTCGCGGAGGAAACGAAAGTCCTTGGCCCCCTGCCGCGGCTGCGCATCGGAAGCGACTAGCGGTATGTCGTCATAGTCTCCGGCGAAGCCCTTCCGCTTGATGGTGTCGCGGGAGTGCACGTGGCCGCAGAACAGGCATCGGGCCGTCTTCTTGCTGCTCCCAGGGGGAGCAGTGAAGGTGGGCTGCTGCTCAGGAGTACCGTCTTCGACCTCTGCGCGGAAGGTGTCGCCACTTGTGACGAGCCTCATCCACTGGCCGCGATCACCGGTCTTCGTATAGGGGTGCCGAAGGACCAGTGATCCGACTATGGGGAACCGGCGTTGACAGCCATCGCAGGCGATGGTTACCGCGCAGACGTAGCCCCACGGGAACCGCCCGTCGGCATTCCGGGGGTAGTACTGCTCTGCCTTGACCTCGAGACGCCGGCCGACCTCGAGCAGGAAGGCTTCGACGTCACGGACGAGCTTGGGGCGATCGTCGTCGAACATCCCCTTGGAATCTGGGTACCACCCAGCTGGAAGGTCGGGTTCGCCAGACCAGTCACGGTAGGGGTAGTCAGCGAGCAGGCGGCTGGCGAGTACGGCCAGTGGCGCCAGGTCGACGCCGATGGCCCGAGCACCGAACCGCGCGGCTTCGAGGGGCAAGATCCCACGGCCGGAGAAGGGATCGAGTACGACGGGCGGCCCCTCTGGGTAGCGCCCTTCGATTAGGCTTGCCAGCCTGCTGACCGCGTCCTTGAACTCGATGAGGTCGGTCGCTGCGCCATCCTTGGCAGCCTTGTCGTAGCCGCGCACGACGATGTCGATGAGCCTCTGGGTCTGACCGTTGACGTCCGGAAGGAGCGCAGTGAGAGTCGCGGCGCGGGCTTGCGCGATGGGCCTCGCCGCAAACCACGTGGTCAACGCCTTCTCGGAGCGTCCCGATCCGGCGGGGTTCCCAACAGCCTCGTCGACCGCGTCGATGGGGAACCATCGGTCAATCTTGCGAACGCCACGGTCGTGCATGTTAGGCCTTCTCTGCGAAGGGGCGGAGTTGGGAAACGTTGATCCGGAACCGCTGATGGCCCTCCGGCGTGTTGGCGAGCACAGCAGCTGGGTTCTGGAGCCGCACCGCAATCTGGGGTGTTGACCCGGAACGGCAGCCAATGACCACGTACAGCCAATAGGCGTCGCCGAGTTGTTGGGCCTGGGTCCACTCGGACTGCTCCAAGGTGACGCCATCGAGGCCGTCGAGCAGGCTCTTGACCTCGACACACCTGGGCGGCTGGACGGGGTGGTTGACTGCCTTGAGGTCGTAGCCGACCCCTGCGGTCTGCATGTCGTGGACCTGGAAGTCGTTGCGGCCTAGTTCCTTTATCGCTTCACCGATGGCGACCTTCTCGCCGTTCTCGCGAAGCGCCGGGTCGTCCACAGTCATCCCAGCGGAGACGCGGATAGCGCCAATCAGCTGAGGAGGTGCCGCGTCGACGATCAGCATCCGATCGAGTTCAGCGTGGCGCGTCTGCATGCGCCGCTGGTACGCGGCGAGCAGCTCGGCGCGCTTGTCGTCTGGACGGTTCGAGATCTCCTGCTGGTAGCGCAGGTAGCCGTCCTCCATCGCGTTGCGGGTCTCCTGCGCCCAAGCTACTCGCAGCGCCCTACGCTCCTCCGCGACGTGTTTGACGTGGCGCATGGCGGCGTCGTTCAGGTCGACCCTCCCACCGGGCGTGAGCTCGCCCGGGTCGCTACTCGGTGCGGCGGCAGAGAGGCGCAGTACGGACGGCCAGTCCGGCACGACCGCCTCGCCGGGCCCCGAGAGCCTGACGAGGAACGGCAACCTGCGTGATGTGCGGCCGGTGTCCGTCTCGGTCGTGATGGTCGTCTCATAGACCCCGAGCACATAGGGGGTGTAGGACTCGGTGTCGACCAGCACCGGGGGTTCGGGCGAGGTGAGGTCCAGCATCCCCTCATCAACTGCCATCTCGGACAGCTCTGCGAGTGCTGGTTCCGTGGGGCCGAACACCGTGACCTGGTCGGTCAGACCGACCGCCCCTGCGGAGATGGCGTCGGCAACAGGCTTGCCGTGGGTCGCGACCAGCTTGATCTGCTTCCCGCCCATGAACTCAGGGAGGCTGCGTGGGGACGCGTCGAGGACGTAGATGCCGTCGTGCGGCCCGTTGGTCACCTTCCAGTCCTGCCATGCGGCGACCGTCTCCAGGAACCTGCGGACGTGGACCGGATTGATCTGCTCGAGCACGTCGTCCTGAAGGCGTCTCTGGGCGAGGTCAAGGTTGGTCTGCTGGGTGAGCCGCAGGTCGTTGTCTGCGATCTCCGCAGCAGCACGTTCCCAATGCTCAGAGTCGGGAACGTCCTCTCGATCGGCCCGGCCCTCCACGGCGCGGACCAACAGGGCGGCAAGGTCGAATCCGAGCCTTGCAGCGGTCGCGTCCATCAGGTCGTACATCCGGCCGGACAGCGACGTTGATGCTGCCGCGATGTTGTCCAGCATGACCTCCTGGACCCGACCCTCGGCCGTGTCGGGCGAGACTAGGTGGTAAACGAACACTGGACGCTGCTGGCCGATCCGGTGCAGCCGTCCCATGCGCTGCTCCAGACGCACCATCGACCACGGCACATCCCAGTTGAACATCACGTTGGCGCTCTGGAGGTCGATGCCTTCCCCGCCTGCGTCGGTGGATACGAGCACCTGGAAGTCGCGGGCGAGGAACCGCCGTTGCAGTAGGTCGCGTTCCTTGTGCCCAACGCCGCCGGATAGCAGCTCTGCGGTGAATCCAGCGTTGTGAAACTGCTCTACGAGCCATGTCGCAGTGTCTGTGAACTCGGTGAACACCAGTAGCTGGTCGTTGCCGGGCCTGACACCATGCTGTTCGGCCCGGTTGGCTAGCTGGTGCCACTTCGTCGGTGGCCCCGCCGCCTCGACGCGGTCGATGCTCGTCAGCAGCCCGTCGATGGCTTGCAGCTCACCCTGCTTGTCGGTTGTGTCGCTACCGACAAGGACCTGCTCGGCGTCTGCCCACCGCTCGTCGTCCTCGACCAGCCCGACCTCAGCCAGCTCCCCGGTCAGAGCCGCTACGAACCTCGGGTCGAACGTGCCCCGCCCGCGGGCGGCCTTCAACCCTTTGACGAACTCGCGGCGTCGCTCAAGTGTCGCGCGAAGGGCCGCCGTGGACGACGCGGCGCGCTTGCCGTAGATGATCCGCGCGATCGTGAGCGCGTGCGGGTAGTACGCCTCGACGTAGCCCATTACGTCGCGGTACAGCGCAGCCTCGTCTACCCGCAACGTCGTCGGCACCGTCTCCGATAGCCGTTCGGGGAACAGCGGGTTGCCCTCGGCGTCCTTGAGGTCCTCCTTCATCCGCCGCAGGAAGTGCGCAGACGACGGCACGCACGGCTGGTCGGTGTCAACCGCGTACACCGCCGGGTCCAGCAGGTGCATCAGCTCGCGAAAGAAGTCCTCCTTGCCGCGGTGCGGCGTGGCAGTCAGTAACAGCACATGCCGCGAACGACCCACGACCTGCTGGGCAGCGCCGAGCAACTGCGAGGTCGGTGTGAGCCGGTGCGCCTCATCGAAGATCGTGAGCGACCAGGAGGCGTGAGAACCCGCCAGCTTCGCGCGAACGTCCATGTTGTAAGTGAAGAGGTCGACCGACACCAGCCACGTGTCCACATCGCCACGCAGCGGGCGTAAGTCGCGTCCCACCTCCGAGGTCACCACCCCGACCTCGATGCCGAAGTAGGCCAGCATCTCACGCTCCCACTTCGGCACGAGGTGAGCTGGAACCACGATCAGCGCCCTGCCCTGCAGCAACATCTTCCGCCGGGCCTCAACGATGTAGAGGCCCGACATGATTGTCTTGCCTGTCCCCGGTTCATCGCCCAGCAAGAACCGCAGTTGCGGCTGCGCCAACATCCGGTCAACTGCTTCGTCCTGGTGGGCGAACGGTCGCAACGGCTTGGTCGCAAGTGCCCCCGAACGCATCTGCTCGGCAGCTGAGCGCATCCACAGTCCGTGCAGAGCCGCAAGGGTCCGTTGAGGGTCGGCCGAACGTCCAGCGACGGCCGAACGACCGGCCAGCACCTCCTCGCGGGTCATCGTCACCCGGTCGAGTGAGCCATCCGGGAGCTGAACGAAGAGTTGAGCAGCATCCTCGCCGAGGCGATCAGCACGTACGACGAGCACGAGTTGCTCGCGCGCGACAATCCGCTCGTCAGCCTGCGGCAACCAGTCCATCATCGGGTCAGCCTCCGCCGTAGCCTCAGCAATCTGTCAGTCCCCGAGCCGTACCCGCACGCCATGCGGAGTGAGAATCTCGCGCGCCATCCCATCTCCTTGAGCCTCCAACTGCGCGCGACGCGACTGCCCGGACTGCTGAGACTCCCACTGGGACCAAGTCGGGGCAGAGCCGCCTCGCTGTCCCAAAATTGCGGACAAGCTCTGCTTGCCGCGCAATGAGTGCACTGGACGACAGACCCCGCCGTGTCGCCGTGCGGACTTCTTGGCTGCTGACGGCGCTCCCGCGTGCTCCAGACGGCAACATGGGCTCAGTACCGTCCGTCACGTTAACGTGGTCCTCGATCGCAGTCCTCCGTCGGCCCAAGCCTAGCTTCGACGAAGTCTTTTGGGCTTAGTGTCGAGCGACCGACGAAGATGCCGGAGCCGACCCCGGATGCGCCCGCCGCAACCCGACTCGCCGTCTCGACCCGCGGGGGCACCTGATGCGGACACGATCTCGGCCTCGAGGCCTGGTCCACCAACCCCGCTACCTCTGACGTTGCATCTCGGCGCAACCACCGATGCAGCGTTCTGCCGCGCGCCATACCGGCGGGCCACCTCCGACGCCGGCGCGCCGTCGACCAGACCTCCAGCACCGCCGCATGACGCTGCTCGACCACACCCAACACCACCAGCACGACGGCCTCCTCGACCTCGAACGAGATCGAACAAGCCGAGCCGAACCGGACCCAGGTGTCACACAGCTACCGGAGCCACTGTCGCACAGCTACCGGAGCCGCGTCCGTGACCTGTCACCCGAGCACCGGAGCCAATGTGTCAAGCATCTACCGGACCCACACTAACGGGCTGTAACGGAGCGTGTTCGTCACCTCACAAAACCATGGCACCCATACGGCACCCATGAAATGCGAAAAGGCCCCGAAGGGCCTTTTCGTGGTAGCGGGGGCAGGATTTGAACCTGCGACCTCCGGGTTATGAGCCCGGCGAGCTGACCGAACTGCTCCACCCCGCGTCGATGGGCACAACGTACCGGCTCCCCCCGCCGGAACGCCAATCGACTCAGGCCACGACGCGGACATGACGCGACCCGGGCCGAAGCCCGGGTCGCGGTCGGTCTTGCAAGGCGGCTCAGCCGCCGGTGCCGTCTTCGGCATCGGCCTCGTCACCGGCGCCGGCGTCACCGGCCTCCTCGAGCAGTTCCTGGTCGGTGAGCTCGTCCTCGTCCGGCTCGACCAGTTCCTGCACGGTGATGCCCTGGGCCTCGGCAGCCTGCTGGAGCAGGTCACGCGCGGCCTCGACCTCGTCCTGGTAGGTGGCGAGGTCGCCGTCGCGCAGCGCCTGCTCGGCACGGGCGAAGGCGGCCAGCGCGTCGCGGAGCAGGTCCTCGGGGACCGGCACCTCGTCGGTGGGCTCGCCGTCGTCGTCCGGGTCGGTCGCGGGCGGGTCGGTGCCGGGCTCCAGGCCCGGGTCGCGGCCTTCCTCCTCGGCGATCGAGTCGGGGACGTCGATGCCGAGCAGCTGCCCCAGCGCACCGGCGAAGGTGGTGTCGAACGCGGTCTGGGTCCCCATCACCAGCACGACCCGGGCGAGCTCCGGGATCTCGGCCTGCGGGTTGAGCAGGAACAGCGGCTGTACGTACAGCAGCGAGTCCGCGATCGGCAGCACCTGCAGGTTGCCGCGTCGCACCTGGACCCCGTCGCGGTCACGCAGGGTGATGTAGGCCGAGATGTCGTCGTCCTGCTCGATGCGGGCCTGCGCCTGCAGCGGACCCAGCACCTGCGAGTCGGTCGGGAATCGGACCGCGAACAGCTCGTTGAGGTGCTCGCCGTCGGAGCGTCCTGCCAGCCAGGCGACCATGTTCTCGCGGTCGCGTGCCAGGTAGGGCTGGATGAGGACGAACTCCTCGGTCTCCTCGCCGGGTAGACGCATCAGCAGGTAGTAGGGCTGCATCAGGCGCTGGTTCTGTGTCCCGGTCAGGTCACCCGCGGTGCCGGTGCCCTGGTTGGCGGCGAAGGCCGGGTCGCGCGGGATCGACCACGCGTCGGCCCGGTTGTAGAACGCCGACGCGTCGGGGATGTGGTACGTGCGGTACAGGTCCGACTGCAGCCGGAACAGGTCCTGCGGGTAGCGGAAGTGAGCCACCAGTTCCTCGGGCGCGGCGTCGGCGGGCTGCACGATGCCGGGGAACACGCCCTCCCAGGCGTCCAGGACCGGGTCGTCCTCCTCGACGCGGTACAGCGTCACGTCGCCGTCGTAGCCGTCCACGACCGCCTTGACCGAGTTGCGGACGTAGTTGACCGGCAGTTGCCGCTGACCGAGGGTGAGCGTCGACACCTCGGAGTACGGGTAGGAGGTCGCGGTCGTGTAGGCGTCGACGATCCACTTGACCTGCCCGTCGGTGACGACCGGGTAGGGCGAGGAGTCGAGCTCGAGGAACGGTGCGATCTGCTGCACGCGGTCGCTGACCTGCCGGTTGAAGATGATGCGCGACTCGTCGGTGATGAAGTTGGTCAGCACCAGGTTGTAGTCACCGAAGCGCAGCGCGAAGGCGAGCCGCCGGGTGAACGTGCCGATGTCGACCCCGCCGGCACCGTCGTAGACGGTCGCGACCTGCGTCTCGCCGTCGGGCGACTCGAAGTCGAGCTCGACCGCGTCGGTGCGCACCAGGTTGTAGGCGGGGTTGCGGAACGTGCCGTAGTAGACCCCGGGCTGTTCGCTTGGCAGCACCTCGTCGGCACCGGCCGGCGGGATGTTGGAGGCGATGAAGACCGGCTGGCCCTGCGCGTTGGCGGTGTTGACCTGCGAGGCGACGACACCGAACCCGTGCGTGTAGGTCAGGTGGCGGTTCTGCCACGAGTCGTTGTCCTCGGGCAGCTCGGCGAGGTCACGGGTGGAGAGCATGACCTGGCGCAGCTCACCGTCGATCTCGTAGCGGTCGATGGCCACGTCGTTGAAGCGGTAGTAGGGCCGCAACGCCTGCAGCTGCTGATAGGTCGTCTCGAGGACCTCGGGCTCCCACAGGCGCACGTTGCGCAGGGTGACGTCGTTCTCGATGACGTCGTCGGCGTCGAGGTCGTTGGCGATGTCGAACGGCCGCAGCTCGACGTCCTCGAGCGCGAACGCCTCGCGGGTCGCGGCGAGGTTGCGTTCGATGAACGTCTCCTCGCGGGCGAGCTCCTGCGGGTCGACGCGCAGACGCTGGATCGCCGCCGGGTAGGCGCCCTGCAGGATGATCGAGGCGACGACCAGCAACCCGACCGCGGCACCCGGGAGCAGGAACCCGCGCTGACGCATGGAGACGAGCACCAGCACGATGGCGATCGCGCTGACCCCGAGCAGCAGGTACAGCGCCGGCAGCTCGGCGTTGACGTCGGTGTAGGAGGCACCGGTGACGGTTCCGCGCGGCGAGTACAGCAGCTGGTAGCGGTCGAGCCAGTAGCCCCAGGCGCGCACCAGCAGGATCGCGGCCAGCAGCACCGACAGGTGCACCTTGACCGACGGCAGCAGCTTCTCGCCCTCGGACTCGGGCCGGATGCCGCCGAGCAGGTAGTGCGCACCGGTCGTCAGCATCGCCGTCAGGATCAGCGAGGTGAACAGCCAGGTCTGGATGAACGACAGGAACGGCAGGTCGAACAGGTAGAAGCCGAGGTCGACGTCGAACAGCGCGTCGGAGCGGCCGACGGTGCCGCCGTTGAGCCACAGCAGGAAGTTCTGCCACTGGGCGCTGACGGCGACGCCGGAGGTGAACCCGAAGATGGCCGCCACACCCGCGATCAGCCACGGCAGGTAGGGGTCGGCGAGCTCGCGGTAGCGCTGGATCTGCGCCTGCTGCGGCGTGGCCGGGATGTAGAACGGCCGGAGTCGTCGCGCGACCAGCAGGTTGACGGCGATCAGGGCGGCGAGGAACAGCCCGAAGCCCAGTCCCAACCCGATCCGGGTCGTGAGCACCGTGGTGAAGACGTCGCGGTAGCCGCGGGCGTCGAACCACCACAGGTCGGTCAGCAGCACCGCGATGCGGTTGGCGCTGAACAGGACGAGCAACACACCGAGCACCACGACGGTGCCGAGACGCCGCCGTACGAAATCGCCCACGACTGGCCCTTCACGGCGCTGGAGAGGCACTCACCCCCGGGAAGAATTCGGTACGGCGAGGTCCGCGGATGCGCCGGGCCGCGGACGAACGAGGCTAGCCAGCGCCCACATCGGGGGCCAGTTGACGACCATGAGCGCACTCAGGTCCGCCCCGGCGGGACGTCAGCCGACCGCGGCCCGCGTGCCCGACCCCTGCAGCTGCACGGCCCCCGCCGGCTGCTCCCCCGCACGGACGGCGGACAACGCCGCCAGGGCGTCGTCGAGGGTGGCGACGGGCGCGAGCAGGACGTCGCGCTCCACCGGCGTGCCCAGTGCCTCGTCGAGGTTGGCGCTCGGAACCAGGAAGACGCTCGCGGCACGGCCGCCGTCCTCACGGTCGATGGCGCCGAGCACCTTCTGGCGGATCCCGCCGATGGCACCTACAGCGCCGTCTCGGGCGAGCGTGCCGGTCCCGGCCACGACCGTCCCGCCGGTGAGGTCCTGCGGTCCGAGCACGTCGATGATCGAGAGCGCGAACATCAGCCCCGCCGACGGCCCACCGATGACGCCGGCGTCGATCCGCACGTCGACGGGCAGCGCCAGCTCCGTCGACAGCAACACGCCGACGTAGGGACGCAGCTCGTCGTCGGCGGCCGAACCGAGCACCACTTCCACCTCGCGCTCGCCCTCGCCACGCCGCACCAACAGCGCCAACCGGTCACCGGGAGCGCGCGACTGCACCGCCGTGACGACCCCACGGTTGTCGGTGACCGGCGCCCCGTCCACCGCGGTGATGACGTCGCCGACCTCGAGCTGGTCGGTCACCGCGTCCTCGACCACCGCGGTCACCAGTGCCCCCTCACCGGTGACGTCGAAGCCGAGCTCCTCCAGCGCCGCCAGCGTGGCCGTCAGCTGGCTGTCGGCCATCAGCGCGGCGTTGTACTCGGCCACCTCGTCACGGTCGCTGCCCGGCGGGAACAGGGTGTCGCGCGGCACCGATTCGATCCCCGACGAGACGCTGGCGCGCAACCACTCGGCCAGGCCGAGCTCCTCGTCGACGGCCACCGTCGTCAGCAGCAACTCTCCCGTCGAGCCGTAGGCCCGCGCCCCCGTCACCTCGACCAGACGCAGCACGTCCTCGGCCGGTCCCGGACGCAGCGCCACGTAACAGGTCGGCTGGGCCCGCAGCAGCTCGCACGGGACGACGCCGCGCGCGATGGCGCCGCCCGCGGACAGCGCGGCGAACGCGACGACGACGGCGAGCAGCACGAGCCAACGACGCACGTGTCCTCCACCGTTTCGCCCCCGACCAGCCGAGGGTACCGACGCCTCACACGTGCCGTCTCGCCACGGCCGACCAGGTCGCGAGCGTGACACCGAGGCACACCGCCGCGACGAGGTGGACGACCCCGTCGGGCGCGACGTGTCCGGGCGACGGCGGGCTCGGTTCGGTCGGCAGCGCGACCACCTGCGGCTCGGGGTCGGGTGCCGCGGGCGGTTCCGGGCCGCGTTGCGCCGCCGGCTCGGGAGCTGGCGTCGGCTCGGCCGCGACGGCGGGCGGCTCCGCCTGACCCGTACCCGCCTCGTCGTCGGGTGCGGCTGCATCCACCGGTGGGCGCAGCGCGGCCACCTCGAGGTCGGTCGCGGCCGCCGCCCCGACGTCGATGCGGCCGTGGCCGTGGTCGGGATCGGGGCCGGGAGGTCCGAGGTCCACCGCGGTCGCCCGCAGGCGCTCGACCGCCTCCTCGGGTCCGTGTCCGGCCGACAGCAGCAGGGCGAGCGCCCCGCTGACGTGGGGCGCCGCGAACGAGGTGCCTTCCGCCAGGCCGTAGGTGTGGATCCCCGGCTCGCAGCGTGATGCGCCCGCGTCACGGCACCAGGTGCTGACGATGTCCACGCCGGGCGCGAGCACCGCGTCGGCCCGCACCCCCGAGGAGAAGGCGGCCCGCCGGTCGTCGCGGTCCACCGCGCCCACGAGCAGGACCGGGGAGTCCTCGGGGTACTCGGTGCGGGGGGCGGCCGCGTTGCCGGCCGCCGCGACGACGACGACCCCGCGGTCCCAGGCGTAGCGGACGGCGTCGGTCGGCGCGCCGGGGCCGACCGTGGCGCGGTCGGAGGACTTGACGCTCTCCAGCGACAGGTTGATGACGTCGGCGCCGTGGTCGACGGCCCACCGGATGGCGGCGTCCACGTCGCGGCCCTCGCCGGCACCGACCTCGTCGAGCACCCGGATCGGCAGCAGCCGGGCCCGGGGGGCGATGCCGGCGACCCCGATGCCGTTGTCGGCCGTCGCCGCGATGACCCCGGCCACCAGCGTGCCGTGCCCGTGCTCGTCCTGCGGCGGCCCTTCGCCGACCAGGTCGAGGCCGACCACCTCGCCGTCGGCGTCGCGGACGAACCGCTCCCGCAGGTCGGGATGGTCGAGGTCGACGCCGGTGTCCACGACCGCGACCACCACCCCCTCACCGCGTGGCGTGGCGGCCCAGGCGTCCTCGACGCCGATGCGGTCCAGCGACCACTGCTCGCCGCGGTAGGGGTCGCCGGCGGCCAGTGCCACGGCGGGCGCGAACAGCAGCAGGACGGGGAGCCATCCCGCCACGCGCCGACCCCGCCACCCGGGCAAACACCCGCCTTCCCGACGTGCGCCGCGCGGTCCGCGGCATCGGGGACCTCAACGAGCGGACGCCGGCAGCGCTACTGCGACACGACCCGGACGTCTGCCCGCGACGGTGGTCGCGCGCTCAGCGCGCCGCGCGCCGTTGGCGTTGCTGTCGGCGTCGCACCTCGCGGCCGGCCGCGATGGAGAGGACGCCGATGGCGGCGAGCGTCGCCGAGCGGACCGTCCGGCGCTCGGCCCGCATGCCGGCCAGGGCCACGTAACGGCCGTGCTCGCGCACCATGGCGACCAGGGCGTCGCGGTTGCTGTGCTGTGGCTGCCACCCCGTGTCGACCAGCTTCTCCGGCGTGGCCACCCAGGGATGCATGAAGTGGGCCACCAGCCCCGGCGGCTGGTCGCCGATCCCGAGCCGCCACATCCGCTCCGTGACGGAGAACGCGACCTCCTCGGGGACCGCGGCGGTGCGGCGGCCGACGATGGCGGTGACCTCGTCCATCGACAGCCAGCCCTCGGCGGTGACGTTGTAGACGCCGTCGAGGTCGTGCTCGAGCACGTGGACGAGGGCCGAGACCACGTCGTCGAGGTGGACGAACTGCAGCGGTGGCTTGTGCCCGCGCACCAGCGTGATCCGGGGCGACTCGAACACGCGGGTGAGGAAGTTCTGCGCGCCGGGTCCCAGCACGACGGCCGAGCGCAGCACCGTGACCCGCAGCTCGGGATGCTCGGGGACCCAGGTCTGCAGCCAGCGCTCGATCTCGGCCTGGTGCTGGACGTAGTTGAAGTCGGGGGTGCCGCGGACCGGGCTGTCCTCGGTCAGCGGTACGTCGTTGTCGGCGTGGGCACCGTACGCCGCCACCGACGACACGAAGACGATGCGCCGGACGCCGGACGCGGCCGCCGCCTCGAACACCCGTTTCGTGCCGTCGACGTTGATCTCGCGCATCGTCGGCTCGTCGTGCATCGGGTCGACCCGGAAGGCGAGGTGGACCACCGTGTCCGCCCGACCGAACACCTCGGCGAGGTCGGCGTCGCGCACGTCCGCCCGCCGGAACACCAGCTTGGCGGCGTCCACGCCCTTCGGCGCGACGAGGTCGAGCCCGAGCACCCGTTCGACGTCGGCCTGCGCCTCCAGCGCGGTCACCAGCCCCCGGCCGACGAAGCCGCCCGCTCCCGTGATCGCGACGGTGGTCACGGTCTCCTCCTCGGCCGCTCGACGCGTACCGTAGCGAGGGGGCACGGTCCGGTGTCCGGTCCCGACCGGTGCACCGCACCTCCGCCGAAACCGCCCATCCGAGCGTCGACGAGGCAGGACCCGAAGTGAGCGACGACCCGTTCCGTCCCGGTGACGACGAGGAGCCCGACGACCTGTTCGGTGGCGCGCTGCCTCCCGAGTTGAGCGCGATGTTCGAACAGATCGGCGGCAGCGAGGGCCTGGCCGCCATGGGCGCCCAGCTGTCGCAGCTGTTCGCCGGCGGGCTCGGCCAGTCCGGACCCGTCGACTGGAACCTCGCCAGCCGCGTCGCGCTGCAGATCGCCGCGGACGGCGATCGCGGCCCGACGCCCGAGGAGGAGACCCGCGGACGGCAGGCGCTGGAGCTGGCCGAGCACTGGCTCGACGACTCCCCGCTGCCGGCCCCGCCCGACGCCGGCCGGCTGGTCGTCGCCTCACGCCAGACGTGGGTCAACGCCGCCCTGACCGCCCTGCGCCCGATGGTCGAGCCGGTCGCCCGTGCCTCGACCGACGCGATGGTCTCGCTCGCGCAGGAGCAGCTGGGCGAGCTCGGCGAAGCGGGCCCGGCCGCGCTGCCGGGCATGGAGGGTCTGCCGGCGGGCCTCGGCGACTTCATCGCCAACCTCGGCGGCATGGACCTCGGCGCGATGCTGCGTCCGGCCGGCGCCGCGCTGATGGGCCTGCAGGCCGGGCAGGTGGTCGGTCAGCTGGCACGGCAGCTGCTGGGCCAGTACGACCTCGGCATCCCGACCGCACCACGCGCCGAGGCCTACCTGCTGGGCGTCAACGTCCACGCCGAGTTCGACGGCTGGGACCTCGACCCGATGGAGGTCGCGGTCGTGCTGGCACTGACCGAGGCGGCCCACCGCCGCCTGTTCCACGCGGTTCCGTGGCTCGAGGCCCACATCCAGTCCCTGGTCGCGCGCTTCGCCGCGGGCACGACCATCGACGCCGAGCGGATGCGGGAGGTCTCCGAGGAGCTGATGCTGGGCGTCGACCCCGACGACCCCGACTCGCTGCGGGCCGCCATGGAACGTGCCGCCGGCCTGCGGATGGAACCGACGGCGGACCAGCTGCGGGTGCTCGAACGCCTGCAGGCCGTGGTCTGCCTCGTCGGTGCCTGGGCCCGCCACGAGGCGGCACGCGTGGCCGGCGACCGGCTCCCCGGACGTGGCCGTGTCGAGGAGGTGCTGCGACGCCGCCGGGCGACCCGCGGCGACGGCGAGGAGCTGCTGGCCGCCCTGCTGGGTCTCGACCTCAAGCCCGACGACGAGACGCTCGGCGACGCGTTCGTCACCGCCGTCGAGGCGGCGCTGGGCCCGGTCGGCCTGCACCGGGCGCTCGCCCATCCCGAGAACCTGCCCGACGCCAGGGAGCTCGCCGACCCCGCGGCCTGGCTGGCCCGGACCTCGGACGACCACGACGTCCCCGACGACCTCAGCGAACTGCTCGGCGGCGACTTCGGCGACGCTCCCGTCGAGGACAGCGCCGAGGAACGTCTCCGTCGTCACCGGGGCGACGACTCCGGAGAGGGCTCGTCCGACGATCCCTCCGGCGACGACCCCGCCTGATCGCCCTGATCGTCCGACGGGGTGGCGGACGCGAGCTGGCCGGCGGCGAAGCCCTCGAGCCAGCCGCGGGCCCGCTCCGCCTGCGGGTAGCGCGCCACGAGCGCGGCGAAGTCCGGCCCGTGGTCGGGTGCGAGCAGGTGCGCCAGCTCATGCACGAGCACGGCGTCGAGCACCCAGGTCGGCGCCTGCGCGAGACGGTCGCTGATGCGGATCTCGCCCGTCGCGGGCGTGCAGGAGCCGTGGCGACGGCCCATCCGCGCCGACCAGCGCACCGAGGAGAAGGCCACCCCGTCGAGGTGGCGCTGCGCCAGGCGCCGGGCCCGCGCCTCGAGCGCCGCGTCGCCACCGAGCCGATCGCGTGAGCGGCGGCGCGTCACCTTGTCGACCAGGTCGTCGATCAGGCGCTCCTCCTCCGCCTGTTCGAGGCCGGCGGGCAACCGCACCACGATGCGTCCGCCCTCGGGTGCGGCGGAGGCCGAACGGCGCCGTTTCGGGCTGCGATGGATGTGCAGCTCGGGACGGCCGGCGGCGGCCGGGCGGTGTTCGACGGGCACGGGAATTCCTTCGGACTGCGGGCCCCGGATAGCACACGGCTGCGCACCACGCACGACCCGGCCCGAGCCGTGCGAGCCTCGCACGAGCAGGAGCGGGCCGCCCCGGACCGGCGGTTCCACAGGGTGTGGACGGGCTGTGGACGGTGACGGGCCGTCCCGCCCCGTCCCACCTGCGACGACGCGGGAAGTGTGGCACGACCGCGCGCACGGCCCGCGGCGCCATCCACAGGCGATCCACACGTGGACCCCACTTCGTCCCCAGGGCCTGTGGACGGGCCGCTCGACAGTCGCCTGCCGCCGGCCGTACGGTGCCCGCGAGGTCCCCAGTTCCGGACCGGCGTGACGCTCCACGGGGAAGGGAGCGTCGCGACGGCACCGGGCTGGGGACTTCGCCGTGTCAGCGGCCGGGACCGCGGTACTACCCTGTGCCGGGACCCGTCCCCCGCCCCACCGCAGGAGCGACCGTGGCCGAAGCTGCCGCCGCATTCTTCGATCTCGACCGGACCCTGATCGGCGGTTCGTCCGCCTTCCACTTCGGCATCGCCGCCTGGCGCAACAAGCTGATCCCCACCGGCGACCTGCTCAGCGACGCGCTCAACGCCGCGACCTACAAGCTGTTCGGCGCCACCGACGAGCGCTCCGAGGCCGTCCGCGACCGGATCCTGCACGCCGTCGAGGGCGCGGCACAGGCGGAACTGATCGCGCTCAACGAGCAGTTCATCCCCCGCATCCTCGAACAGGTCCGCCCCGAGTCTCGCGGCCTCATCGACATGCACCACGAGGCCGGACGCGACTGCTACATCCTGTCCGCCTCCCCCGTCGAACTCGTCGCCCCGCTCGCCGAGGCGCTGGGCATGGAGGGTGGTCTCGGCACCGTCTCCGAGGTCGTCGACGGCCACTACACCGGGCGGCTCGACGGCCCGTTCCTGTACGGCCAGGGCAAGGCCGAAGCGATCGAGAAGCTGGCCGCCGAGCGCGGCTACGACCTGCGCCTGTGTTACAGCTACAGCGACTCGGCCTCCGACCTGCCGATGATGGAGATGGTCGGCCACCCGGTCGCGGTCAACCCCGACCGGCCGCTCGAATCGGTCGCGCACCAGCGCGGCTGGCCGATCGTGATCTTCTCGCGCAAGACCAAGCAGGTCGTGAAGGTGACGACCGCGGCGGGTGGTTCGGCCGCCGCGGCGACGCTGACCTATCTGCTCGGCCGCCGGCACGGCCGCATCAGCACCGAGGCGGCGACGGCGAGGCTGCTGCGCCCGTGGCGCTGAGCGGCGTGATCGCCGGCCACACGGTCGGCCCCTACCTCGACACCCTGCAGGCCGAAGCCGACGACCTCGCCAGTGCCCTGACCGACGCCACCGACGCCGACGCCGACGGCGCGTCCGCAGCCGGCGCGTCGGCCGCCGCGGAGGCGCGGCGTCGGGAGGCGATGCTGGCGTCGCTGCGGCTGGACGGCTCCCCGATCGAGGCGTGGCCCGACGACGACCTGATGACGGTCGCCACGCTGGCCACCGACCTCGCCGACGCCGAGTTCGCCGACGCCGACGGGGGCGCCGACCTCGACTCCGCCGCCCCGGGCACCGCCACCGCCCCTGCTCCTGCCGACGCCGGCGCCGGCGCCGATCCCGCCGTGCGCGGGAGCTGGTTCGACGCGATGCGGCTCTTCGACGTGCCAGACGAGGTGTTGCTGGCCCGCGAGCTGCTGGGGGTCCGCAGCGCGATGGCGGCCGACGACCTCGCCGCCGAGCTGGTGACCGACCCCGCGGCGGCGCTCGCCCACCTGCACCGGCGCCTGACCTACGGCCTCGTCGCCCCCGAACGGGCCGCCCGGCTGCGCACCAGCGAGCAGGCGGTCCACGACGCCAGCGTCGGACGCATCCTGTACTTCACCGTCGAGCCGGCCCAGCTGGCCGAGGGGTTCGCGGCGCTGGTCGACTGGCTCCGGGGACCGGCGGGCGAGCTGCCACCGCTGCTCGCCGCGGGCATCCTCCACCTCGAACTGCTGCGCCTGCACCCGTTCGACGCGGCCAACGGCCGGCTCGCCCGGGTCGCCTCGCGGTTGTGGTTGCGCCGGAACGGCCTCGATCCGTCCGGGCTGGCCGCCGCCGAGGTGGCGCTGGCTGCCGACGCGCTCGGCTACCACGAGGAGGTCGCGCGGACGCTGCGCCGGCGCGACGCCACGATCTGGCTCGAGCGGTGGGCCGAGGCGGTGGTGGACGGGCTCGCCGGCTCCGCCCGCGCGCTCGGGATCGCGGGCGCGTCCCTCGATCGAGCGGGCGGTCGACCGGGCATCGGGGCGGACCCGCTCGACGGGCTCGGCGCGGAGTTCACCCTCGCGGAGGCGCGCGACCGGCTGGGTGCCGACGACCTCGTGTCCACCCGCACCGCCGTCGAACGACTGTGCCAGGCCGGCGTCGTGACCCGTGTCCCCGGCAGCCGCGGCCTGCGATTCCTTCGTGCAATCGACTGCGACCTCGGATCTGTGGACTGAAGGACTGGCCGAACCACCGTCGTTCGGCCTGCAACGACCCGTAGGCTGTCGCGGCAGGAGGACAGCCATGACGGTCGCGAAGCGCCCCGAGGACACGCCGCTCGTCCTGCGGGCGTCCACGACCGACGACGTGCGCGGCGCATTCCTGCACCTCGCGGAGCGGTTCTCGCCCGAGGAGGCGCGCGGCCTCGACGCCCGGTGGGTCATCGAACTCACCGACCACGCTGCCGCAGCGACCACCTTCCACGTCGCCGGCGGCCGCATCCTGGTCTCCCCCGGTGCCGCCGACGGGCCGGACGCTCGCCTGCGCACGGATGCCGCGACCTGGCTCGACCTCGTCTCGGGTCGCCGCGACGGCGTCGCCGCGTTCCTCGCCGGTCAGATCGAGATCGAAGGCGACCTCAACCTCGCCGCCCGCTTCGAGACGATGTTCGCGCCCGGGCCCGAAGCGACCCGCCTGCTGCGCACGGTCGAGACCCCGGTCCGCGGCGTCCGCCTGGAGTCGCTGGTCGCCGGCCACGGCCCGCCGGTGCTGCTGCTGCACGGCCTCGGGGCCAACAAGGTGTCGTTCCTGCCGCTGCTCGACGGCCTCGCCGACCGGCACGAGGTCCATGCGCTCGACCTGCCCGGGTTCGGCAAGTCGGACAAGCCGCTGCCGACCGGCCGTCGCTACACGATGGCGTGGATGGCCGACATGGTGCACGGCTACCTGGTCCGCAACCGGATCCGCGACGTCCACGTCGTCGGCAACTCGATGGGCGGCCGCATCGCCGTCGAACTGGCCCTCCGCCACCCCGAGTCGGTGCGCAGCGTGATCGGCCTCGGCGCCGCCGTGGCGTTCGACGAATACCAGCGTTTCGGACCGTTGCTGCGGTTCACGCGCCCGCACTGGTTCGGTGCCGCACCCGTCCCGGTCCGACGTCCCTGGGTCGAGGCCGGCATCCGCGAGCTGTTCTGCGACCCGTCCCGCGTGCCCGCGGCCAACTTCCGTGCCGCCGCGGACGACACGATGCGCTACCTCCGCGACCCCGGCTACCGCCTCGCGCTGCTGGCCTGCGCCCGCCACCTCGGCGCCGAGCGTTCCGGCGGCCGTCGCTGCTTCTGGACCCGGCTCGCCACGATGGACACGCCCAGTTTCTGGGTGTTCGGGGCCCGCGACCGCCTCGTCCGACACCGCTACGCCGCCCGCGTGGCCGACAGCCTGCCCGCCGCGACCGTGGACGTGTGGGACGACGTCGGCCACGTGCCGCAGTTCGAACTGCCCGAGCGGGCGACGGCGGCCGTGCGCGACTGGATCGAGCGGATCGACGCCCCGCGCTGACGCGGGCGACCCCGCCCGCCACGACCCCGCCCGCCGCGACCGTGGTGACACCCGGGCGGTTCAGTCGGTGCTGAGGAAGCCGGCCACGGCGGCGAGGTAGTCGTCGGGCGCCTCCGCCATGGGCACGTGGCCGACGGCCGGCAGCGAGGTCAGTTCCCAGTCCGGCCGGCGGTCGGCGAGGTGGTCGATCACGGCGCGGCCGACGAGCCGGTCGGCCTCGCCCCACACCACCAGGGTCGGCACGACGATGTCGTCGATCGCCTTGACCAGGCCGCGCCCGCGCAGCAGGGCCGACAGCAGGGACTCGGCCGCCCCGACCAGGCCCGGCAGCCGCCACGGGGCCTCGCGTCCCGCCGCGAGGTTCTCCAGCCCGACGGCCTGCAGTTCGGGCGAGAGCCGCTCCGCGTCGCCGTGGAGGAACCGCGCCGTCTGGGCCCACTCGCGTTCCGGGCTGACCCGCGACTGCATGGCCCGCACGGCGATCCGGCCGACGCCGGGCACGAGGAACGGCAGGAACCGCATCGCGGTCAGCGGGTGGATCTCGTGCATGCGGCGCCGTGACGCCGGCAGTGCCGGTGCCGCCAGCACCAGCCGCTCGACCCGTTCGGGGGCACGGTCGGTCAGCAGCACCGCCAGCATGCCGCCCATCGAGTTGCCGTGGACGACGGCACGGTCCCAGCCGAGCCGGCGCAGCAGTGCCTCGAGGAAGGTGACGTTGGCGGGGATCCGGCTGGCCCGGGGGTTGGGCGGCTCGGTGTTGCCGAAGCCGGGCAGGTCGGGAGCGACCACGGGGCCGTGCTTCGCCAGCCCCGCGATCACCTCGATCCAGTTGGTCGCCGAGCCGCCGAGGCCGTGGACGAGCAGGTGCGGCGTACCGCCACCGCCGGACCCATCACCCCCGTCGGGGCCGTCGGCCCGCAGCACGTGCACGTCGGTGTCGCCGACCCGGATCACCTCGCTGCGCACGCCGGCCCAGCGCTCGCTGCGCCGGCCCCAGTCGTGCAGCACCTCGGTGGTCATGTCGTCGGCCCTTCGTGGTCAGGCGCGCAGCAGCGCGGCGAGTTCGTCGGGGGTCGTGACCGGACGCTCGCAGGCGAGGTCGCGGCAGACGTAGGCGGCGGGGGCACCGTCCACGGGCCCGCGTCCGGTCAGCAGCGGCACCTCGTCGCCGTGCCTTGGATCGGCGACGACGACCACCAGGCCGGGGTCGGCGCTGGCGTTCACCGTGCGGGCGAGAGCGTCGCGCTGCGGCCCGGGCTCGCCCACGATGGCGACCTCACGGGGCCCGCCGACCAACGCCTCCGCCTGACGCAGCAGCCAGCCGTAGCCGGTCGGCATGCGACGGGCGCCGTCCTGGAACAGGCGCAGGCCCTCCTCGGCCCGTTCACGCCAGTGCAGGTCGCCGGTCAGCCCGGCCAGCAGCCGGCACACCTCGACCATCACCGAGGTCCCGGCCGGCGTCGCGTTGTCCCAGCTGTCCTTCGGGCGCGTGAACAACGACTCGGCGTCGTGTGCGGTCTGGAACCAGCCGCTCTCGGCGTCGTCGTGGAAACGCTCCTCGGCGTCGCGGGCCAGGGCGAGCGCCCGGGCGAACCAGACCTGCTCGCCGGTGGCCTGGAACAGCTCCAGGTCGGCGAGTGCGAGCCCGGCGACGTCCTCGAGGAACGCGGGGGCGCCCACGCTTCCGTCCTTCCACGAGTGGAACAGCTGCCCGCCGGGGTCGTCCGGGCCGTGGACGGGCGGCACGACGAGGTGGTCGTGCAGGAACGTCGCGGCGGCGGCCGCGGCCGCGATCCAGCCCGGTTCGTCCAACTGCCGCCCCGCCCGGGCGAGGCCCCGGACGGCGTAGGCGTTCCAGCTGGTCAGGACCTTGTCGTCGACGCCGGGTGGCACGCGTCCGGCGCGGCGCTCGAGCAGTGCCAGGCGGACGCGTTCCCAGGTGTCGGCGAACTCCTCGGGATCGATGCCGCGTTGCGAGGCGAACTGCTCCCGCGGCACCGGTTCGTGCAGGACGTTGGTGCCCTCCCAGTTGCCGCCCTCGGTGACGCCGAGGTAGTCGGTCCACACCTGCGGGTCGGCGTCGACCCCGCGCACCACCTCGACCACCTCGTCGTAGGACCAGACGAAGTAGCGTCCCTCGACGCCCTCGGAATCGGCGTCGGTGGCGGAGACGAACGCGCCACCCTCGGTGCGCAGCTCGGCGAGCAGGTAGCCGGCGGTGGAGTGGGCGACCCGGGCGAGGTCCTCGCTGCCCGTGACGGCCGCCGCCGTGGCATAGGCCGCCAGCAGCAACGCGTTGTCGTAGAGCATCTTCTCGAAGTGGGGCACCAGCCAGCGGGCGTCGGTCGAATAGCGCGCGAACCCGCCGGCCAGCTGGTCGTGGATCCCGCCGCGGGCCATGGCGTCCAGGGCCTGGACGCTGGCGGCGAGCGCATCGGGGTCACCGGTCCGTGCGTGCCGTGCGAGCAGCCACTCGATCGTCATCGCCTGCGGGAACTTGGGCGCCCGACCGAAGCCGCCGAGCTGCCGGTCCCAGGCGTTGTCGAGCACCACGCGGGCCGCATCGTCAACCACCGTCGGATCGAACGCGTCCGCGAGCGACGTGTCCCGGTGCCGGTCCAGGGTCGTGGCGATGGAGGTGGCGGACTCGAGGACCTCGCTACGGCGCTCGTCCCAGGCCTCGCCGATGGCCTCGACCACCTGGGGGAACGATGGCATGCCGTGGGTCGGACGTTTCGGCCAGTAGGTGCCGGCATAGAAGGGGCGCCCCTCGGGCGTGAGGAACACGCTCATCGGCCAGCCGCCGTGACCGGTCATCGCCGTGACCGCGGACATGTAGACCGCGTCGACGTCGGGACGTTCCTCGCGGTCGACCTTGACGTTGACGAACCGCTCGTTGAGCACCGCGGCGATGTCGTCGTCCTCGAAGCTCTCGTGCGCCATCACGTGGCACCAGTGGCAGCTGGAGTAGCCGACGCTGAGGAAGATCGGGACGTTGCGTTCCGCCGCAGCGGCGAAGGCCTCGTCCCCCCACGCGTACCAGTCCACCGGGTTGTCGGCGTGCTGCCGCAGATAGGGCGAGGTCTCCTGCGCGAGCCGATTGGCCACGAACGACTCCGGTCGTCGATGGGCAATCGAGCGTACGAGGGTCGTCCCCGTCGCGATCGCGTCAGCCCCGCCCGACGACCGGGCCCGTGCTCTACGTCAGCGGATCACGCGGTCCTGGCTGCGTTGGGCGGTTCGCGGCGGCCGGGTGCCGCGGTGCCGGGGCGAACAGGCCGAAGACCGCGATGCCGAGCGGGATGACCAACAGCACCAGCAGCACCTGCACGTACGAGCCGGTGAGGTCTCGGCCCAGCGAGAGCGCCAGCGGGCCGAACGCGGTCGAGGCGACGCTGATGGCGCTGACGACGCCACGGATGGAGCCCAGGTGCGGGATGCCGAACAGCTTGGGGAAGGAGGCGGCCTCCAGGGCCCGCGCCGACGACCCGGCCGCGCCGATCAGCATCCCGTACGCCATCGCCGACCACCCCGGCGAGACGAACGGCACGGCCACCATCGCACCGGCCATGGCCAGCATGGAGACCAGCAGCACCCAGCGGGCCGCGAACCGGTCGACCATGCTGCCGATCAGCAGCGTCGCCGTCAGCGAGGCCACGGTCTGGGGCAGGAAGTTGGCGGCCGCCTGGACCGGCGTGAGCCCCTGCTCGCCGAGCAGGTCGATCTGGTGGAAGGCCAGACCGGTGCCGATCATGCCCGTCGTCGCGACCGCGCCGCAGACGGCCCAGAACATGGGGGTCCGAAGCGCCTGCGACCGGGTGAAGGCCGGGCCCGTGGTCGGGCGCCCCTGGGGGTTCTCGGTATGCAGCGGCGTGCCGTCGACCTGCTGGCCCACGTCCGCGGGACGGTCGATCAACCCGCCGAGCGCGATCGGCAGCACGATCAGCCACACGGCGACCGCGAGCACCAGCCACGCGGTCCGCCAGCCGGTGAGCTCGATGATGAATGCGGACGTAATCGGGATCAGCGACAGCAGCGCGCCGCCGAGGGCCGTGGACAGGCCGATGGCGAACCCCCGCCGGCGCTCGAACCAGGGGGCGACCGCCGTGGTCGACACCAGGCTGAGCCCACCCTGGCCGAACATGCGGATGCCGGCGAAGCCGAGCGTGAGGGTGATGATCCCGGTGACGCCCGACATCGCGGCGAGCATGAGGCCGAACAACCCGCCGACCACCGTCATCGCCACACGGGTCCCGCGGTCGTCGATGAGCCGGCCCACGCGGGGCATGGCGGTCGCGCCGGCCAGCGTCCCGACCAGGTACGCCAGCGACACCTCGGATCGCGTGAGGTCGAGACCGGCCATGAGGTGGTCGACGAAGACGCTCACGCCGGGGGTCTGCCCGGGTGCGGTCATCGCCAGGCCGATCGCCGCGAGCACGACGATGCGCCACCCCGAGAACCGCGTCCCCGGACGCGGTGGTATAGGTGCCAACATCAGCTGAACACGACCTGGTCCAGGCGCAGCTCGGGGTGGTCGACCGCGACCCGCTCGGCGACCCAGCGGCTGCGGAACAGCGCCATGGGAACCCCGTCGGACCGGTAGTAGACCGACACGTCGCGCAGGGTCCGCAGCTTGGACACCGAGGCCTCGTCGGTGGCGCGTGCGGCGTCGTAGGACGCCGGGCTCAGGCGTACGGGTGCACCGAACTCGTGCTCGAGCCGCCAGGTCGCCACGTCGAACTGCAGCTGCCCGACCGCCGCGAGCAGCGGCTCCTGGTCGCCGAGATCGGGGTGCCGCAGCACCTGGACGACGCCCTCCTGGTCGAGCTGTTCGAGACCGCGGCGGAACTGCTTCACCTTGCTGCGGTCGCCGGGGCTGCAGACCGCGAACTGCTCGGGGGTGAACGTCGGCGGCGGCGGGAACTCGACCTTCTTGCCGTCGTAGAGGGTGTCACCGATGCGCAGGTCGGTGGCGTTGACCAGGCCGATGACGTCACCTGGGTAGGCCACGTCCACGGTCTCGCGCTCGCGGCCGAACACCTGGTGGGCGTACTTGGCAACCACCCGCTTGCCGTTGCGTGCGCACGTCAGTGCGGTGCCGCGCTCGAACGTGCCCGAGCAGACCCGGACGAACGCCAGCCGGTCACGGTGACGCGGATCGAGGTTGGCCTGGACCTTGAACACGAACCCGGAGAACGCGTCGTCGATCGCGCGCTCGCCCCCGTCGCGGGTGGCACGCGGACCCGGAGGCGGCGCCAGCCCGGCGATCGCGTCCAGCAGCAGGCGCACGCCGAAGTTGGCCAGCGCCGAGCCGAAGAACACCGGCGTCGACTCCCCTGCGAGGAACCGGTCGACGTCGACGTCCTTGCCGAGCTCGTCGAGCAGAGCCAGCTCCTCGCCGGCGACACCGGTTTCGTCGAGTTCGTCGCGCCACGCCTCCGCGGACTCCTGGCCGGCGCGGGTGCCGTGCGCCGAGTCGCCGAAGCGGTGGAAGCGGTGGTCGCGCCGGTCGACGACCCCGGCGAACCGGCCGTTGGGCAGGACCGGCCAGGTGACCGGATGCGCGTCCAGCTCGAGCTTTGCCTCGATGTCGTCGAGGATCTCGAGCGCGTCCGGAGCCGGGCGGTCCATCTTGTTGACGAAGGTGATGATCGGGGTGCCTCGGCGCCGGCAGACCGCGTACAGCTTCTCGGTCTGCGGCTCGACCCCGTTGACGGCGTCGATGACCATCACGGCGGCGTCGACCCCGGACAGCACCCGGTAGGTGTCTTCGGAGAAGTCGCGGTGACCCGGGGTGTCGAGGAGGTTGAAGACGTTGCCACCGTGCTCGAACCGCATGACCGCCGAACTCACCGAGATGCCACGCTTCTGCTCCAGCTCGAGCCAGTCGGACGCGGTCGAGCGCTCGACCTTGCGGCTCTTGACGGCGCCCGCCTCCTGGATGGCGCCGCTGTAGAGCAGGAACTTCTCCGTCAGCGTGGTCTTGCCGGCGTCGGGGTGCGAGATGATGGCGAACGTGCGCCGTCGCGCCGCTTCCCGTTGCGGATCCATGGGTGTCTTTCCAGCCGTGCGTGGGGGGTCGCGTCGTCGTGGGGCCGCCCCGGGCTCACCACCGAGTCGGGCGCGGTGGGGCCGCGGGAGGACCAACGAGGTCCGCGGCCGCCCACGCGACATCGCACCCTGCTGACCTGCGGTGCGGGCGGTGGTGGGTCCGTACCGCGACCCGAGCCACTCCCGCGATCGGTGCAGCTCCGCGGACCCCGAAGGTATCCCCCTCCAGCGGGGGGCCGCATCCGCGCCCACTTTCGTGCCCGGAGCCCAAAGTGGGACGGGGCAGGACAGGGCGGGGCCGAAACCGCGCCCACTTTCGTGCCCGGAGCCCAAAGTGGGACGGGGCAGGACAGCGCGGGGCCGAAACCGCGTCCACTTTCGTGCCCGGAGCCGAACGTGGGACGGCGCAGGACGACGCCGGGCCACACCCCCACCCACTTTCGTGCCCGGAGCCGAAAGTGGGGCAATGGCCGGGACCGGGCCATCGGATCGGTGCGTGCTGGCCGGGCCGGACCGGGCGGTCGTGAGGGTCGACCGTTGCCGACGCACGTGCTGGCCGCCTGACGGGGAGGACGGCTCAGCCCGTCCTCCCCGTCGTGGTCTTTTCCTGCGCCGGCGTTCAGACGCTCGCGGGCAGACTGCAGTGGGCGCCGAGCTGCGCCGGGTCGACGACGCGGGCGTCAAAGCTGGCCGTGGTCGCCGTCGCGTTCTGCGGCACGGTGTCGTCGGCGCTCTTGACGCGGACCCCGATGCCGTGGACGTCGTTGACCAGCCGACCTTCGGCGTTGGTCACCGGCGCCTGCGTGAGCACGCCCAGGCGTCGGCCCGTGGCAACCTCGACGATCGCGACGCCGGGCTGCTGGCCGCTGGCCGAGTGGATCGCTCCCGACCTCGGCGTCGGGCCGCGTTGGGTCACGTAGAGCAGCGAACCGTCGGGGCTGAAGTCGAGGATGTCGGGCGTGTCCGCGATGGCGGGCAACCGACCGGTGACCTCGAGCGTCTCGGCGTCGATGATCAACGCGTTGTCCGAGTTGCGGTTGACCTGCCAGTAGCTCGACCCGTCCGGCGTGACCCGCACGCCGTGTGCGTCGGAACCCTCGCTGTCGCGCGTCGCCAGCAGCTCGTAGGTCTCGGGATCGATGACGTACCACTCGCCGTTGGTGTCGGCGCCCGGCTCGACCCGGCCGCTCCAGTTGACGATCACGCGGTCCTCGGTCACCGAGACGCCGCAGTTCGCCTTGACGACGGCCGGGTCGAACGCGGCCTCCTCGACCAGCGTCCCCGAGGCGAGGTCGAGCACGACCAGCCCACCCTGGTTCCACCCCGGCCCGAGCGTGATCCACGCCTCGGTCGAGTCGGCGTCGTACTGGTGGCAAACCGGGCTGTACGACGGGTACTCCCACCCGTTGGCCGCCTCCAGCGGCGCGAGCAGGTCCTGGAGCTGGAGCTCGCGTCCGATGGCGAACTGCGGGTCGGCGGCATCGAGGTCCAGCGGGATCTCGACCATCTTGCGCTGCTGTGCCGGGATCGGGTCGGCGTCGGGATCGGTCGGGTTCGCCCGCGTGGAGTGCCGGCCGGCGGTACCGATCACGGCGACCCAGGCGGCGCGGTCGTCGGGGGTCACGGCGGCCATGTGGCTGCCCGGACCGGTCGCGAGCACCGCGACGACCTGCTTGCTGCGGGCGTCAATCACGAGGGTGACCCCACCGGCGGTCGCGGCCACGAACGCGTAGCGCTGCTGGGAGTCGAACTCGATCATGTGGGGCACGGTCACCGCACCCGTGGGAGCGTCGGCGAATCCGAGGTCACGCAGCGTCTGGGGCCGCACGTCGATGGTGACCAGTTCCTCGAACCCGTCGTCACCGTCGTAGACGTGGATCCGGTCGGTGCCCTGGTCGAGCACCCACACCTCCCCGCCGGCGGTCTGGAAGTCGCCGCCCCGCCGCAGTTCGCTCACCAGGCGGGCGGCCACGCTGGCCGCCTGTTCCCGCCGCGTGCTCGCGGCCGGGCCGAAGGTGCCGTCGGTGCGGCCCTGCAGCAGCCCCTGCTCGGCGGCGGCCTCGACGTTGGCCGTGTGCGCCTCGGACGTGACGTCGGAGAAGACGCCACGGGCCGCCGCGCGCACGTCCAGACCACGGGCGTAGGACAGCGCACGCACCATCAGGCTCGCGAACTGCTCCCGCGAGACGTCGGCCGAACCGCCGAACGTGCCGTCGGCGCGGCCCTGGACCACACCGGCAGCCTGGAGCCGGCGGACGTTGTCGCGGTGGGCGGCCGGGACGTCGGCGAAGTCGGTGCCCGACGCCGCCGGTGGCAGCGTCACCCCCGCCGTGTCGAGCGCTCGCGCCACCAGCGTCGCCGCCTGTGCCCGCGTCACCGGCCGCTGCGGCGCGAACCGGTCCTCGGTCACGCCGGCCACCAGCTCGAGCGCGTAGGCGCAGTCGATGCCCGCGGCGTGGGTGCTGGCGGGCGAGACGTCGAGGAAGGGTGCGCGGGGCGTGTCGGGAGGGCACGGCGCATCGCTGGCCGCGGGCTGGGCGCCGACCGGGACGACACCGGTCGACAACGTCAGGGCACCAACCAGTGCCATCGTGATCCATCCGCGCCGCATGGCCCGACTCCTGCTCGTCTCGGCACCCCGCGCTCACGGGATGCGGCGGGCACGACCTCGCCGCGACCCGTCGAAGAAGCTACGGAGCCGGGGCCGGCGTTCCCCGGTCAGGCTGTGCAAACGGTGGGAACCGGCTTCGGGACGAGGCGTGCCGGACGGTGTCCAGCCTCCCGCCACACAGCCATGACCGATCGTGGCCAGGACGGTCGACGCGGACCGTCCTGCCGCGCCCACCATTGCGGTCGCGGGGAGACGCCCTGCCGATGCACCACGAAGGAGCAACCGCATGGCTACCAAGATCCGTGACCTGATGACCACCGATCCCATCGTCTGCGACACCTCGACCACGGCCGCCGAGGCAGCGAGGCGCATGCGCGACAGCGACGTGGGTGACGTCCTCGTCGAGGAGGACGGCACGTTGCGCGGCATCGTGACCGACCGCGACATCGCCCTGCGGGTCGTCGCCGACGGCACCGACGGCGACGAGATCACCATCGGCGAGATCTGCTCCGGCGACCTCGTGACCGTGTCCCCCGACGACGACCTCGGCGACGCCGTCAACGTCCTGCGGGAGCACCACGTGCGCCGCGTCCCGGTCGTCGAGGACGGCAACGCGATCGGCGTCCTCTCCATCGGTGACCTGGCCGTGACGCTGGATCCCGACTCGGCACTGGCCGACATCAGCGCGGCGCCCGAGAACAACTGACCCCATGTCACCGCTGCGCGTCCGTGTCGCGCCAGATCGTCAACCGTGCGGCGCAGCCGCGACATGGATGCGGAGCCGCGACATGGATGCGGAGCCGCGACATCGACGCGCAGCCGCGACAGGGTGCCGGTACGGCGGCGGTCGGGTTCAGGCGGGGGTGAGCTCCGCTGGCCGCTCCGTCGGTGGCGTCACCGACGTCGCCGGCGGGCTGGCCTGACCGCCGTCGACCAGGCGCTGCAGGTCACGTGCCAGGGCAGCGAGCTGGTCCGCGGCCGCGAGCGTCGCGGCCGCCGCCTGACCCGAACCACGGGAGGCATCGGCCACGCCGGCCACGTTGTCCGCGATCTGGGCACTGCCACTGGCCGCGTCGGCGACGTTGCGGGCGATCTCGTGGGTCGCCGCGGTCTGCTGCTCGACGGCCGCGGCGATGGTCGCCTGCAACTGGGCGACGCGCCCGATCACCTCGTTGATGCGGTCGATGGACTCGACGGCGCCCACGGCCTCGGCCTGGATCGCCTCGATGCGGCGGGTGATCTCCTCGGTCGCCTGGGCGGTCTGCGACGCCAGGTTCTTCACCTCGCCGGCGACGACCGCGAAGCCCTTGCCCGCCTCCCCGGCGCGCGCGGCCTCGATGGTGGCGTTCAACGCGAGCATGTTGGTCTGGTTGGCGATGGCGGCGATGACCTCGACCACCTCGCCGATGCTGGCACTGGCGTGTCCGAGCTGGACCACGGTCGCGTTCGTCTCCTCGACCACGGCGACCGCCTCCTCGGCGACCTGTGACGCGTGGCTGGCGCTGACAGCGATCTCACTCGTGCTGGCGTTCATCTCCTCGACCGCGGTCGCGACGGTCGCGACGTTGGCGGAGACCTTCTCGCCCGCCGTCGCCACGACTACGGCCTGGTCGGCGACGGCGTTGACGGAGCCGGCGAGGTCGGCGCTCACCCGGCCGAGCCCGACCGCCTGACCGTCGAGCATGCCGGCGGCCGCCCGCAGCCGGCGGGAGATCGAACCCGCGACCATCCAGGCGAAGGCCGCAGCGGCGAGGGCGACCACACCGATGATGCCGAGCGTCGTGGCACGACTCGCGGCCGATGCCTCGCGACCGGCGAGGCCGGCCGCGTCGGCGGCGCTCTGCTGCTGCGACGCGAAGTCGGCGCTCATGCCGGCGGCGCGGGCGGTCAGCGGCTCGATGTCGTCCTCGAAGACCGCACGGGCGGCCGACAGCTCGCCGGCGCGCAGCCGCATCGTGAGCATCTCGACGTGGGCGTCGAGCTGGTCGGTGATGGTGACGAACTCGGCGACGACGCCACCGGTGTCGTCACCGAAGTTCTCGAGCAACCCGCGGGTCGCGCCCTGCAGTTCCGCCTGGCGAGCGAGCAGGTCGTTGCGCTTGGTGGGCGAGTCGGCCAGCAGCAGCTTGGTGATCAGGCCCTCGCGCTCGAGCAGCGCGGCGCGCAGTTCGTTGGCCACGAGCACGTTGGCGCCGGCCTCGTCGCGGGCCTGGGCCGTCTCGGTGGCGATGCGCTCCGAGACCACGACCCGCCAGCCGGCGACGGCCAGGAAGACGAGGATGGTGACCCCGAAGGCGCCGAGGAACCGGGCGCGAACCGACCAATTGTGCACGGGGGCTCCTCCATGAGCGTCCGGGGCGAGAACTTCAACAGGCCCCTCGGCCGCGCACGCGTGCCCTCAAGCACTTTCACACCGTTCTTGCGCCCGCGTCCGCCTCCCGGCCGGCGTCCTCTGCCGCATCCTCGTCCGGTTCCCCGTCGGTCCCCGCCTCCCGGTCGGCGTCCTCCCCACTGGCGTCTGCCTGCTGACCGGCAGCCATCCGCTCCTGGACGCGTTCGGTCTCCTCGGCGGGATCCGGCAGGCCGGCGGCGTACGCGTAGGCGTCGCGTTCGAGCCGGTAGAGGTTGCGCCGCACGTTGTTCCACTCCTCCTTGTCCAGCTCGAGGGCGGCAAGGTCCTCGCCGAGCTGACGCACCTCGTCGAGGTCGGGATCCTCGCCGTCCTCGAGCTGCCGGCGCACCTCGCGCATGCGGTCTTCGAGATGCTGCGAGGCGTCGTCCCAGGTGAAGTACACGACCCGCTCGTCGAGTTCCTCGGCGATCACGGCCAGAACGCGGCACGCCGGCTTCTGCTTGCCGATCACCGACAGGTCGGTGGCGTGGACGGTCACCTCGAACCAGCCGCCGTCGGCGTCGTGACCGCGGATGGCCTTCATCCGGTCGGCGACGTCACGACAGAAGATGTGCCCGAGCACGAACCCGAGCACCCGGAACATCAGCTTGATCGAGCGTTCCGGATCGGTCACCTCGACGTCGAGGCCGCGCCGCCGGAGCCCGTCGACGATGTGCTCGAGCGCGGCGTCGTAGGTCCCCTCGGGGATCATCACCATCATGCGCTGGACCGTGAAGCGCTTGAGGATGTAGCTGGTCTTGACGAACGGCACCACGAGGATGACGCCGCAGACGGCCAGACCGACGACCGGCGTGTACCAGAAGCCGTGCAGCAGGTGCTGTGGCAGTGAGCGTGACCGGCTGCCCTGGTTGTTGTGCATGCGGTTGACCGCGACGCCGACGCACAGAGGAATCACGATCGCGATGGCGAGCGCGATCATGCGCACCACCGACTCGTCGTCAGGGGCGAACGGGATGATCATCTCCCCGATGGCGGGGAACGGGATGGCGGCGACCACCGGCACCCACGTGATCGAGAGCAGCCCGACGGCGGCCATCTTGTCGTCGTCGCGGGACGGCATCCGGCCGAAGAAGGCCATGGTGGCCAGTCCGAACACCTTGCTGAAGGTCTTCGCCACGCCGTACACGATGAACCGCACGAACGGCACGGCCGACCCTTCCCGTCGTCGTCGCCGACCGTAACCGGCGCATGCGGGCTCAGGGGGCGGTGGCACCGACCATGGGGACGGTCGCGTCGGCGTCGGTGGCCGTGCCGATGCGGCCCACCTCGACACGGTTGCGGCCACCCCGTTTGGCGGCGTACAGGGCGCGGTCGGCCGTCCCGACCAGCGCCTCGGCCGCGCACCCCTCGAGGGGGACGGCGGCGACACCGAACGACGCGGTGACCTTGGCGAAGCCCTGGCTGCCGGCGAAGACGCGCTCGAGGCCGACGCGCAGACGCTCGGCGAGCAGGGCGGCGTCCTCCTCGCCCCCCTCGCGGACCAGCACCGCGAACTCCTCGCCGCCGTAGCGGTAGACGGTGTCGCTGCCGCGGACCATCTCGACCAGCGACTCGGCGACCATGCGCAGGACCTCGTCGCCGTGCAGGTGGCCGTAGTTGTCGTTGAGCTGCTTGAAGTGGTCGATGTCGAGCATCACGAACGCGAGCGGCCGGCCGTAGCGCTTCGAGCGTTCGAGCTCGACCTGCAGGTCGGCGTCCAGCCGACGCCGGTTGAGCAGCTGCGTCAGCGCGTCGACCTGGGCCAGCTCCTGCGACTGGTGGTGCAGCCGTGCGGCTTCGAGGGCGGCGCCGCCGTGGATCGCCAGCGTCTCGAGCGGCTCGATCAGCTCCTCGATGTCGTCGCTGGCCGCGTCGGTGAGTTCGAGCACGCCGACGACGCGGCCGCCGACCACGAGCGGGAAGGCCCAGCCGGGGTGGTCGCCGCTGACCAGTGCGGGACGCGCGTCGCGGGCGGCCAGGCCGACACCGCCGTCGCCGATGGTGATGGGCGCCAGTTGGGGCGCCGCGCCGCGGTGGCGCGACGAGTCGTGCAGGGCGATGAGCGCCGAGCCGTCGCTGAGCCACACCACGACCCGGTTGACGCCCGCGATCCGGTTGGCCGCTTCGGCCAGGGTCTCGGCGACGTAGCGCACGTTGAGGCTGCCGGCGATCTCGCGGGCGACGTCGAGGATGGACCGCAGGATCATGGCGGAGCGTTCGGTTCGGTCCTGGGCCAGCAACAGTGCGGCGCGATCCTGGTGCAGGCGCATGCTGGCGTTCTCGAGGCCCTGTCCGAGGGCGCGCAGCTCCGAAGGCCCGTCGATCCCGCTGACGCCCGGCGCGTGTCCGGCGGCGAGCCGCTCCATGCCGTCGAGCAGTTCGTCGATCGGGCCGGCGACGGCGGCCGCGAGCCGGCGACTCGATCGGCGGGCCAGCAACGCGACCAGTCCGGCGAGGGCCAGGGCCGCGGCGAAGCCGGTCACCAGGGCACGGCGTTCCAGTTCGAGGGCGGCGTCACGCTCGCCGACGGCGACATCGATGGCGCGCAGGTGCACGTCCCGGTAGCGCAGGAACAGCGCGGCCCCGTCGTCCAGCAGTCGTTGACGCACGGCCTCGTCGGAGGGCGGGCTGGGCAGGGCGCGCACCCGTGCGACCCACTGATCGATCCACGCCTGCTGTGCCAGCCGCAGGTCCAGGATGGCGCGGTCGATGCTGGGCTCGCGGCCGAGCAGGTCGGCCAGCTCGTTCGACGTCGCCTCGACGGTGGCATGTCCCTGCTCGGCGAGCAGGAGGTAGTCGGCGTCACCCGTGGCCAGCCAGCCCGAGTAGCCCGACTCCTGGGCGACCATGCCGTCGTGCGCCACACGCATGCTGCGCGTGACCTCGGTGTCGTGCCGCAGGTCGGGGTGCAGTTCGAACAGCAGCACGCCGGCGAGCACGCTCATCGCGACGATCACGGCGACCACCCCCGCCATCACGAGGTGGAAGGTGACGCGGAGGTCGCCGACCAGCCCGCGGTCCTGGCGGGCGCGCCGGGGGGTGCGGGTGAGAGACATCGAAAAGCCGTCGGTCGAGCTGCCGTGGACGAGGCCCCTCACCTCGTGGATCCGATCGGCCCCCGGCCCGTCGGCTCAAGCAGATCCGGGGCCGCTGGCCCCCGGGCGGCCGCCGATCCCGTCAGCGCAAGGGCTTGGCGAGCAGGCTCACGCGGTGGTCGCCGACCTGCTGCTGACCCACCTCGACGAACCCGCGCGCGGCGTGAAAACGCAGGGACGCGTCGTTGGGCGGTTGCACGTTGACCTCGCAGGTCACCTCGGCGCGCCCCGACGCGCGGGCGTGGCGCTCGACCTGGTCGTAGAGGGCGGACGCCAGGCCACGACGACGCGCACGAGCCGCGACGGCGACGCGGTCGACGTAGAGGTGGTCGGTGCCCCGCTGCTCGAAGAAGCGGTAGTTGGGGCTGCCGTAGTCCGTGCCGGGCGCCAGGGCGAGCAGCATGCCGGCGATCCCATCCTCATCGCTGGCGACCAGAGCGAGGTCGCAGCGCGCGACGAGCGCGACCAGTCCGTCCGAGGTCAGCGGGCCGACGTTTGGCACCTCGGACTGGTTGAGCGCCAGGACGTCCCCGAGGTCGCCGTCGACGAGCGGGCGCAACTCCATGGCGGGACCTCGTCGCGATGGCGGTCGAATGCCGGGTGACGCTAGCGCCGCCCCCGCGGTCGTCCCCACCTACGCTCCGGCGAGATCAACGGCGCGGGAGACCGTCATGGGTCGCGACATCGACGAGGTGCGGTTCACGCGCGAGGACCGTCAGCGCTACCGCGAGAAGGTGAAGCGTGACGTCGAGGTGTTGCGCCGCATGCTCGAGGTCGGCGCCTTCGAGACCGAACGCAAGCTCATGGGCGTCGAGGTGGAGTTCTACGTCGTCGACACCGACGGCACCCCGATGATGATCAACGCCGAACTGCTCGAGCGGCTCGAGTCCGAGGACTTCCAGACCGAGCTCGCGCAGTTCAACATCGAGTTCAACCTCGCGCCGCACAAGCTGGTCGGCACCGTGTTCCGCGAGATCGAGGAGGAGCTCGAGACCTCGTTCCTGCACGCCCACCGGCGGGCCCAGGAGCTCGACGCCCACGTCGTGATGATCGGCATCATGCCCACGCTGACCGACCTGGACATCACGATCCAGAACCTGTCGGCGAGCCCGCGCTACCACCTGCTCAACGAACAGGTGCTCGCGGCCCGTGGCGAGGACCTGCAGGTCGAGATCGAGGGCCCCGAGAAGCTGATGACGCGGGTCAGCTCCATCACGATGGAGGCTGCGGCCACCTCGGTCCAGCTGCACCTGCAGGTGTCGCCGGAAGGGTTTCCGACGGCCTGGAACGCCGCCCAGGCTGCCGCGGCCGCCCAGGTCGCGGTCGGCGCCAACTCCCCGTTCCTGCTCGGGAAGGAACTGTGGCGCGAGACCCGGATCGCGCTGTTCGAGCAGTCGATCGACACCCGCACCGAGGAGCTGGCCGCCCAGGGGGTGCGCCCGCGGGTGTGGTTCGGGGAGAAGTGGATCGGGTCGCTGCTGGAGTTGTTCGACGAGAACGTGCGCTACTTCCCGTCCCTGCTGCCCCTGCTCGACGACGAGGAGCCCGAGGCGGTGCTCGAGGCCGGCGGGATCCCGCACCTGCCCGAGCTGGTGCTGCACAACGGCACCGTGTACCGCTGGAACCGCCCGGTCTACGCCGTCGCGCGCGGCAAGCCGCACCTGCGGGTCGAGAACCGGGTGCTGCCGGCCGGTCCGTCGGTGGTCGACACCGTCGCCAACGCCGCGTTCTACTACGGCCTGGTCCGCGCCCTGGCCGAACTCGACCCGCCGATCGAGCGTCAGCTGTCCTTCGCGGCCGCCTGCGACAACTTCTTCGCCGCCGCCAAGCACGGCATCGAGTCCGAGCTGTTCTGGCCCGGCGTCGGCACCGTGCCCGCCAGCGAGCTGGTGCTGCGCACGCTGCTGCCGCTCGCCCACCAGGGTCTGGACCGCTGGCAGGTCGACCGGCGCGACCGCGACCACTACCTCGGCATCATCGAACAGCGCTGCCTGCGCCGGGTGACCGGGGCGGGCTGGCAGGTGCGCACCGTCCGACGGCTGCTCGACGAGGGGCTGAGCCGGCCGGACGCGATCATCGAGATGACGCGGCGCTACATGGCCGGCATGCGCAGCAACGAGCCGGTGCACACCTGGCAGTGACCCCGCGCCCCGTGCGGGCGTCGGCGCGGGTCAGCCGTCGACGGTGACCGTGATGGTGTGCCAGCCGGTGGCGCCGTCGGGCCGGACGGGCACCCGCTCCTCGGGCTGGGTGGCGCCGGTGCCGTCGGTGGCGCGACAGCGGATGCGGTGCCGCCCCGGCGTGGCGTCCCACCGCAGCACCCACTGGCGCCAGGTGAGGTCGTTGACCGGGGCGGCGAGCTCGGCCGGCTGCCACGGCCCGTCGTCGATCTGCACCTCGACCCGCTCGACGCCCCGGGTCGGGGCCCAGGCGACGCCCGCGACCGCGACGGTGCCCGGCCGCAGCTCGTCGAGCCCTGCCGGCACGTCGATCCTCGACATCGTCTTCACCGGCCCCTCCGCGGCCCAGCCGCGGGGGATCCAGTAGGCGTCGAACCGGTCGAAGCGGGTCAGCTCGATCTCGGCCAGCCACTTGGTGGCGCTGACGTAGCCGTACAGCCCGGGGGTGACGAGGCGCAGCGGGAAGCCGTGCTCGGGTGGCAGGGGGGCGCCGTTCATGCCGACGACGACGAGGGCGTCGCGGTCGTAGGCGGCGGCGACCGGGAACCCGGCCGTGAAGCCGTCGACGGCGCGGCCGACGACCTGGTCCGCGTCCGCCGAGACGCCGGCTTCGTCGAGGAGGTCGCGTAGGGGAAAGCCGAGCCAGACAGCGTTGCCGACCAGGTCGCCGCCGATCTCGTTGCTGACGCAGGACAGCGTGATCGGCAGCTCGATGAGGTCGCGCGCGAGCAGGTCCTGGTAGTCGACCGTGAGCGGTCGATCGACCATGCCGGTGACGCGCAGCTGGTGGGTCCGGGGGTCGATCCGCGGGACCGAGAAGGCGGTGTCGATGCGGTAGAACGCGTCGTTCGGCGTGAACAGCGGGCTGAGCCCGTCGACGTCGAGGGACGCGTCCGCCGGCGCAGGCAGGTCACGGCGCTCGGTGGGCCGGGGCAGGGCAAGCGCCTCACGGGCGGCATCGACCTCGAAGCGTGCGAGCAGGAACCGCGAGGCGGTGCCCATCGCCACGGCACCGGCGCCGACGGTCGCGGCCAGCAGCAGGAACCGGCGACGCCCGCCGTCCGCCGCGCCGCGATCGGCCGCCTCCTCGCGATCGGCCGCCGGACCCGGGCGCTCGTCGAGCGGAGGCCGGTAGCGGGCGAGCCCGGCCGCCAGCGTGAGCAGGGCGAGGACGCCGACGACGGTCGCGACGACCCCGGGCAGGGCCGCCGACGGCCCGACCTCGGGCGCGAGCAGGCCGGCGAGCACCGCCACGCCACCCAGCCCCGCGACGCCGGCGGCGGCCAGCAGTGGACGCCGCCGCGCCCGCATGCCGAGCCCCGCGGCCGCGGCCGCCAACACCACCACGATGGCGCCGACGAGCAGCGGCTTGTCGAGCGTGCCGAACGTGCGGATCGCCCACGCGGTCACCGGCGTCGGCGACAACACCACGACACGGTCGGCGATCGCCACCACCGGCGACGGCCAGCGCGACGACAGTGCCGCGGTCAGCTCCCCCGCGCCGAGCGCCGCCGTCGCCGCCAGCGCGCCGCTGACCGCCCCCAGCCACCGGGGTGCGGGAGCGGGGTGATCCGGCGGTCGCCGGACGGGCGCGGTGGTGTCGGCGGTCATGTTCCTGGCTCGGCGGGCGCCGGACAGGCGCGGTGGTGTCGGCCCAGGGGTCGTGCCCTTGGTTCGGCGGCGACGGCTCGGCGGTTGTCCGTGGAGGCGGTTCGAGCATGCCGCTGCGCGCGAGCGGCGGCCACCCGACCGCGCACCGTCGGTTGCCGGGCGCCCGAGTTCCTATCCTGCCTGCCCGTGGACACCCCCCATCGCCGCTTTCCCGACGGACTCCCCCGCGACCTGCTCGCGCTCGGGGACCGCGCGTTCCTGCGCGCCCTCGGCCGCCCGACGCTGATCCGCATCCCCGGGACGGGCCAACAGGCACCGCGCGCGGTCGTGACCCTGCTGCACGGCGACGAGTCGACGGGCCTGCAGGCGATGCTGCGGGTGTTGCGGGCCCGCGACCCGCGGCGCCGGTACCCGTTCGACCTCTACCTCGTGGTCGGCAACGTCGAGGCGGCCCTGCACGGGCCCGGTTTCGCCCACCGCTACCTCGACGACCAGGAGGACTTCAACCGCGTCTGGGGGCTGCACGAGCCGACGACGGCCCAGCGTCGCGCCGCGGACGGCATCCTCGAGGAGTTGCGGGCCGCAGGGCTCGAGTCGCTCGTCGACGTGCACAACAACACCGGCGACAACCCGTTCTACGCGATCGTGACCCGGCCCGAGGCCCAGGTGGTCAACCTGGCGACACTGTTCACCACGACGTTGCTGCGCTGGGACCTGCAGGCGAACACGCTCATGGAGGCGCTGCACGCCTCCTGCGCCGCGATCGCCGTCGAGTGCGGCCTCCCGGGGCGGCCGGAGTCGCTCGCGTTCGCCGTCGACGCGCTGCGCCGCTACCTCGGCGCGCCGCCGCTCGAGCACGACCGCATCGTCCGCGACTTCGACCTGCTGGGCGGGCTGCGCAAGGTGACGGTGCGGCCCGAGGTGCGGTTCCGGTTCGGCGGCAGCCTCGACGGCGAAACCGACCTGGTCCTCGCCGCCGACGCCGACGTGCACAACTTCGTCGAGGTACCGGCCGGGCACGTGCTCGGGCGCGTCCACCCGGGTAGCACGCTGCCGGTCCGGGCGAGCGCCGCCGACGGCCGCGACGTCACCGCCGAGCACTTCGACGTCGTCGACGGTGCGGTCGTGGTGACGGCCCCGGTGACGCCGGTGATGATGACCCGGACGGTCGAGGCGGCCCGCAAGGACTGCCTGTTCTACCTCGCCACCGAGCTGCCCCGGCCCGACGTCGCCGCCTGACGACGCTGCCTGACGACGCCGGCCGAAACGACGTCGCGCGAAACGACGTCAGGGCGACCGCCCGTGCGGATCAGCCCGCGCGCTCGGTCACGTGCCCGAGGTCGGGGGCCGCCCGGCCGTCGTCGTCCTCGATGCCGGCGAACAGGTCCGCCTCGGGACGCACGACCTCGACATCGCTGCGGAGCACGTGGAAGCCCTCGTAGGGAAACACCTCGCGTTCGAGGTCGCGGGGGACCCCGAACCAGAACCCGTCCGGATCGATCTGGGTCACGTGGGCCAGCAGGGCCGCGTCGCGACGCTCGAACCAGTCGCCGCATTCCACCAGCGCGTCGGGGTCGGGGCCGGCGAGCCGGTCGGAGCGCTTCTCGAGCCATTCGGCGAACGGGCTCTCGCCGGTGTGCGCCAGCATCGCCTCGTGCAGGGCGGTCACCCGGCGGGCCGGGAAGACCCCGCTGGCGTAGACCTTCGCGACCCGCCAGGGCGCGGCGTCGGCGCCCGGCGTGTCCTCGTCGAGGTCGGCGGCGGGGTCCTCGGCCAGCTCGAGGGCGCGCATGGTGACCGCGTGGCACATGATGTGGTCCGGGTGCGGATAGCCGCCGTCCTCGGGGTAGGTCACCACCACCTGCGGACGCTCGTGGCGCACGATCGCGGCCAGCCGGCGGGCCGGCTCGTCCAGGGGCGTGCGGGCGAACGAGCCCTCGGGGACGTCCTCGGGGTTCTCGTGGTAACCCGAGTCGCGGTAGCCGAGCCCGTACGTGCGGGTGAACCCGATCGCGGCGACGGCGGCCGCCAACTCACGCGCACGGGTCGCGCCCATGTCCTCGGGCGCGACGGCGGCGGCGCTGGGGTTGAGGACCTCGCCGGCCTCACCGCCGGTCAGGGTGACGAGCACGACCTCGGCGCCCTCGTCGACGTAGCGCGCGGCAGTGGCGGCGCCCTTCGACGACTCGTCGTCGGGATGGGCGTGGACGAACAGGATGCGGCGGTTCACGAGTCCTCCTTCGAGCGGCGGGCGGCCCAGGAAGCCGCGAGCCGGGCGCCGCCCGGTGATCGGTGCAGGTCGTCGATGCCGGCCCGGACGAACGCCTCGGCGGCACGGACGTCGGCGTCGGTGCCCTGGAGCCGGATCAGCATCCGCTGCCCCGGGTAGCTGCCGAGCCGGACCTGCGGGAACCGCTCGACGAGCGCCGCGAACAGCACGTTGAGGCTCGACTCGGGGAAGGGGTGCTCGATCTCGACGATGGTGGGCAACGGGTTGCGGCCGGCGAGCACGTCGGGCTCGAGCGCCTCGGTGACGATGGCGCGGAACTCCGCGGGCACACCCGGCAGGATCGCGATCGTGGCGCCGCCGGGCTGCGTGCACCCGCCGTCGACGTCGACGGCGATGCCGGGGACCCAGCCCGAGCTGCGGCGCAGCAGGCGTGCGCCCTCCGGGACGCGGGCCATCCGGTGGAAGTGCTCGGCGAAGGCGTCGGTGACCTCGACGCCCTGTTGCCGGGTCCAGTCGAGGGCACCGTCGAGGCGCTGCGCGATCACCGGGTCGACGACGAGGTCGCGGCCGAGGCTGTCGGCAACGGCCTCGTAGGTGATGTCGTCGGGGGTCGAGCCGATGCCGCCGGAGGTCACGATCAGACGCGGGCGCGCGCGGGCGAGTTCGGCGACCAGCGCCTCGTCGATCGCGTCGTGTTCGTCGGGGACGACCTGCACGCGGCTGAGCGTCACCCCGTGTGCCGTCAGGCGGGACGCGAACCACCCGGAGTTGGCGTCGATCACGTGGCCGCCCAGGATCTCGTCGCCGATGACCACCATCGAGGCCTCGAGCACGAACATCCCCCACCGCAGCTGGCGGCCGCAGCGGTCGGCGGCCGGGCCGGCGTGCCGGCCGGCGAGCCGGCAGCCTACCCAGGGCCGGGCAGTCGCACCGCCCGCGGCCGGGCAGTCGCACCGCCCGCGGCCGGGCAGTCGCACCGCCCAAGCCGGGCAGCCGCACCCCGCCCGCCTGCTAGCGTCCGGCACCGTGTACATGAGCCGCGAGGACGCCCGAAGCGACGTCATCCTGGCCGGCGCGACCACCCTCTTCGGAGGCATCGTGATCGGCCTGCTGTCGGCGTTGCCGCTGCTGCCGCGGCGCGGGATCGCCGCGATCGTGCTCGACCTGTTGTGGATCTTCGTCCTGACGGGGTTGGTGCCCGTGCTGCTCGCCCGCTACCGCGGCGACCGGCTGGGCGCCTTCGGTCTCGACGCGCCGCGCAGCGGCTGGCGCGCCGGCCTGGTGCTCGTGGTCCCGGTGGCGCTGCTGGGGGTGCTGCGCCAGTTCGTCGCCGTCGGTGCGTCCGACACGGCCCTGCTGGGTCGGGTCGGCGGTGCCGGCTTCGTCGGCGTCGGGCCGGTCGGCGCGCTGCTGCTGGGCCTGCTGTCGTTCGCCGTGACCGCCGCCGGGGCCCTGCTGCTCACGGGTTTCCTGGCGACGCGCGGCCGCGACGCCTTCCGCTCCCCCGACGTGCCGCTCACCGAGCTGCTGCGCACGTTCGGCATCGGTGCGTGTGGCATCGCCCTGGTGCTGGGACTGCTGCGTGCGATCGGTGCCGCCCAACTGCTGCCCACGCTGCTGCAGGTCGCGGGGCTGGCCGTCCTGGTGCTGGTCGCCGACCGGGTCGTCGCGTCGCGACGCACGGCGCCGCGGGCGGCGGTGCTGACACCCGTGGCCGTGCTGGCCGCCGCGCACGTGTTCGCCTTCGGCGGCCTGTTCCGCGGCGACCTGCTCAGTGGCCTCTACGCCGCGGCCCTGGCCGGCGGAACCGCGGTCGTGGCCGCCGTGCTGCTCGAGACCCGCGACCGGGCGTGGGCGATCGTCCCGTTGTTCCTCGCCCTGCACTGGTGGCCCAGTTGTCTCAGTCCCCTGCCGATGGAGTTCTTCGCCGCGGCCTGCTGAAACCCGGCGCTCAGGGGGCCGGCACGGCGGCGGTGCCCGACAGCACCGACAGGCGGGTGAAGGCGCGGTCCACCAGCGCCATGGGCAGCACCGGGCCGCGGACGAGCCGGTCGGCGAGACGGTCGGCCGGGACGGCGTCGACGAGGTCGCCCACTCCCGGGTCACGCGCCACCCGCGTCCCGGGCGGCACCACGGCGAGCACGCGGACGGGAACGTCCCCGCCACCCTCGACGTCCCAGAGGAGACGACGAGCCGCCCGCGCCACCCGGCGGGCGTCCTCGCAGGGGCCGCAGAACAGGCCGCTCTCGCCGTGCAGACCGCTGTTGGTCAGGCGCACCGGGCCGCGGTGGGCGTGGACGTCGACGATGCTGACCCCCGCCGGCCCGACCACCAGCTGTGGCCACGGCGCCCCGAGCTCCACGCGCAGGTGCTGCAGGCGATCCAGCGCGTCGATGGCGGCTGCGGTGCTGGTGGCGACGGCGCGGTCCTCGCCCGTCGACGGCCAGCGGCCGCGTCGCCGGTTCCCGACGATCGCCGTGAGGGTCGCGAACACCCGGGGCTGGCCGACCCGGCCCCGCCGCCTCATCACACGATGCGACCTGTGTTCGGACATCACCCCGTCCCCCGAGCCCCACGGAAGCGTTCCACCGCTTCGATGCTCTCCGAACCCTAAACGAGGGGGCCGACCCTGTCGCCCCGCCGTTCAGCCGACTCCCCGGTGGTGCCAGCACCACCTGGCCAGCACCACCGGGGGCCGGGCGCTACTCGAACGCGCGGAACGCCGCGATCCGCTCGGCGTGGCGCTCGCGCTTGGCGTGGTCGAGCACGCCGAGCCCCTCCTCCGGGGCGCCGACCAACACCCCGATCTTGCCGGCGTGCAGGTTGTGGTGCATCTCGTAGGCGCCCTGGGCCGCCTGCTCGAGGGGGTAGGTCTTCGACAGGATCGGGTGGATCATGCCGAGGTCGACCAGTCGGTTCGCCTGCCACGCCTCGTGGTAGTTGGCGAAGTGGGACCCCAGGATCCGCTTGAGATGCATCCACAGGTAGCGGTTGTCGTACTCGTGCAGGTAGCCGGAGGTGGACGCGCAGGTCACGATGGTCCCGCCGCGCCGGGCCACGAACACCGACGCGCCGAACGTCGTGCGACCGGGGTGCTCGAACACGATGTCGGGATCGCGGCCGACCAGCTCGCGGATCTTCTTGCCGAAGCGCCGCATCTCGGCGTAGTCGGGTCGGCCGTCGTCGTCGGTGAACCGGTAGCCCTCGGCCTTGCGGTCGATGACGTGCTCGGCCCCGATGGCGCGCAGGACCTGCGCCTTCTCCTCGCTCGAGACCACGCACACCGGGATGCCGCCGCCGTTGAGCACCAGCTGGGTCGCGAATCCGCCGATCCCGCCGGTCGCGCCCCAGATGAGCACGACGTCGCCCTGCTTCATCCGGGCGGCGTTCTCCCCGACGAGCATCCGGTAGCTGGTGGCCAGGACCAGCCCCAGCGATGCCGCCTCCTCCCAGCTGAGGTGGGTCGGCATCGGCATGAGCTGGTTGGCCTTCACCAGCGAGACGTCGGCCAGGGACCCGAAGTTGGTCTCGAAGCCCCAGATGCGCTGGCTGGCGTCCAGCATCGAGTCCTCGTGCCCCTCGGGACCCTCGAGGTCGACCGAGTTGCAGTGCACGGTGACGCGGTCGCCGGGCCGCCACTGGGTGACGCCGGGCCCGGTGCGCAGCACGACGCCGGCCGCGTCGGAGCCGACGACGTGGTAGTCGAGGTCGTGCCGGGCGCCGAGTTCGCCTTCCCGACCGAGCTTGGCGAGGAAGCCGAAGGTCGACACCGGCTCGAAGATCGAGGTCCAGACCGTGTTGTAGTTGAGCGCCGAGGCCATCGGCGCGATCAGGACCTCGTTCGGGCCGAGCGGCGGGATCGGGACCTCGTCGATGTGCAGTGACTTGCGCGGGTCCTTGTCCTGCGTCGGCAGACCGGCGAACAGCTCGATCTCCGACTTGCGTACCACCGCGGCCCGCATCGTCTCGGGCAGCGGGATGCGTGCGAGCTCCTCGCCCGGAGCGTGGTCCACAATCGCCTGGCGGATCGCCTCCATGACACCTCTTTCGTGCGTCGCGCTCACCGGGCTCCCGGCCGCCCTCCGCGACCACCGGTGGCAAGACGCTAGCGAGGCCGCCGGTCGATCCGGCAACCGAAGAGGCGCCGGTCGCCGAGGTCCCACCCGGCCTCGTCGTCAGCCGGCGGGCGGCGAGGGCGGAAGGTCGCGCCGGTCGGGGCCGGGCTCGTCGCGTTGGATCTCGACCACCTCGACGTCGAGGACCTGCTTCGCGTCGGGATCGCGCCGACGACCGCCGCGGCCGCCGCGACCGGCGCGGTCGCTGCGGCCGGCGCGGTCGCTGCGGCCGGCGTCCGTGCCCAGCGGGTTGAGGCGGCGACGGAGCTGGCGTGCCAGGATGCGGCGGCTCGGCGGGAGCAGCAGCAGGAAGCCGACGACGTCGGTGACGAACCCGGGAGCCAGCAGCAACGTCCCCCCGACGAGGATCAGCGCGCCCTGCGCGACCTCGTCGCCGGGCCAGCGCAACTGGTCGAGGGCGGCGCGGAACTGCTGCCACGCGCGGCGGCCCTCCCGCTTCAGCAGCCAGGCCCCGAGGAGGCTGTCGAGCACCAGCAGCACCACGGTCGGTGCGGTCCCGATGAGCTGACCGACCTGGAGGATGACGGTCAGCTCGACGAGCGGGACGACGACGAAGGCGAGCACGAGGAGCAGCGGCATGGATCCAGCGTACGCCGTGGAGCTGGCACGCTCCTCGCGACGTGATGCCACCCGGGTGAGGTTGGAGGGGGTGCACGCGCTCAAGCACGCGGTGCGGTTCGGCGCCGACGTCGAGGTGGTCCTGAGCCCCGACGTCGCGACCCTGCGGCGGCTGCTGCAGGAGCTGGCCCCCGACGTCGAGCTGCCGGTGCCCGTGGTCGCCGTCGACGACGACACCTGGCGGAGCGTGGTCGGCCGCGAGCTGCCGTCGCCGTCGCTGGCCGTCGCGCGCCGACCGACGGTGCCGGCGGTGCCCGGCACCGACGCGCCCGGCCGCGTGGTCGTGCTCGAACACCCGCGCCACCTCGGCAATCTCGGGGCCGTGGTGCGCGTCGCGGCGGCCGCCGATGCGGCCGGCGTGGTGGTGGTCGGCGACGCCGATCCCTGGCATCCGACGGCGGTGCGCGCCGGTGCCGGCCTGCAGTTCGCCCTGGGCGCCTGCGGCCGCGTCGAGGTGCTGCCCGACCTCGGTCGGCCGCTGGTGGCCCTCGACCCCGACGGCGAGGACCTGCGGCCCGGCGCCCTGCCGCCCGATGCGGCGGTGCTGCTCGGGACCGAACGCGGTGGGCTCGGCGCCCGGCTGCGGGAGCGGGCCGACCTCGTCGTCCGCATTCCGATGCGCACCGGCGTGTCGAGCCTCAACCTCGCCACGGCCGCCGCGGTGGTCCTCTACGCCTGACGGGGCGGGTACGGTCCCGACGGGGGAACGTTCCGAGGCCGATCGTTCCCGGAGGCGAGGAGCGGGCATGGGCACCGTCGAGGAGACCGGGTTCTTCCAGGACCCCCCGCGGCTGCACGACGAGTGGGCCGAGGACCTCGCCCTGCAGCGCTATCTCGAGCGCGTCCTCCCCGCCGACGTCCACGAGGCGGTCGTGCCGTCGCTGGCCGAGATGGGGCACCTCGCCGCCACCGACCTCAAGACCTGGTCGGACGCGATGGACCAGCCGTCGGAGGAGCCGCGCCTGAGGGGCTTCGACGCGTGGGGCAACCGCGTCGACGAGGTCGAGACCTCGCCCTACTGGCGCCGCATCGCCGCCGTCGCGCACGAGCACGGCGTCGTGGCCACCGGCTACGAGCGTGCCAACGGCGCGTACTCGCGGGTGCACCAGTTCGCGCTCGCGTACCTGTTCGCGCCCTCGAGCGCGCTCTACAGCTGCCCGCTGGCGATGACCGACGGCGCCGCCAAGACCCTGCTCGTCCACGGGGAGCGCGACCTCGTCGAGCGCGCCGTCCCGCGGCTCACCAGCCGTGACCCCGCCACCGCCTGGACCTCCGGGCAGTGGATGACCGAGCGCGCGGGCGGCTCCGACGTCGGCCGCTCGGAGACCGTCGCCCGCGCCGAGGGGCCGCTGTGGCGGCTGACGGGCACGAAGTGGTTCACCTCGGCCGTCACCGCCGACATGGCGCTGACGCTGGCCCGCCCCGAGGGCAACGGCCCGGGCGGTCGCGGCCTGGCCATGTTCTACGTCGAGGTGCGCGACGACGGCGGACGCCTCAACGACCTGCGGGTCCTGCGGCTGAAGTCGAAGCTCGGCACCCGGCAGATGCCCACGGCCGAACTCGCCCTGGACGGGACGCTGGCGCACCTGGTCGGTCCGCCCGCGGACGGCACCCGCAACATCACGCCGATGCTGACGGTCACCCGGCTGTGGAACGCCGTCACCGCGGCCTCCGGTCTGCGGCGTGGCCTCGCGCTGGCGCGCGACTACGCCCGCCGCCGCGAGGCGTTCCAGGGCGCGCTCGTCGACCAGCCGCTGCACCAGGCGACGCTGGCCTGGCTGCGGGTGCAGCACGAGGCGTCGTTGCAGCTCGCGTTCCGGGCCGTGGAACTGCTGGGACGTGACGAGGCCGGCGTCGCGACCGAGCGCGAGCAGCAGGTGCTGCGCCTGCTGCTGCCGATCACCAAGCTGACGACCGGAAAGCAGGCGGTGGCGGGCGCGTCCGAGGCCCTGGAGGCGTTCGGCGGCGCCGGCTACATCGAGGACACCCACCTGCCCCAGCTCCTGCGCGACGCGCAGGTGCTGCCGATCTGGGAGGGGACGACCAATGTCCTCGCCCTGGACGTGCTGCGCGCACTGGCCGACGGCGACCTCCTGGCCGCCTACGTCGAGGAGGTGCGTCGCGCGGCCGCGGCGGCCACCTCCCCCGCGACGGCGACGGTCGCCGAGCTGGCCCTCGACGCCGCCGACCACGCCACGATGTGGGTCACCCAGGCCGCCGACGCCGGGCAGGCCGCCCTCCAGCACGGAGCCCGGCGCCTCGCGATGACGCTCGGACGCTCCCTGCAGGCGGCCCTGCTGGCGGCGCAGGCGCAGCACGACCTCGACGTCCACGGCGACGGACGCGCGGTCGCGGTCGCCCAGCGGTTCGCCGCCGAGGGACTCGACCTGCTCGAGGCACCCGGCGAGCGCCGCGCGCAGGACGCCGCCCTGGCACGCGACGAGCCCCTGCCCGTGCCCGGGGCGGGTTGAGCGCAGACGTCAGCCGGCCTCGGCGGCGCGCAGCCAGGGCTCGACGCGCCGGTTGAGGGCGTCGAGCGTCGCACGCATCACCGCACGCTCGGGGTCGTCGCGCACGAGCGAGGCGCCGAGCAGCGTCTCCTCGCCCCGGTCGGACAGCACGATCAGGACGACGCTGGCCGCCGCGGCCGGATCACCCGACGTGACCGTCACCCGCTCGACCTCGGCCCGCAGGCGCCCGCCGGTCAGATCGTGCAGTGCGCCGACCGTCGCCTCCGCGACGGCCCGCCACTTGCCCCGGCCCGTCGCGAGCGTCTCGACGGCGGCCTGGGCGCGGCGGCCGTTGTGCTCCAGCGTCGCCGTCACCGACAGCGCGGCGTTGCCCTGCCGGGTGGCGAGGTCGCCGATCGCGGCCCGGAAGCGCTCACGGTGCAGCGTCGTCACGGGCGCGAGCGTCGCCGCCTCGGGTGCGTCGGCCGCTGCGGCTGCGCGCGCCGCGATGACGTCCTCGAGCACCTGGATGGGATCGGGCTCGGGCTCCGGCGCGGGATCGGGCTCCGGCGCGGGATCGGGCCCGGGCTCCGGAGCCGGTGCGCCCGCTTCGTCGCGGGCCGCGGTCGGCTCGTCGACCTCCGTCGTCTCGGCCCCACCCGACAGGTCGATCCCGCCACCCTCAGCGGTGTCGTCGAGGTCACGGGCACGGATCTCGGCGGGGTCGAGCGCGATCCCGAAGCGTTCACGCAGCGTCGCCGCGACCGCCCAGGACACCGCCTCGTGGTCCTCGCCGGGGGCGACACGGATGACGAGACGGGCGCGACCGGTCGTCTCGGAGATCACGACCCGGGCCTTGAGCACGCCCGGCACCGACGCGATCGCCCGCGTGATCGCCCCCGTGTCCGCGGGTGTGCGCGTCTCGCTCATCTGCTCCACGTTTCCGCCACTGCTGCCGAGACCATCCGATGAGGGATGGTGACTCGCGGTCCCTGCTGTGCCCCACTGGAGTTCCCGTGCCCCGAGCGATCCGAACACCACGGCCTCGCCCGTCACACCAGCGTCGTGTGGGCCGGAAGCGGCGATCCCGCCTGGCCGGCCCAGCAACGCCCCCCACGCCGCACGAGTCTAGCTCCCGGCTGTTGTTCACGGCCCATTTCGCGCCGGATTCCGCGTTTCTGGGCGAACCCACGCCTTCGCCCGAAGCGCCCGCGCCCGCCGACGAGGCGCTCGTCGCACCGGAGCCGCTGTTCCCGGCCCAAGCGCAGGCGCCCGACGACGCCTCGCCGACCGTCGAGTTGCCACGACCCGAGGTCACCGGCACGGCGAGCCCAGCGCCGACGGTGCCACCACCCGGCGCCCCACCGGCCGCCGACCAGCCGGCCCTCGAACCGCCGACACGGCAGCAGTCCGTCGTCGCGCAGTCCGTCGTCGCGCAGCCGGCCTTCGAGCAGCCCGCCGTGGCGACACCGCAGGTCGAGTCACCGCAGCTCGAAACGCCGGCCGCATTCGTCCCGCCGGTGGCACCGCCGGCCCTGCCGACCCGGGTGCACGCCGAACACCTGGTGGCGCCGAGCCCGCCGGTCGAGCTGACCCCGTCGCAGGCGGTGCGGCTGGCCTCGGACGGCCGCGAGGTGCTGACCCGCCCCCGGCCCCGGGCCAGCTGACCGTCACGCGTTGCGGGTGATCGCGCGCGAGATCACCAGCTGCTGGATCTCCTTGGTGCCCTCGAAGATCTCGTAGATCTTCGCGTCGCGGTGGAACTTCTCGACGTCGAACTCGCGGCTGTAGCCGAACCCGCCGTGGATCTGGATCGCCTCGTCGGTGACACGCACGGCGACCCGGCCGGCATGCAGCTTGGCCATGGACCCCTCGCCGTTGCGGAACGGCGTCTGGGTCGTGCCCATGTTGATCCCGCGCCAGCACAGCAGGCGGGCGGCGTCGATGTCGGTGGCCATGTCGGCGAGCTTGAAGGCGATCGCCTGGTGGCGGATGATCGGCACGCCGAAGGTCTCGCGCTGTTGCGCGTAGGTCACCGACGCGTCATAGGCGGCGCGGGCGACGCCGACGGCCTGGATCCCCACGATCGGTCGCGTCGCCTCGAAGGTCGACAGGGCGCCGGAGCGGCTCTGCCGGTCGGGGTTGCGGGCGCGTTCGAGCTTGGCGTCGAGCTTGTCCTGACCGCCGAGGAGCTGGTCGTCGGGCACGAAGCAGTCCGTCAGCGCCAGCTCCGCGGTGTGCGAGGCGCGGATCCCGAGCTTCTTGGTCTTCTTGGTCTGCGTGAAACCGTCCGCGTCGCCGGTGACGATGAACGACGCCTGGCCGCGGTGACCGAGCTCGGGGTCGACGGTGGCCACCACGACGTGGACGTCGGCGATGCCGCCGTTGGTGATCCAGATCTTCTCGCCGTCGAGCAGCCAGCCGCCCTGGACCCGGGTGGCACGGGTGCGGATCTTCGACACGTCGGAGCCGGCACCGGGTTCCGACACCGCGTAGGCGCCTACCTTGACGTCGTCGGGGGTGCCGAAGATGCGCGGCGCCCAGGTCCCGATCTGCTCGCCGGTGCCGGTGGTGACGAGACCGGCCAGCGCGAGCCCGGAGCCGAAGATCGCCAGCCCGATGCCCGCGCAGCCCCAGAACGTCTCCTCGAGGACGAGTGCCGAGGTCAGACCGGTCGGATCCTGCCCCACCATCGAGTAGTAGTCGAGCCCGTACAGCCCGATCTGGGCCGCTTTCTGCACCACCGGCCAGGGGAACTCCTCGACCTCGTCGTAGTGGCGGTGGACGGGGACGCCGTCGACCTCGCGCTCGCGCATCTCCTTGCGGGCGAAGTCGTGGGCCCAGGCACGGGCCTGCTGCTGTTCCTCGGTCAACGCGAGATCGAAGGCCACGGTCGCTCCTGGGACGCACGTCGAAATCGCCCGGACCGTAGTCGACCGGTGACGGCGCCCCGCGGTCGGAGAGGCTCGTGGTCAAGCGTCGGTTCCGAACGGGCGGCGCGGCGGCGCCCCGTCGCGCAGGGCCTCCCGCACGACGTCCACGGTCGGCGTGCCGTGCGAGAGCACACCCTGGTGGAAGGCGCGGACGTCGAAGGTGCCGGTCGCCGCCGCCTCGAACTCGCGCCGCAGGTCGCCGAGCTCCTCCCCGCCGACGAAGTACGAGCACAGCTGCCCGGAGGTGACCTTGGCGCGCACGAGCTTGCCCTCGGCCTCGGCACGCTCCTGGAACGCGGTGTCGGTCAGCAACTCCAGTGCCGCCGCGTCGGTGAGGTCACCCGCGTGCAACCCGACGTCGAGCAGCGCGTTCGAGGCGATCCGCAGCTCGAGCTTGCGCTGCGTCAGCCGGTAGTCCTCGCCGTCGACGGCCGAGGTGTCGCCGTCCCCGAAGCCGGCCGCGACCGCTTCGCGCTCGATGTAGACCGCCCACCCCTCGGCGAACGCGGGCCGGCCGAGCAGGCGGCGGGCGACGCGCGGATGCTGCGACGCGTGCTCGAGCTGCACGAAGTGGCCGGGATAGCCCTCGTGGATCGCGAGGGACCGCAGTTGGGCGGGGTTGTACTCGCGCAGGAACGACTCGGCCAGGTCGTCGTCCCAGGTCTCGGGCACCGGCGAGAGGTAGTAGGTGCAGCCCGTGTCCGGTTCCAGCGGCGGTGCCTGGGTGATGAACGCGACCGCGATCCCGCGCAGGTACTCGGGGACCTCGGCGACCGTGAGGCGGTCGGCCGGCGGGACGTCGGTCAGCCCCGACGCCAGCGCGAACGCGCGGGCCTCGTCGACGGCGCGGCGTGCCTCGGGCACCAGGTCGCGGCGGTGCACGGAGCGGTCGGCGACCTGACCCAGCACCCGTCGGATGCGCTCGTCGACGTCGGCCGGGCGCCGCTCGCCGGGGAACCGACGCTCCCACGAGGCCGAGGCCAGCTCGGACAGCTCGGCGCAGATCTCCTCGAGCCACTGCCGTGCCCGGCGTTCGATCTCCTGCGGCGGCATCGCGGTGCCGAGCGCCGCGCGGAGCGTGACCTCGTGCTGCTCGGGGCCCAGCCGCCACGGCGCCGGCGGCTCGTCGTGCATCTCGTCCAGGAGGGCGGCGTAGGCCTCGAGCCCCTCGGCCGCGACCTCGCCGGCGTCCCGGGCATGGGTGACGTCCCCGCCGACCTGTTCGGCCCGGCGCGGCAGTTCGTCGCGCACCAGCTTGATCAGGCCGGGCAGGCGCTGCAGCGCCACGTCGAGGTGCGGTGCCGGTGACGACCGCAGCAGGGTGCCGGCCTGCTCGATCAGCACCGGGACGCGGCGAGCCCGGGAGACGGCCGCGCCGAGTCGGCGACGTTGCTCGGTCACCGGCAGGTCGACCCGGCGCAGGTGCTCGTGGATGCCCGCGGAGACGGTCTCGAGCGCCGCCAGCGGGTCGAGCACGTAGCGCGGCCGCACGTCGTGCAGGAACTGGCGGTACTCCAGTTCGTCGGCGAGCAGGCGCAGGTCGCCGCGTGCCTCGCGCACGTCGCCTCCGGCGTCGACCGGCACATCGGCGACGGCGACGCGCACCTCGGCGGCCAGGACGGCGAGGTCCCGGCTGCGTTGCGCGAGCGCCGCGACCCCGAGGTCGGGCAGTTCGCTGTCGCGGTCGCGGATGCCCAGCCGGGTCGCCTCGACCGGCGCGTGGTCGCGCACGTGGTCGAGGTAGCGGCCGACCAGGTCGCCGGCCCGCGCCAGGTGCTCGCTCACGTCTGCCGTCCTCGGGACTCGGTTCACCTCGACGCTAGTGCGACCCGGCGCCGCAGCCGCGTGCCCGTCCGACCGGGCTGTCGTGCGCTAGCCTCCGGGAGGCCCTGCAACGGCCGCCTGTGCCCCCTGGTCGTCGCCGACGCGGTCACGCCGATCGCGACGATCGCTGCCGATCCAGGGTGGGGCGGTGTCGACCGTGCGGTCCGGGACTGATCCCGGCGCGGGCCACCCCCGGTCGCGGACGCCGACGTCCCGCCGGATCGAGATGCGATCCGCAGGTGAACGTGAGGCCCACGCGCCGGGATCGCCCGGACGAGAGACCCACGTGACGAAGACGTTCCGCGACCTCGGTGTCGACGCCGCCCTGTGCGACGCGCTCGAGGCGCAAGGCATCATCCATCCGTTCCCCATCCAGGAACTCACGCTCCCCCTGGCGCTCGGTCGCAACGACCTGATCGCCCAGGCGCGCACCGGCACCGGCAAGACGCTCGGGTTCGGGCTGCCGCTGCTGCAGCAGATCGACCCCGACCTCGCCGCGACGCAGGCACTGGTGATCGTGCCCACGCGCGAGTTGTGCGTGCAGGTGCACTCCGACCTCACCATCGGCGAGAAGCGCGGGCTGACCACGATCAGCGTGTACGGCGGCGTCGGGTTCGACGAGCAGATCGCGGCCCTGCAGTCCGGCGTCCACGTCGTCGTCGGCACGCCGGGTCGCCTGCTCGACCACCTGAAGCGCGGCAACCTCGACCTGTCCAACGTCAAGGTGCTCGTCCTCGACGAGGCCGACGAGATGCTCGACATGGGCTTCCTGCCCGACGTCGAGCGGCTGATCGAGGCCTGCCCCGCCGAGGGCCGGCACACCATGCTGTTCTCGGCCACGATGCCGACCGTCATCGTCAAGATGGCGCGCCGCTACCTGCACCACCCGACGTTCACCCGTGCCGACACCGAGGAACACGAGACCGCGCCGAACGTGGCGCAGCACTTCTTCAGCGTCCACCGCATGGACAAGCCGCGCGTGCTGGCCCGGATCCTGCAGTCGCCCGGACGCGGCGGCTGCTACGTGTTCGTCCGGACCAAGCACATGGCCGACCGGCTCGTGAACGACCTCGAGGAACTGCAGATCCCCGCGATCGCCATCCACGGTGACCTGCGGCAGCAGACCCGTGAGAAGAACCTCGACCGGTTCCGGTCCGGCCAGGCCAACGTGCTGGTCGCGACCGAGGTCGCCGCCCGCGGCATCGACGTCACCGGCGTGACCCACGTCGTCAACTACGACTGCCCCGACGACCAGAAGATGTACCTGCACCGCATCGGCCGTACGGCACGCGCCGGCAACGAGGGCGTGGCCGTCACCTTCGCGGAGTTCAACGAGGCCGACCGCCTCAACGTGATCCGCAAGGCGGTCGGCGCGACCGACACCGAGGTCCACCAGGTCTTCTCGACCTCGCCGTTGCTGGCCGAGTTGTTCGACCTGCCCGACGAGAAGCCGTGGGACCACCTGTCGAAGAAGTCCAGCGGTGGCGGCCGGGGCGACGACCGACGGCCCGCGCCACGCAAGGGCAACTCCGACGGACGTCCGAAGAGCAAGCGCGGCAGCGAAGGCACCGGACGGGACCGCGATGCATCCCGTGGCCGCAGCCGCCGCGACGAACCACGCCGCGACGAGGCACCCCGCGACGAGGCACCCCGCGACGAGGCACCCCGCGACGAGGCACCCCGCGACGAGGCACCCCGCGACGCACAACGGCGTGACGAGGCACGCCGCGACGCGTCACGCGATGACCGTCCACGGGCCGACGAGCGGGACGCGGACACCTCGTCACCGGCGTCCTCCCCGGCCCGCCGGGAACGCACCCGCACGCGCACCCGCGATCGCGGCAGCGCCGGCGGCAGCAGCCGCGACCGCGGGCGGAGCGAGGCAGACACCTCCGACACGTCGTCGTCGACCGCGTCGGAACCCACTTCCTCGGACGACTCGGCTCCCTCGCCGTCCACCGGCCGGACGCGGGCCCGCTCGGGTGCCCGTGCCCGCAGCGCGCAGCAGGACCCGAAGGGCGCCGACCGCGGCGCGACCCGCGACCGGAGCTCGCAACGCGACCGCACGAACGGCGACCGCGCCAAGGGCGACCGGGCCGAGGGCAGCCGCTCCGACCGCAGCCGCTCGGAGGGCAGCCGCTCGGAGGGCGGTCGTTCCGAGAGCAACCGCTCGGAGGGCGGTCGCTCCGAGAGCGGCCGGGGTGGGCGTTCCGGCGGCGGCCGTTCCGGTGGTTCGTCGCGCGGGAAGTCGGGTGGCGGCCGGTCCGGCGGACAGCGGTCGTCACGCGACGATCGCAGCGAACGCCCGTCGTCGGACGAGGTGCCCGGGGTGCAGCACGCCCGGCGTGGCGCCGACGCGCGCGGTGAGGGCGAGCCGCAACTCGCCCGGCGCGTGAAGGTCGAGCACCTTCCCTGACGCGGCAGGCCCCCGGCGGCGTTCAGCTGCTGCCGGGGATCTGTTGCCGCAGGACCCGCAGCGCCTGCCCGAGCTCGAAGTGCAGCCAGGCCCGGCGTCCGCACGTCGGGCAGCGGCTCCACAGGCGGCTGCGGAGCGGGACCCACAGCACCGGGGGCTTGAGCAGGCGCATCGCCTCCAGGACGCTGAGCCCACGCAGCACGCCGCACCGGGCGCAGGTGACCTCGATCTGTGGCGGCGGCGCGGCCGTCGGCGCGGTGCTGTACAGCGCCTCCTTGCCGAGGCCGTCGCGTGCCCGCGGTGCGGTCGGGTCCGGCTTGCGGACGCGATCGAACGGCGACGGCGACGACGACTCAGGCACCCTGGTCCTCCAGGTCGAGCCCGAGGACGTCGGCGCGCCGCTCGGGCGTCCAGCCGGCGGCTTCGAGCAGGTCGTCGTCGACCTCGATCCCGAGCAGTTCACGTGCGATGGCCCGGTAGGCGGCGACCCCCGGGACGTCCATGCCGGCCCCGACCATGGTGGTCCCCTCGCTGGGTGACTCCGCGAAGCGGACCGACTTGCGCACGGGCGGGCCGATCAGCGGCAGTTCGTAGCGGGTCAGCAGGTCCCGCAGCACCTCGCGGCTGTGGCGGGTCCGCGGGTCGAACATGGTGGCGACCAGCCCACGCACGGTCAGGCCGCGGTTGGTCAGGCGGCGGACGTCGCCGATGGTGTCGAGCAACTGCGACACCCCGCGGTGCGACAGCGTCTCGCACTGGACCGGGATGACGACCTCGTCCGCGGCGGTGAGACCGTTGATCGTCAGGACCCCGAGCGAGGGGGCGCAGTCGATGAACACGGCGTCGTAGCTGTCGAGGAGGTCGGTCAGCTCGCCGCGCAGCAGGTATTCGCGGCCGGTGCGCGACAGCAGGGTCACCTCGGCGCCGGCGAGGTCGATGTTGGCGGGTGCGACGTCCACCTCGCCGTGCTGCACGATGGTGTCGGCGAGGTGGACCCGACCGACCACGGTGTCGTTGAGGGACGGCTCGGTGGTGTCGGGGTCGTAGCCGAGGGAGAAGGTCAGGCACGCCTGGGGGTCGAGGTCGACGACCAGCACGGCACGGCCGAGCTCCGCCATGGCGGCGGCGACGTTGAGACAGGACGTGGTCTTGCCCACGCCCCCCTTCTGGTTGGCGAACGCGTACACGGTCGCAGGCACGGCACGGCTTTCGATGGTCGTCGGCGCGATGCTACCGACGCGGCCGACGAGCCCCTGCGCTCGGCAGTGGGCCGGTCAGGGCAGCGCGGAGGCGCCGGCGACATAGGCCTGCACGGCCGTGGCCACCAGCTCGATCGAGATCGCGATCAGCAGCATGCCCATGACGCGCGTCACCAGGTGGATGCCGTTGTCCTTGAGCAGCCGTTCCAGCAGCTCGGCGTAGCGCATGGTCAGGTAGACGACGCCCAGCACCGCCGCGATCGCGAGCGCGACCGTCAACTGGCGTCCGACGTCGAGCGTGCCGGTCGACGGGCCGGACATGAACACCATCGCGGCCGAGATGGCGCCCGGTCCTGCCAGCAGCGGCACGCCCAGCGGGACCACCGCCACGTTGACCCCCTCGGCCTTGTTCGGCACCAGGATGTCGCCCTTCAGCATCTCCAGGGCGGTCAGGAACAGCACCACCCCGCCACCGGCCTGCAACGCCGGCAGACCGATCGACAGGCTGCCGAGGATCTGCGTCCCGAAGAAGGCGAACACGTACACGATGACCGCAGCCGCCGTCATGGCGTGTCGCGCCGTCCGCCGCCGCCGCGCCGCCGTGTCCGTCGCCGTCAGCGCCAGGAACACCGGCACGTTCCCCAACGGATCCATGATCACCAACAGCGTCACGAACCCCTGCACCGCCAACCCGAGATCGAGCGACAGCTCCATCGAGACCCCTCAGGGGAGCGTGCGGCGGTGGCGACGGGCGGCGGGGCTGGCGGAGCGCAGGCCCCGAAGGGGCCGAGCACCAACGCCCCGCCGACCGGCGCCGTCGTCGCACGGCGACATGTAGGACGGTCGGCGGACCTACAGCAGCCCGAGTTTGGCCGCCTCCGCAACCGCACCGGCGCGATTGCGGACACCGAGCTTGTCGTACAGCTCCTGCGCGTAGGCCTTGACGGTGCGCTCGGTGACGCCGAGCTGCTCGCCGATCTCGGCGTTGGTCATGCCCTCGGCCATGAGCTCGAGGACCTGCTGCTGTCGCGGCGACAGGTGCGGGCCGGTCTCGACCTTGGGGACCTCGAACACCATGGTGGCGTCCTCGGCCTGGGAGGCGGCGGCGGGATCCTCGAACATGGCGGTGACCGGGCCGAAGCTGACACGGTCGCCGTGGCGGATCACGGCGGGGCCGTGGATCTCCTCGCCGTTGACCTTGGTCCCGGCACTGGAGCCGAGGTCGGTCACGATGACGGCGCTGGCTTCCTTGCGGATCTCGGCGTGCAGCCGCGACACCCGCGGGTCGGGGATCACGTAGGCGTTGTCCTCGCGGCGACCGATGGTGGCGACGTCGCGGTCGAGTCGGACCACCCGCCCGGCCAACGCACCCTCACCGAAGTGCAACGTCGGGACGGGAACGATCTTCTGGGCCTTCTGGACCTGGGGCTCCACGTGGGTTCCTCCGCAGTTCTCGGATGCTCGGCCGGGGGCCGATGGACAGTCTGGCCGGCCGTACGGGGGGACGGCACCGGCCGCCCCGTCCCGAAGGAGTGGACGAACGACCCCCACCGTGCGACCAGTCTGACAGGGTGAGCGCGCAGAGGAAAGCCGAGGCCTCCGAACGCGGGGAACGGTCAGGCGTGTCGCCAGCCGCGGAGGCGTTCGACCACCTCGCGTGGGGTGGTGGCACTGCCGAGCGGGTTGACCTTGCCGGCGCCGTGGTAGTCGGATCCGGCGGTGACCTCGAGCCCGTGCGCGGCGGCGAGGTCGCGGTAGCGGCGGCGGTGCTCGTCGGGGTGGTCGGGGTGGTCGGCCTCGATACCGGCCAGGCCGGCGGCGACCATCTCCTCGATCGCCTCGGCGGGCAGCCCGGGCCCGAGCGCGCGTCCGTCACCGTCGCCACCACGACCCGGCTCCCCCGCGGTGCCGTAGAGGCCGGGGTGCGCGAGGACCGCCACGCCACCGGCGGCGACCAGCAACTCGACCGCCCGCCGGGGCGCGACGGCGTGCTTCTCGACGTAGGCGGGACCGCCGTCGGCGAGCCAGGTGTCGAAGACGGTGCGGGTGTCGGGCGCGGCGCCGGCCTCCACCACGGCCTGGGCGATGTGGGGCCGTCCGATCGGTGCCGCGCCGGCCAGCTCCTGCACCCGCGAGAACGTCACCTCGACGCCCAGCCCGACGAACTTGTCGACGATCGCGCGGGCCCGGTGCTCACGCTCGTTGCGGAGCCGGTCGAGCTCCTCGACCAGCGGCGGGTACGACGGATCGATCCAGTACCCGAGGACGTGGACCGAGTAGCCGTCGAGTTCGGCCGAGAACTCGGTTCCCAGGACCAGTTCCAGGCCGGTGCCCTCGCACGCGGCCCGGGCGGCCTCGAACGGCGCGGTCGTGTCGTGGTCGGTGACGCCGAGTCCCTCGAGTCCGAGCGCCACCGCGTCGCGGACGTTGTCCGCCGGCGTGGTGGTGCCGTCGGAGAAGATCGTGTGCGTGTGCAGGTCGAACCCGGCCACGGAAGGCGTCCTCGTCGGAGGGGGCCGCGAAGATACCGAGGCGTCGCCGCGGCGATCAGAACGCGTTGTGGCCGGTGAGCATCCGTCCGATGATCAGGTGCTGGACCTGGCTGGTGCCCTCGTACAGGGTCGTCACCCGGGCGTCGCGCAGCATCCGCTGCACCGGGTACTCGTCGATGTAGCCGTAGCCGCCGTGGACCTGCACGGCCCGGTCGGCGCAGCGGACCGACGCCTCGGTGCAGAACAGCTTCGCGGTGGAGATCTCGAGGGTGGCCCGCTCGCCGGCCAGCAGCTTGGCGACGACCTGGTCCAGCAGCCCGCGGGCGGCCTGGACGTCGACGTGCATGGCGGCCAGCAGTTCCTGCACCAGCTGCTTGGACGCGATGGGGCTGCCGAACTGCTCCCGTTCCTCGGCGTAGCGCAGGCTCACCTCGAGGGCTTCACGTGCCAGACCGGCGGCGCCGGACGCCAGCGAGAACCGCCCGTCGTCGAGCGCGGACAGGGCGACCTTCATGCCCCCACCGACCTCGCCGAGCACGGCATCGTCGCCGACACGCACGCCCTCGAGGACGATCTCGGCCGTGTCGCCGGCCCGCAGCCCGAGCTTGCCGTGGATCGCGCGACCCTGGTAGCCGGGGGCGTCCTGCGGGACCAGGAAGCAGGTGATGCCGCGGTCCTCGCCTTCGACGATCGCGCGGGCGAAGACCTTGGTGACGGCGCCGCGGCTGCCGTTGGTGATGAAGATCTTGTTGCCGTCGATGACCCAGTCGTCGCCGTTGCGGACCGCGCGGGTCGTCATCTGCGACGGGTTGGAGCCCGCCCCTGGCTCGGTGAGCCCGAACGCGCCGAGCTCGCCGGCGCACAGGCCGGGCAGCCACCGCTGCTTCTGCTCGTCGGTGCCCCAGCGCACGATCGACTTGCCCACCAGCCCGACGTTGACGCTGACCAGCGAGCGGATGGAGGAGTCGGCCGCACCGAGTTCCTCGATGACCACCCGGTAGCCGGCGGCGTCGAGGCCCGCGCCGCCGAACTCCTCGGGGACGGCGGCGCCGAGGATGCCGAGCTCGGCGAGGCCCGGGAGCAGCTCCTCGGGATAGGCCTCGCTGCGGTCGCGGTCACGGGCCTGCGGCCGGATCTCGCGGTCGCAGAAGTCGCGGACGGTCTGACGCAGCGCGTCGAGTTCGGTGCTCACGTGGGGTCCTCCGGGCGGGCCAGCGGCGGGCGACGCTAGCGAAGCCAGGGACGAAGGTCGGCCGTCGGGCCGCGCACCCGCCGACGGGGACGGGTTGGCTCGTGGCCGGCGAAGGAAGGTCCGTCGTGCCGCAGTTCCTGCGCGGGTTCCTGTGGATCCAGCTGTACGTGCTGGTGTCGGTCGCACCGCTCGCGTTCGCACTGCTCGGCGAGACGCCGCCGGGCCGGGACTTCGTCACCGAGCTGTCGGTCGCCCTCGGCTTCGTCGGCCTGTCGATGCTGGGCCTGCAGTTCGCCATCACGGCCCGGTTCGGGACGGTGGCGGCCCCCTACGGCATGGACGTGGTGATCCGGTTCCACCGCCTGATCTCGCTCGTGGCGTTCATCTTCGTCCTGGCCCATCCGCTGCTGCTGTTCGTCACCGACCCGGCAACGATCGCCCTGCTGCGCTTCTGGGACGCTCCGTGGCGGGCGCGGTTCGGGCTCGCGTCGCTGGTCGCACTGATCGCGCTGGTGGTCACCAGCATCCACCGCACCCGGCTGCGACTGAGCTACGAGGTCTGGAAGATCGCGCACGGCGTGCTCGCCGTGGTCATCGTGGCCACCGCGCTGGTGCACGTGCAGCTGGTGGGCTACTACGTCTCCACCGTGTGGAAACAGCTGCTGTGGGTGGCGATGTCGGCGGCACTGGTCGGGGTGCTCGGCTGGGTGCGCATCGTCAAGCCCATCCGCCAGCTGCGGCGGCCCTGGGAGGTCGTGCGCGTGGAACCCGAACGCGGCGAGGCGTGGACCATCGAGTTGCGTCCGGTCGGCCACGACGGACTCACCGCGCTCCCGGGCCAGTACGCGTGGCTGATCGTCGACGGCAGCCCGTTCTCCGCCGAGGAACATCCGTTCTCGCTGTCGAGCTCGACCGAGCGCGACGACGGGCACGTCCGTTTCACCGTCAAGGCGCTCGGCGACTGGAGTGGCCGGGCGGGGTCCATCCAGCCCGGCACACGGGCGTACGTCGACGGCCCGTACGGGGTCTTCTCCCCCGATCGCAACGAGGCGCCCGGCTTCGTCTTCGTCGCGGGCGGCGTGGGCATCACGCCGTTCATCGGCATCCTCGAGACCCTCGCCGCGCGTGGCGACCGGCGCCCGGTGACGCTGGTCTACGCCGGACCGAACCTGGACGAGCTCACGGGGCTCGAACGCCTCGAATCGCTCCAGCGGCAGCTCGAGCTCGACCTGGTCGTGGTGCTCGAGGATCCGCCCGAGGGCTGGGACGGCGAGGCCGGTCTGCCCGACGCCGACCTGCTCGACCGGGTGGCACCCGAACGGCAACGGGTCCGCTACCAGTACTTCGTGTGTGGGCCGCCGCCGATGCTCGACGCGGTCGAGGCGGCGCTCGAGTCGCTGGGCGTGCCGATGACCCAGATCCAGGTCGAGCGCTTCGAGCTGGCCTGACCCGAGCCGTCCCCCGCCACCGCCCCCGAGAGGAACCGACCGTGCGCCACCGCGCCACCGACCGTCTCGTCATCGGCATCACGACGGTGCTGCTGCTCGCCAGCGTTGCCTTCGCGGCCTTCCAGAGCTGAGCGAACGCCCTCGGCGACCCCACGCTTCGGGGACCGGGGTCGCGCACGGCTATGATCCGCACGCCTCGCACGCGCGCACCGAACGCGTCCTGCGGGCGAAACCGTCGACGTGCCGCAGATTCGCTGAAGAGGGGCAGATGGCTCGGGTCCAGCTGATGTCCGCCATGGCGTACGACATCGAGAAGCACGAGTCCACCGGCCTCGCCGATCCGGTGATCCGGGTGCTCGGCGAACTGCCCGGCACCTCGCAGCCCTTCGGCATCCACCGGGTGTACAAGGGCTCGCAGGGCACCTACGAGGAGGTGCTGGTCCTCGTCGACCCGGACGGCACCGTCATCTGGGAGTCGCACCCGCGCTACGTCGAACTGCGCGGCGCGATGTTCGAGGACCTCTTCCGGCGCCAGGTGGACGAGCGGATCCCGATCACCTCCAACGGTGAGCACACGCTCGTGTTCTACCTCGACGGGCAGATCGCGGGCCGCGTCCCCGTCTTCATCGACGCGCCCGAGTCGGTGACCAGCGCCGGCGTGCTGCTCGAGGCGGCCGAGACGGCGCTCAAGAAGGGCTCGATCTGCTGGATCCGTATCCCCCAGCCCGACGGCACCACGCTGTCGCGGCCGGCGTGGTACGTGCAGCAGGGCAGCAAGCTGTTCGTCGTCAAGGGCGAGACCGAGCAGGCGCTCCCCCACCTCGAGGACAACGACGTGGTCACGGTCGTGGTCAAGTCGAAGGACATCAAGGCCGCCATCGGCGAGCTGACCTGTGACGTGCGGGTCGTCACCGACGCGGACGAGTTCGACAAGATCGCCGCCCTCGGGCTCGGCACCCGGTTGAACCTGCCCGACGGCGAGGCCGCCCTCGAACGCTGGCGGGCGCAATGCACGGTCGTGGAGCTCTCGCCACGCGGCTGACGCGTCACCTCCCCGGGGCGCGGATTCAGCGTCGGCGACGCCACCACCACACCGTCGCGAGCAGGACCACGACGAGTGCCGCGGCCAGGCCCGCCACCAGCAGCGGGTCGAGCAGGGGCGGCGCGTCCGAGCGCGCGGTGACGGTGCGCTCGGCGCCGACGGGGACCTCCCACTCGAGCGTCGACGGCCCGGCGGCGAGAACCTCGCCGAGCAGACCGCCGGCCTCGACGCGGTCGGCGTCGTGGTTCGCGAGCGGGCCGGGGAGCGTGACGACGAACCGCGCTCGGACCGCCTCCTCGACCAGTGCGGCGAGCTCGCCACCCGCCGGGCCGATCGGTTCGCCGTCCTGCACGGCTCCCGAGGTCGCGGGTGGCCGTAGGCCGACGGTGCCGTCGAGGCGGACGCCACCGTCGGACGCCACCTCGAGATCGAGGTCGACCAGCAGCGCCGGGTCCTCGGGTGCGAGGTCGGCGACCAGGTCACGGAAGGCGTCGGTGAGTGCGTCGGGGTCGGCGACCTCCGTGGCCAGCCGCACGCGCATCCCGCCGTCCTCGTCCTCGTCCGCGGCCCGCGTCACGGTCCACGCCGGCACGCCGACGGCCGCCGCGGACAGCTCGGCGAACGGGTCGAGGGCCAGTTCGTCGAGGCGGGCGACCGCGTCGGCGTCGAGCGACAGTTCCAGGGCGGCCGTCCCGGACCCGTCGCGTTCGACGGCCATCTCGCCGGTGACCCCGAGGCGGCAGCCGCCCAGGACGAGGGCGAGCAACGCCGGGACGAGGGCCGGGAGGAGGGAGGACCGGCGCAGCCGCGCCAGGAACGAGACGGGGAACACGGAAGCAGCGACCAGAGCTCGGCGGGAGGTGAGCGGGCGCACTGTAGTCGCGTCCTCGTGGGCGCCCGGCCCTTCATCGGCGCCGCGGACGGCCGACGGGTCCCTGCGCAGATCGACCTCGATGGGAGTCGCATGTTCGCCGACCAGCCGCTCGCACCGCGCGCCGACACGGCCGACGCCGTGGAGGGCACCGACGGCGCGCAGGCGCGCCCGTTGCGCATCGGTGAGGCGCTCGTCGAGGCGGGCGCGCTGACGCCCGGCGAGGTCGACGAGGCGCTGCAGCGCAAGGCACCGAACGAGCGGCTCGGCGAGACCGTGGTCCGGCTCGGGTTCTGCAGCGAGATGGACGTCGCCGACGCCGTGGCCCGCCGGCTGCGGCTGCCCCGGGTCGACATCGCCGTGACGCGCCCCGACCAGGCGGCGCTGGACCTGGTGCCGGTGGAGCTCGCCGACCGGCTCGAGCTGCTGCCGCTGACCATCGAGGACGGCCTGCTGACGGTCGCGACGTCGGACCCCGCCCTCGACCGCCTCGACGACCTTCGCATCCTGACCCGGGCACGGCACGTCCGCGCCGTCATCGCGCCGACCACGGCGCTACGCCTCGCACGGCGACGCGCCTACCGGGGTGAGACCTCGCTGCGCGACCAGGCGGACGGCCCGGGCGAGGCGGCCCTGGCAAACGACGTGCCGGCCGACGACAGCCCGGTCGTGCAGTTCGTGGAGGCGCTCGTCTCCGACGCCGTGATCAGCCGCGCCAGCGACCTCCACCTCGAGCCAGACGCCGACGGGCTGCGGGTCCGGATGCGCGTGGACGGCCTGCTGCGCGACGTGACCCGCGTGCCCCAGCAGCTTCGTGCGCAGGTGGTCTCGCGCATCAAGATCATGGCCCAGCTCGACATCGCCGAGCGGCGCCTGCCCCAGGACGGACGCGCGATGCTGCACTCGGCGGCCGGCGGCGTGGACGTCCGTATCGCCACGATGCCGACCATGTACGGCGAGAAGGTCGTGCTGCGCCTGCTCGCGCGCGGCAGCGACCGGGTGACCATCGGCGAGCTCGGGATGCAGCCCGACGTGCGGGCGGACTTCGTCGACGCGTTGTGGCGCCCCCAGGGGCTGGTGCTGGTCACCGGCCCGACGGGGTCGGGCAAGACGACGACGCTGTACGCCGGCCTGGCGGCCATCGCCGACGAGACCCGCAACGTGGTCACGCTCGAGGATCCGATCGAGTACGAGCTGCCCGGCGTCAACCAGACGCAGGTCGAGCCGCGCATCGGCTTCACGTTCGCGAAGGGGCTGCGCCACATCCTGCGCCAGGACCCCGACGTGGTCCTCGTCGGCGAGATCCGCGACCACGAGACGGCCCAGCTCGCGGTGGAGGCGGCGACCACCGGCCACCTCGTCCTCGCCACGTTGCACACCAACGACGCCGCCAGCTCCGTCGCGCGCCTGATCGACCTGGGGGCGGACCGGTTCCTGGTGTGCTCGTCGTTGCTGATGGTGTTGAGTCAGCGTCTCGCCCGCAAGGTCTGCACCGGGTGCGCCGTCCCCGACGAGCCGACCGACGAGGTCCTGCGGCGACTCAGCGTCAGCCGCGAGGCGCTGCGTGGCTCGACCCCGCTGCGGGGGGCCGGCTGCGTGGTCTGCGAGTACAGCGGCGAACTCGGCCGCGTCTCGGTGACCGAGCTGCTGTCGATGACCCCGGCGATGCGCCAGCTGCTCGGCCACGCGGCCGACGAGTCCGAGATCGCCCGGCTCGCCCGCAGCGAGGGGCTGCGGTCGCTGCGCGAGGACGGCCTGCAACGGGCGTGGCGCGGCGAGATCACCTTCGCCGAGGTGCTGCGGGTGACCCCGGAGCCGACCGGCGCGCCACAGGGCGCTCGATCGGCGAGGGCGGGAGCGCCGGTACCCTGATCGGCGACGGGTACCACGTCACGGCGCGGCCCGTCTCCGACGATCCCAGCCACGACACCAGCGACGACAAAGGTCCGGCGTGCCCACCAAGGAGCAGGTCCTCGAGGTCCTCGCGACCGTCGACGACCCCGAGATCGACAAGCCCATCACCGAACTCGGCATGGTCGAGGAGGTGGTGATCGAGGGCCGCAACGTCGGCGTGCGCATCAAGCTGACGGTGCCGGGATGTCCGCTCAAGGACCGCATCACCCGCGACGTGACCAACGCCGTGCGCCAACTGCGCGACGTCGACGACGTCCAGGTCTCGTTCGGGTCCATGACCGACGACGAGCGCCAGCAGCTGTCGGCCAACCTGCGTGCGGAGCGCGGCGCCGCGAACCCGCAGATGGACATCGCCTTCGCCTCCGCCGACTCGCCGACCAAGGTCATCGCGGTCGCGTCGGGCAAGGGCGGCGTCGGCAAGTCGTCGGTGACGGTCAACCTCGCGGTCGCGCTGGCCCAGCAGGGGCACAACGTCGGCGTGCTCGACGCCGACATCTGGGGCTACTCGATCCCGCGGATGCTCGGCGTCTCGGGCAAGCCGGTCGCGTTCGAGGGCATGGTGATGCCCTTGCAGGCCCACGGCTGCAAGGTGATCTCGATCGGGTTCTTCACCGATCCCGACCGTTCGGTGATCTGGCGCGGCCCGATGCTGCACCGCGCGCTGCAGCAGTTCCTCGGCGACGTGCACTGGGGCGAGCTCGACTTCCTGCTGTGCGACCTGCCGCCGGGGACCGGTGACATCGCCATCTCGCTGGCGCAGATGCTGCCCAACGCCGACATGGTGGTGGTGACCACGCCGCAGCAGGCGGCCCAGAAGGTGGCGCTGCGAGCCGGCAAGGCGACCGAGCAGACCGGCATGAAGGTGGCCGGCGTGATCGAGAACATGGCCAGCTTCACCTGCCCCGACTGCGGCTCGAGCCATGACGTGTTCGGCGCCGGTGGCGGCGAGGAGCTCGCCGAGGCGCTCGACACCGAGCTGCTCGGCCGCATCCCGATCGATCCGCGCCTGCGCGAGGGTGGCGACGCCGGCCTGCCGCTGGTGTTGTCGAACCCCGACGTGCCGGCGTCCATTGCGATCCAGCAGGTCGCGCGCCAGATCGCGGCCCGCAAGCACTCGATCGTCGGACGATCCCTGCCGCTCAGCGTCTCGTAGCCCGACGGCGCAGGCTCGCCCAGCCGCGCCTGGTGCCACGGGTGGCGGCCTCGGCGAGCACCCCGACCCCCCAGCCGGCGACCACGTCGGTGAAGTGGTGCACGCCGACGTAGCAGCGCGACACGGCGACGGCGGCCGCACCGAGGTGGAGCCAGCGCCGCCGTCCCCGCCCGACGTGGGGCACCAGCGCGCTGGCCATCGCCGCGGCGACCGCGATGTGGCCGCTGGGCCACGACGACCCCGCCGGAACCGCGACGAGCCGGTCCGCGCCCTCGACCACGTACGGCCGTTCCCGTCCGACCAGCGGCTTCGTCCCCTGCGCGGCGCCCCAGGCGGCCAGGCCCGCCAGCGCGACGTCGGTCGCGGCCCGGCGCCGTCCGGTCGCGGCGAGCACGCCGGCGACCCCTGCCAGGCCGTAGACCGAACCGAGGTCGGTCCCGGCCGCGACGAGCCGGTCGACGCGGTGGCCGAGCGGGTAGGCCAGCGCCTTCGCGGCGCGACGGTCCAGGACGGCGGACCGGCCGGACGTCACGGCGGCGTAGGACAGCCCGATGACGACCAGCGCGGCCGTCTGCGTCCGGCGTCCCACCGGCGGGGTCGGAAGGGGGGCGGTCGGCGGCATCAGGTCGCCTCGGGGTCGAACGGGGGCGGGTCGTCGTCGGCGCGCGGCGTCGGCCCCGCCGCGCCCGCACGTGCTGCGGGCCGGCGGGCCGTGCCGACGGCGTCCTCGAAGGGGCGTGTGACGGCACGCCGGGTCTCGTCGAGCTCGCGGCTGATGCCGCGCAGCTCGCGGTCGAGGTCCTCGATGTCGGCGGCGCGCTTGAACTCCTCGAGCCCGCGCTGGGTCTCGGTCCGGAAACGCGCCAGCAGTCGGGCGCCGTTGCGCGCGAGCTCGGGCAACTTGTCGGGGCCGAAGACGAGCAACGCGACGACGGCGATGACGAGCAGTTCCTGCGGTCCGGGGAGCACGTCTACTCACGCACGCCGAGGGTGACCTCGGCCTCGATGGTCTCGCCGTCCCGCACGATCGTCAGCGTGAGCGTCTCGCCCGGCTGGCGGCGTCGCACCTCGGCGACGAGCTCGGACATGGTGGCGAGGTCCTCGCCGTCGACGGCGACGATGATGTCGCCCGGACGCAGTCCGGCGTCCGCCGCCCCGGTGCCGTCCTGGACCGAGTCGACCATCGCGCCGCGCGAGGAGTCCAGGCCGAACTCCTCGGCGACCTCGGGTGAGACGTCGAGGCCGGAGACGCCGAGCAGCGGGTGCTCGACGAAGCCCTGCTCGATGAGCTGGTCCGCGGACATGATCGCCTGCTCGGCGGAGACGGCGAACCCGACCCCCTGGCTCGCGCCGGTGCGGGTGAGGATGGCGGTGTTGATGCCGATCAGCCGGCCGCGCGCGTCGACGAGCGCACCGCCGGAGTTGCCCGGGTTGATCGCGGCGTCGGTCTGCAGGACGGCCGGGATCAGCAGCGGGCCGTCGTCGCCGTCGACGCGCAGCTCGCGGTTGAGCGCCGAGACGATGCCGGCGGTGACCGATCCGGCGAGACCGAAGGGCGAGCCGATGGCGACGACGGTCTCGCCGACCTGCAGCGGCTCGTCGTCGGGACGCAGGTTCACCTGGGGCAGGTCGGTGCGTTCGACCCGGATGACGGCGATGTCGTTGAGTTCGTCGCTGCCGACGACCTCGGCCTCGAGCAGGTCACCGTTGGAGAGGCGGACACGGACGGTCCCGGCGCCATCGATGACGTGGTGGTTGGTCAGGATGTAGCCGTCCGAGCGGTAGATGACCCCTGAGCCCAGCCCACCGGCGCCGGTGGGGTCCATGGCCGCCGCGCCGCCGGGGACCTCGACGCTGACCACCGAGGGGGTGACGGCCTGGGCGACCGCGGGCACGACCGTCCCGGCCTCGCCGTTGATCTCGATCGGGGGCGCGGACACCGGGCCCTCACCGGTCGCGGCTTCCGGCAGCATCACGGCGAGCGTCGCCAGCGTGCCGATGACGCCGCCGAGCACGGCCGCCAGCAGCGCCAGCAGCGTGCCGCCACGCCGGCCACGCCGCTCGGGGGCGTCCACCGTCCCGGTGGTGTCCGGTGGGCGAACCGAACCGGCCGGCGAACCGGGGCCCGAGGAGGCCTCGTCCCACTGCGAGGGGGGCGGCTGCGGGTAGCGGGCGATGGGTCGGGTGACGGTACGACCCTCGAAGGCGGACGACCCGGCCGCCGGTGAGGCCGTCGGCGCCGCGGGCGAGGCCGTGGGCGCCGCGTCCTGCGGGGGCAGCGGGGTGTCCTCGCCGCGCCAGGGGCGCCGCCATTCCTCGCGGTCGTAGCTCACGTATCGCTCCGGTCCAGCGGCCACAGCCATCGGCCCACACGGCCGATGCCGCGGGTGAGGCGACCCAGCATGCTGGGCGCCGGGTCGTTGGGCAAACCCGCGACGACGGTCAGAAGCTCATCGACCGGCGCATCGGTGATCGCGGTGAACGTCCGGCCATCGCCGCGCCAGATCACCCGACGGGGTTCGGAGCCGGGCAGGCGCCAGACGGCCCCGCCCGTCGGCGAGGGCAGCAGGGACGCGCCCTCCAGCGCCGCCGGCGACAGGCGTCCCTGCTGCTCGAAGACCGACAGGGTGTAGAGCCCGTCGCCGTAGACCAGGTGCATCGTCGGGACGCTGGCCTCGGGGCGCTCGAACCCGCCGAGCAGTCGGTACCCGGCCGGCAGGGCGTCGGGGGCGACGAACCCGCGGGCCTGGAAGCCGGCCAGGTCGCCCGCCGTCAGCGAGAAGGCCTCGACCTCCAGGCCCTCGGGATCGGGCGCGACCACCCGGGCGTCGACGACCTCCAGGGCCGTGTAGGCCACGACACGCATGGGTTCGCCGTCCATTCCGAACGTCTCGCGGCGCACGATCAGGTCGGTGTCGACGTCGAGGTAGAGCACCTCGCGGTCGTGTTCGCCGCCGTGCTCGCGCAGCCGCAGGACCCGGGCGGGCCCGGTGTCGAGCCGGGCCGGTTCGGCGTCCGAGGTGACGGCGTACTTGTCGGCCAGCCGGTCGAGGTCGACGGAGCTGCCGCGTTCGATCCCGCCCAGGCGCAACAGCGTCCCGGACGAGCGCAGGAAGGCCTCCTCGCCGACGCGCCCGACCTCCCACCCGCCTTCCTTGACCACGGTCAGGCCGCCGTCGACGCCGCGGGTGACTTCGACCTCGGTCAGCTGCGGCCCCTCGCGGCTGAACGAGACGACCAGCAGCCGTCCCGTGTGCGGCACGTCACGGGAGGCGGCCAGCGCTCGCTCGAGCCACGCGATCCCGTCACCGCGGTCGGCCGCGGGCGGGTCGACCGTCTCGGCCTCGGCGCCCCGGGCTGGCATGGTCGGGAGCAACAGCGCGGCGGCGAGGAGCGCCGTGAGCACCCGGAGCATCACTGCTCGTTGAATCCGTAGGGTGCCGGCAGCGGACCGTCACCGGTACGTGCGAGGTGGTCGATCAGGAACAGGTCGGCGGGCGGCACCACCTCGCCGCGGTCCTCGCCGACGAGGTAGGCCAGGCCGGTCAGCGCGAACGTCGCAAGCAGGCCGGCCGAGGCCAGCCGCAGGCCCCGGGACACCTGGTGCACCACGCCCGGCCGGGCGATCGCCCCGACCGGGACCACCGGGGCGGGCGTCGCGGCCCAGCTGCGGAGCGCGTCGCGGGTGCGGCGCAGCGCCTCGAGCTCGCCGAGGCAGGCGGGACAGTCGGCGAGGTGCCGGGTGACGGCCATGGCGGCGGGTTCGGCGAGCTCGTCGTCGAGGAAGGCCGAGATGCGGTCGCCGGTGACGTGGCGCTCAACCATGGTGCGCACCGCTCTCGAGCGCGGAGCGCAGGGCCTTGCGGCCGCGGTGGATGCGGGAGCGCACGGTGCCGATGGGCCAGCCGAGTGCGTCGGAGATCTCCTCGTAGCTCAGCCCCTGCACGTCGCACAGCACGACGGCGGTGCGGAAGGAGGGCGGAAGGTCGTCGAGGGCGGTCTCGAGGTCGCTGCGCAGGACGCCGGCCTCGATGGTCTCGGCCGGTCCCGGATCGGACTCGCTCGGCTGCTTCCACTCCTCGTCGGGCAGCGGCTCGAGCCGCACACGGGTGCGACGCCGGACCCGGTCGAGGAACAGGTTCTTGGTGATGCGGTACAGCCAGCCCTCGAACGTCCCGGGGCGGTAGCGGTCGAGGTTGCGGTAGACGCGGACGAAGACGTCCTGCGCCAGGTCGCGGGCCTCGTCACGGTCGCCCGTCAGCCGGAACGCCATGGTGTAGACCATGTCCCCGTACTGCTCGGCGATCTCGTCCCAGCTCGGCGCCTCGGCGGCGTCGTGCACGTACGACAGGTCGACCTCGCGGGTCGACGTCGCCCCACGGGTGTCCGTGGGGGTGTCCCGCAGCAGGACGTGGGGTGCGAGCGAGCGTTGGGGCACGATGCTCCGGGTCGGGCGGGGGTGTCGGGCGGGGTGGCTGGACGCCGCGCGGAGGATAACGCGCCGGGCGGCACCGGCCGGGCACCACCAGCCCTGTCGACCGCGTCGGCGCACGGCCCCAGCGCAGGCGCGCTCGCCGCACGCCGAACGTCCGCGCGTGCGAATCAGTAGAACCGGACCTTCGCCGCGAACTCTGCCGCCGGCGCCAGGATGACCGCGAGGTAGAACATGCCCGTCGAGGCCTGGATGCTGCGACCGCCCTCGCGCGCGAGCTTGACGTTGAACCCGGCGATCAGCGCGATCAGGGCCAGCACCCCGAGCCCCAGCACCAGCGTCATCGACCCGATGCGCAGGATCGGCGAGAACGTGCGGGCACAGGTCTCGAAGGCGGCGCCGGCGAGATCCTCGCAGGGTGCGGGGTTGCGGCCCGAGAGCAGCACCGACGCGACACCGGCCGCCACGGCCGCGACGTTGGCCCACGCCATCGTGACCATGTAGCGGTTCGAGAGCCGTCGCTCGACCAGGTACCAGTGGCCGAGGACCATGCCGGCCCAGATGCCGCCGAGCAGCAACGAGCCGAGCAGCAGCTCGGCGATGCCCTGCGCCAACCCCCCGGCCCCGCCCCGTGTCGCCCGGATGGCCGCGAGCGGCACGAAGGCGCCCAGTCCCGCCAGCGTGCCGAGAACGCCCAGCACGCGGCCGAGGACGGCGGGCAGCGGCAGGGCCAGGACGAGCGCCGCCAGGGCGCTGAGCACGGTGAACGCGAGCAGCAGCTGCAGGGCGAGTCGGCCGTCGGCGGCGGACGCCGAAGCCTCAAGGGTGCGCACCGGCGCCCGCAGCGATCCCCAGGCACCCCAGGCCAGCAGCGCGACGAGCGTCGCGCTGAGCACCTCGTAGCCGTGGCGGACCGCGCCCCACGTGGGGAAGAACCAGACCAGGGCGGCACCACCGACGGCGGTCATGGCCAGGACGAGCGCGAGGACGGCGGCAGGGGCCTCCACGGGCGATGTCTCCTCAGAACGACGAGTGGTCGGGTCACCCGGCCGGTCGTGCCAGCGGGCGCCGCCGAGAACGGCCGGATCCGGCCGCGGCGCGAAGCCTGCCAGTCGCGACCCCGAAAAGCCCAACCCGCTCCGGGCGGCCTGCTGCGCGGGCGCACGCGACGGCGCCCGCGCCGGAGGTCGGGGACCTCGACGCGGGCGCCGTCGTACGGGTGCGTCTTTGGGTCAGCCTTCGCCGCCCTCCTCGCCACCGCCGGCGTCGCCACCACCGCCGCCGGTGTCGGCGTCGACGTTGACGTCGACCTCGTCGGGGACGTCGAGGCCGCCGCCCCCACCATCGCCGCCGCCGCCGAACAGGTTGGAGCCGAACAGGACGAACAGCAGGACGATGATCGCGATGATGCCCACGATGACCGCGATGGCGGTGCCGGCACCGCCACCGCCATCACCGTTGGTGACGATGACTTCACGCTCGCGCTCCGGCGGGCGGTTCGGGTCGTTTGGTGGGGTGGTCATGGTGTCCTCCGTAGAGAGGGCTCGAGCGTTCTCCCGCCCGCGTTCGCGGCGCGGTACCGCGCGCCCCCCGACCGCGGTCGTTGACATCGTGCCGGTCGGGTCGACGGGTCGGAAGGGCACCGGCCCCGGCCGGAAGCGCCGGAGTCGGTTTCCTCCGTCCGCTCGACCACCCGGCCCCCCGTCGGATGGTGGTGATCGGACGGCGGGGCCACGCCGGTGGCCGCCGCCCACCCGGTCCGGTCGCGCTCGGCGGTCGGCTCGCTACCCTCGAAAGGTCCGGGCGTCCGCCCGGATCTCCGATGTGAAGGACGAAGACCATGGGTCGCTGCGACCCCGGGTTGCGCGTCAACCGCCACCTCACCGTCGGTCCCGAACACACCGCCGAACAGGTGGGCTCGGGCGACGTACCCCTGCTGGGAACGCCCGCCCTGCTGGCCCTGGCCGAGGGCGCCTGTGTCCAGGCCATCTGCGAGGACCTGCCCGAGGGGCAGACCTCGGTCGGCGCATGGGCCGAGATCGAACACCTCAAGGCGACGCCGGTCGGACGCACCGTGTGCGCGCACGCGACGCTGATCGGCCACCACGGCCGGCGGCTCGAGTTCAACGTCATCGTCGAGGACGAGGGCGAGACGGTCGCGAAGATCCGCCACCGGCGGGTGCTGGTCGACCGCGAACGCTTCCTGCAGAAGGCAGCGCCCGTTACCGCGTAGGACGTTCGATCCTCAGCCCACGAACCGCCAGGCGCCCGGCTCGACCTGCCAGGTCCTCGGCGCGTCGCTCGGCTCACCGAGTTCGCCGTCGACGTCGTCGCGCAGCGCGTCGCCCTGCACACGGACCCGACGCCCACGGAGGAGCAGTACGTCGTCCCGCTCGAGGTGGGTGCCCCGCTGTAGGGCCAGGCCGAAGGCGGTCCGCTCCAACGGGCCCGTCGCGGACACGACCACGACGTCGACGCGGCCGTCCGCCGGGTCGGCGTCGGGCGCCATCCGCGCCCCGCCCCCGAACCCGGTCCCGTTGCAGATCGCGACCATCAGCGCCGGGCCGTCGCTGACCGTCTCGCCGTCGACCTCGACCCGCACGTCGGTGCCCGTCTCGGTGACGCCGGCCAGCAGCGCACCGACCGGGTAGGCGAGGTCGGACAGCGACGCCTTCATCGACTCGGCCCTCGCGGCGGCCGTCGCGCCGAGGCCGAGGTGCAGCGCGTTCACGCAGATCCGTCCACCGTCCTCGGCGAGCAGATCCATCGGTCGGGGGGACGCGGCAGCCAGGTGACGGGCGGCAGCGGCCGGGTCGTCCAGCGGCAGACCGACGGCGCGCGCGAAGTCGTTGCCGGTGCCGAGCGGCAGCAGACCGACCGGGCACGACAACCGGTCGGCAGCATGCAGCCGGCTCACCGCCACGTGCAGCGAGCCGTCGCCGCCGCAGACCACCAGGGTCCGCCCGTCGAGCGCCTCGATGATGCCGTCCACGTCGGCGGGGTCGTGACAGGTGCGCAGCTCGACCGCGCTGCCGGCTTCCTCGAGCACCGCGGCGGCCTCGGCGATCGCCGCGTCCTCGGAGCTGCCCGCGGCATGGTTGACGAGGAGGACGTGACCGGCGTTCGGCGCGGCGTTCACCCGGCCTGCAGCCAGCGGACGAGCGTGCGGACGGGCACGCCCGTGGCGCCCTTGCCCTGGTAGCCGGCGGCCTCGTTGGCCCAGGCGACCCCGGCGATGTCCAGGTGCGCCCACGGGATGCCGTCCGCGACGAACTCGTGGAGGAACAGCCCCGCGAAGATCGTGCCGGCCGCGCGACTGCCCGAGTTGCGCAGGTCGGCGATGGAGCCCTCGAGACGGTCGCCGTACTGTTCGGTGGCCAGCGGCAACTGCCAGAACGGCTCGCCGGTGTGCTTCGCGGCGTCGAGCAGCCGGGACGCGAGATCGTCGTCGGAGGCCATCAGGACCCCGATCTTCTCGCCCAGTGCGACGACCGCGGCGCCCGTCAGCGTCGCGATGTCGACGATCGCGTCCGGCTGCAGTTCGCAGACGTGGACGAGGGCGTCGCCGAGCACGAGGCGACCTTCCGCGTCGGTGTTGATCACCTCGACGGTCTTCCCGCCCTTCATGGTGAGCACGTCGCTGACCCGGGTCGCCGTCCCCGACGGCATGTTCTCGGCCAGGGCGAGCAGACCGGTGACCTTGACCGGCAGGGCCAGCTCGGACGCGGCCCGCACGACCGCGGCCACGGTCGCCGCGCCGGCCATGTCCATCTTCATGGTCTCCATCGACTCGGACGGCTTCAGCGAGATGCCGCCCGTGTCGAAGGTGATGCCCTTGCCGACCAGCGCGACGTGGCGGCCGGCACCCTCCGGCGCGTAGGTGAGCTCGACCAGGCGCGGCGGCTCGGACGAGCCGCGACCGACCCCGAGGATGCCGCCGTAGCCACCGGCCTCCAACGCCTCCTCGTCGAGGATGCGCACGGCCACGTCGGTGCCGGCGAAGGCCTCGGCGACCTGTTGGGCCAACGCCGGCGGGCGCTTGTCCTGCGGCGGGGTGTTCACCAGGTCGCGTGCGTACCGCGCGGCCCGGGCAGCCACCTCGGCGACGGCCACCGCGTCGCGGGCGCCGTCGACCTCGGCCAGGTGAAGCGTCGTGGTCTCGAGGTCGTGCACCGGCGCCTCGGAGCGGTAGGTGCCGAACCGGTAGCTGCCGAGCGAGATGCCCTCGACCACGGCCGCAACCGCATCGGCCGGGTCCGCGTCGGGGAGCGCGGCCGGCAGGTCGGTGGCCAGCGACGGAACCCGCTCCGCGGCGCCCGCGACGGCAGCGGCGGCCCGCCGCAGCCCGTCCGTGGTCAGCCGGTCGGCGGCTCCCAGGCCGACGACGACCACGGTGGATGCGGCAACCGCTCCACGCGTCGGGATGCGAACCACCTCGCCGGCGTTGCCGGAGAAGCCGACCGTCCGCAGTTCGGCGGCCAGGTCGATGCCCAGCGCCTCGCCGAGTGCCGCGGCGCCACCGGCCGGCACGGGCGCGACGGCGTCGCCGTCCCCGTTGCCGGCGTAGGCGGCGACGGCGAGCATGGCGGCCTCGCTGCGGGCGAGGGGGTCGGCGGTGACGTCGACGGGCACGGGGACTCCTTGGCAGCAACGGATGGTTCGACCCGCGCAGGCGGATCGTGAGCGCCGAGCCTAGTGACCGCACGCCGGCCCTACGATGGCGGTATGGACCACGACCCCCCGCCCCGATCCGACCAGGGTGCCCCCGGCTCCGGTGACGGCGCCCCCACCCCGCCGAGCAGCGCCCCCGGCGTCGTCCCGGTCGACCTGCGCGACTACGTCGACTTCTCCGCGGGTGCCGCCACCCGTGTCCGGGTGCTGGCGTCGCCGCAGCTGGCCCTCGACCTGTGGTGCATCGAGCCCCACCAGGCCACGGGGGTGCTGCACGAGCCCGACCGCGACCTCACCTACACCGTGGTCGGCGGCCGGTCCTGGTTCGTCACCGACGAGGGCGAGGTCGGACTCGATCCGATGGGCGCCATGCTCGTGCCCGCCGGCGTCGTGCACGGCATCGACAACCGCGCCCCGGACCCGCTGATCGTCGTCGCCGTCGGCGCACCGCCCGGCGACGAGCCGCCCGCGACCCCCGTGGCGCGCGATGCACGGGCCGTCCGCCACGACGGCGACGGGACGGGTCCGCTGCGACGTACGCTGCACCGGTTGTTCGGCGACACCTAGCCGCCCCACGAGTACAGGACCACGACCACATGCGAGTCGGACCCCCGCGCGGCGCCACGGCCACCCTCGAGGTGACCGTGACCCCGGACATGGCCGCGAGTTTCGACGGGGAACAGGTCCACCCGGTCTACGGCACCGCGGCCCTCGTCGGCCACATGGAGCAGGTGGCGCGCTCGATGCTCGTGCCCCACCTCGAACCCGGCGAGGAGGGCGTCGGCGCCGGACTCGACGTCGTCCACCGCGCACCCGTGCCGATCGGCGAGACCGTCGTGCTCACCGCGACGGTCGCGACCGTCGGCCCGACCAAGCTCGTCTGCGAGGTGCTGGTGCGACACGGCGCCGCGATCGTCGCGCGCGGGTCCGTGGAGCAGCGCGTCGTCGAACTCGACGCGTTCCGCGCCGACGTCGCGGCCCGACGCTCGCGGCCCCAGGCGGCCGTCTGACGCCAACGCGGGCGGTGTGATCGTTCGTCGGTGGCGTCCGGTGGGGGCGACCGCTTCGCTGTGGGTTCGTTCCCACACGCCCTTGCTTCCGACACGAGGACAGCGCCGACGATGCACCACCGCGAACACGCCCTGATCATCCCCGACGAGGACCTCGGGATCGACACCGACCGTGACGGTGGCGCCGGATGGGCGGGCCGCCTGCTGTGGCTCGGCATCGGCACCCTCCTCGGTGCGGTCGCGGCCTACTTCGCCGATCCCGACCGCGGCAACGCCCGTCGCGCCGAGCTGGCCCAGCGGGCCGCCGCCCGTGGCCGCGACCTGCAGGAGCAGGCCGTCGACAGCGGACGCGACGTCGCACAACGGTCGGTCGGTGCGGCCATCGACGCCGTGCCCGAGGTCACCGATCCCTCGGATGCCGTCCTGCTCGAGCGGGTGCGGTCGCAGGCGATCGGCCGCAGCGAGGTCGACACCAGCAAGGTCGTCACGACGGTGCGGGACGGAGGTGTCGTCGAGATCCGCGGCCAGATCGACACGGAGACGCGCCGGCAGGCCCTGCTGCGTGACGTCGCCGACGTCGAGGGCGTGCGCGAGGTCGTCGACCTCACCCACCTCCCCCACGAGTCGTCGCCGACGCGGAGCTGACGCTTTCGACCCGCGTGGCGTCCGGACGCCTCAGACGCGCCCGGACGCGACGTCGCGTTCGACCAGGGCGGCCAGGTTGGCGAGGCTGCGACCGAAGATCCGGCGCAGCACGGGCAGGGCGAGGCGTGACGCGCCGAACTCCCCCAGCCGCCCGAACGGCGGGGTGATCTCCTCCCACCACGTCACGTGCGTGCCGGCATCGTCGGATTCGAGCTCGAACGCTCCCGATCCCGTGATGATCGACCCGAGGTGGGTCACCTCGAGACGGCGAGGCACATCCCAGCCGGTGACGCGCATCACGTCCTGCACGGTCGCGCCGAGCAGGTTGGTCGGACACCGCACCGTCACGCCGAGGCCCTCGCGCTGTGGCGTGAGCACCTCGACCGCCCGGGCGTCGAGCATCCACTGCGGCTGCCGCTCCCAAGTGGTCAGCACCGCCCACACCTGCTCCGGCGTCGCCGCCACCAGCTGGGTCACCTCGAGCCGCACGTCGGTTCCCTCCCACCGCAGCTAGGCTCGGCGCGCCACCGGCGCCCGACCAGGCGCCACGCCCGGCACGGTCCGGGCGCCAGCCAAGCACCCGTTCGGGCGCGCGCCAACGTCGCGGCGACCAGGGTGACGACGAAGGACTTCGCATGTTCGCCGACATCGACGGCAACACCCTCCACTACGTCAGCTACGGCGAGGGTCCGCCCGTCGTCTTCGTCCATGCCCTGGGAGGCAGCGCGAACAGCTGGCACGGGGTCATGCAGGCCATGAAGCAGCACCACCACTGCGTGGCACTGGACCTGCGCGGCCACGGCCGTAGCCAGGGTCGTGGGAAGTTCTCGATCGAGGGCTGGGCCAAGGACGTCCAGAAGCTGATCCGCCACCTCGAACTGCCGGCGGTCACGCTGGTCGGGCACTCGCTCGGCACGCTCGTCGCCCAGCACCTGGCCCAGACCAGCCCCGAGTCCTGCGACCAACTCGTCCTCGTCGGCGGGATCTCCTACTTCCAACCGCCGACGGCCGACGCCTACCGCCAGCGCGCCGACCTCGTGGAGAAGGACGGGCTCGACCCGCTCGTGGACGCCTGGCTCGACGGGGCCGTCTCGCCGCAGAGCCACGCCACACACAGCGGCATGGTGGGCCTCCTGCGGGAACAGTTCCTGCGCAACGAGCCGCAGAGCTACGCCAAGTCGTGTCGCGCCCTCGCCGACGCCCCCAAGATCCGCCGCGACGAGATCGGGCAACCGACCCTGATCGTCACCGGCGCTCACGACCGCTCCACGCCGCTGGCGATGGCCGAGGAGCTCAAGTCGTCGATCCCCGTCAGCCGCGTCAAGGTGCTGCCCGACGTCGGGCACTGGTCACCGGTCGAGTCCCCCGGCGCCGTCGCCGCCGCCATCCTCGAGTTCCTCACGTAACTGTTCCCGCCCGCCACCCCGATCGTCTCGCTCGCTCCGCTCGCTCGTTGCCCCACCCAGCCGATCCCGCCCACCACCCCGATCGTCGTCCCAGGCCTGCGCCGCCGCCGCGAGGTGGGCGTCGACCTCGGCGGGGTCGTAGCCGGGCCACACGTAGCGGAACGTGCGCCGCACCTGCTCGGGGCCGGTCACCGCGGCCACCGATCGCCGCGGCACGACCGGTTCGCGGATCACCAGCAACGCCAGCACCGCCACGGCGACGATCGCGGTGACCGCCACCACCACCCACGTGAGCACCGTCGCTCCTCTGCCGGACCCGGACCGGCAGTATGGCCCGCCGTCGGCCGGCACGAGAGGACCAGGCGTTGAGGCTGTTGGCGTTCCCCGCCCTCGACGAGGCCGAACACGTACCGCGCCTCGCCGCCTTCACGGCGCAGCTCCTCGACCTCGGCGTCGTCGACCGCGCCGTCCTCCTCGACGGGGGTTCCGGCGACGGCACCGCCGAGCGCGCGGCCGAGCACGACCTCGACGTGGTGTCGGCGCCGGCACTCGCCGGACGCCCCGTGACCGGCAAGGGCGACGCGGTCGGCAAGCTGCTGCGGACGACCGAGGCCGAGCAGATCGTGCTGCTCGACGCCGACGTCGAAGGGTTGGGCGTCGCCAGCGTGCGCCGCCTCCTCGACGCCCTGCAGGACGGAGTCGCCCTCGTGAAGGGCGTGTGCCGCCGCCTGGATCCGGCCACCGGCACCGTGCGTTCGGGTCGGGTGAGCGAACTCGTCGCGCGACCGGCACTGGAGCTGCTCGGCAGCGGGCTCGCCGGACTCCGGGACCCGTTGTCGGGCCAGGTCGCGGTCCGCACGGACGCCGTGCGCGAGCTGGTCCTGCACCCCGGGTACGGGCTCGAGCTGTCGATGCTGCTCGGGCTCGAGGCCCGCCACGGTGCGAGCAGCGTCGTCGAGGTCGACCTCGACCCGATCGCGCACCGGCACAAGGACGTCGACGAGCTCGCCGTCGTCGCCCGGGACGTCCTGGCCGTCGCGCTGCACGCCGCCGGCGGCGGTCGGGCACCCTGGCCGACCGCGCCCTCGCCACCGGAGCAGCCGTGAACCCCCGCCTGATGGGCATCGTCAACCTCAACCCCGACTCGTTCTCGAGCACACCGGGCGCCGGGAGCGACGGCCCGGAGGAGGCGATCGCGCACGGCCTGCGCCTGGTCGCCGACGGCGCCGAGGTGATCGACCTCGGGGCCCAAAGCGCGTCACCGAGCACGCCCGTGGTTCCCGCCGAGCAGGAACTGGCCGCCCTCGAGCCGGTCGTGGCGGCCCTGGTGGCCGCCGGGGTCACGGTGAGCGTCGACACCTACAAGCCGGCGGTCGCCGCCGGCGTCGTCGCGGCCGGTGCGACGATCGTGAACGACTACTCGGGCACCGACGACGACACCATCCTGGATGCGGTCGCCGGCACCGACGCCAGGTTCGTGCTCACCCACAACATCGGGCCCGTCAAGCAGCGTCTCACCGACCCCGACCTGTACGACGACGTCGTCGTCGAGGTCGGCGACTGGTTCGCGCGTCGGCTGGAACGGTTCGCCGCACGCGGGATCGATCCCGACCGCGTCGTGCTCGACCCAGGCATCGACCTGTCCAAGACCCCGGCGCAGACGGTCGCGGTGCTCGCCGGGCTCGCGCAGTTGCGCGAGCGGTTCGCCAACACGTTGCTGGTGGCGATCTCGCGCAAGGACTTCATCGGCACCATCGCCCGCGCCGTGCCACACGATCGCGGCCCCGGGACCCTCGCGGCACTCGTCCCGCTCACCGAGGTGCGCGACACCGTCGCGCGCGTGCACGACGTGGCCGCGGCGAAGCAGTTCCTCGACGTGCTCGACGTGCTCCGGGGGCATGCGGTGCTCGACCGCGACGCGTTCCTCGACCCGGCCCTGTACCGCTCCGACGGGCGGGGGCCCGACGTCGATGCCGCCGGTTAGCTCGAGCCGTCGGCGGGCGCGGTGATGCCCCGCACGGCCACCTCGACCGCCAGGCAACGGTCCTCGACGTAGGTCATCCCGGCGTCGTGGGCCGCCTGTCGCGCCGCGTCGGATATCAGGCCGCTCTGCAACCAGATCGCCGGCGCACCGATGTCCACGGCCTCCTCGGCCACCTGCGGCAGGTGCTCGGACCGGCGGAAGACGTCGACGAGGTCGACCGGGCCCTCGATGTCCGACAGCGCGTCCACGGTGGGGATCCCGAGCACCTCGTCGGCCCGCGGGTTGACCGGCACCACCTCGTAGCCCGCCTGCAGAAGTCGACGGATGACGCCATGACTCGGCCGGTCCGGGCGGTCCGAAGCGCCCACCACGGCGATCCGGCGGGTCCGGCGCAACAGGGTCTCGATGGCGGCGTCCTGGGCCATGCGGTGGGGCTCCTCGCTCGACGGCCGCCACAGGCTACGGTGACCGCGACGGTCCAGCGCGACGGGAGGATGCCCGGATGGCACGTGTCGGCATGCCCAGGAAATGGGTCTTCGTGTGCATCAACGAGCGTCCCGAGGAACATCCCCGACCGTCGTGCATCCGCCGCGGGGCCGCCGGGCTGTTCGAGGCCATGCGCGAGGAGACCGGGCGCCAGGGACTGGTCGACATCAAGGTGGTGGCGTCCGGCTGCCTCGAGCCGTGCATGGTCGGACCCACCGTCTACGTGGCACCCGACGACGTCTGGTACGGCGGCGTCACCGTCGAGGACGTCCCCCGGATCGTCGAGGAACACCTCGCCGGCGACCGGCCGGTCGAGTTCCTGCGCATCGGCCGGGAGGAGTTCGAACTCTCCCCCCTGCAGGGCCGCACGGACCTGCCGCCAGGCATGATCCCGCCCGCCTGAACGCGGCGGTCACGTCCGCCCGCCGACCGCTCGCCGTATTGCGATCAGCGCGCCCCGGCCGCCGGTACGACCGCGGAACGCCGGGCGCCGGGGGAGGAATCCGTACCCTGCCTTCCGGCACGTCAACGTCGCCGGTCGGGCGAAACGCCCGGTTCGTCCGGATCGTTGATCGCAGCGTCCCCGGTGCGTGACCCGCGCCACGGTGCAGTGCCGTCCCACAGTCGCGCACGACGTCACCCGTCGTCCGCGAGAGGAGGGAGCCTCGACGTGACCCACCGTGACCTGCCGCTGCTCGGCTACGACGCCATCGAGTACTGGGTCGGCAACGCCAAGCAGGCGGCCCACTTCTACCGCTCGGCCTTCGGTTTCCGCCTCGTCGGCTACGCCGGCCCCGAGACCGGCGTCCGTGACCGCGCTTCGTATGTGCTGCAGCAGGGCGCGATCCGGTTCGTGTTCACCTCGGCGCTGCGCGCCGACCACGAGATCGCCCGCCACGTCACGCGCCACGGCGACGGCATCCGCGATGTCGCCTTCCGCGTGGCCGACGCCGCCGACGCGTTCGAACTCGCGGTCGAGCGGGGAGCCCGCCCGCACGCCCGTCCACGCGTCGACGAGGACGACCACGGCAAGGTGCAGCGCGCCGCCATCCGCACCTACGGCGACACCATCCACACCTTCGTGCAACGTGACGACTACTCGGGCGTGCACCTGCCCGGCTACCGCGAGGTCGCGCACGACCCCGTCGCCGCAGAACTCGGGCTCGCCACCATCGACCACGTGGTCGGCAACGTCGCCTACGGCGAGATGGACACCTGGGCCGAGTTCTACCAGCGCATCCTGGGCTTCTCGCAGCTGCGCCACTTCGGCGAGGACGACATCTCGACCGAGTACTCCGCCCTGATGTCCAAGGTGCTGTGGGACGGCGACGGCCGCATCAAGATGCCGATCAACGAGCCCGCCGAAGGACGCAAGCGGTCCCAGATCGAGGAGTACCTCGACGCCTACGACGGCCCCGGCGTCCAACACCTGGCGCTGACCACCGACGACATCGTGGGCACCGTGCGGGCGATGCAGCGCCGGGGCGTGGGGTTCCTGCCCGTGCCCGACGAGTACTACCTCGACGCCAGGCAACGCGTCGGCGACGTCGGCGAGTCCTGGGACGACCTCGCCGCCCTCGGCATCCTCGTCGACCGCGACGAGGAGGGCTACCTGCTGCAGATCTTCACCGAGCCGGTCCAGGACCGGCCGACGGTCTTCTACGAGATCATCCAGCGGCACGGCTCGCGCGGCTTCGGCGCCGGCAACTTCAAGGCGCTGTTCGAAGCGATCGAACGCGCCCAGGCCCGCCGCGGCAACCTCTGACCCGCTCCGACCGACTCGTCGGGCTCCCGGCGGCGTTCCTTGACGACCGCCGAACCCGAGCGGACATTGATGTGTGGGGCGGGGCGGAGAGGAGGTCGGCGATGAGCGACATCGACCCGGCGGCCGCGGCACACCGCAGGGCGGTCGAGCTCGAGGACTGGGACCGGGTCCGCGAACTCGAGAACGAACTGCTCGAGCCGACGGACAACACCGAACGGCCCGAGGACGGCCCGCAGCCCACGCAGGATCCGGACGGTGACGGCTAAGTGAACGGCTTCACGGCGGCGAGCGTCCTCGAGGTCGCCCGAGCCGAGATCGGCGTCGTCGAGGCCCCCGGCCGCAGAACCAAGTACGGCAAGTGGTACGGCCTGAACGGTCAGCTGTGGTGCGCGATGTTCACGTCCTGGTGCTTCGCGCAGGTCGGCGCCCCGCGCAACGGCATGACCTTCACCGCGTGGACGCCGGGCATCTACGCAGCGGCGAACACGGCGGGCCGCTGGCACACCAGTCCCCGCAGCGGCGACCTGGTCCTCTTCAGCTTCGAGAAGCCCAGCCCGAAGCGGCCACTCGGGATCGCCCACGTCGGCCTCGTCGAGAAGGTCGGGGAGGGCGGGGTCGTCACGACGATCGAGGGCAACACCAACGCGGCCGGCTCCGGAAGCGGTGGCCGCGTGATGCGCAAGAATCGACGTACGAAGATCGCCGGCTTCGCCCGACCGGCCTATCAGGTCGAGGCCCCACGCAAGCTGGGGGACCGCCTCCTCAAGCTGCGCACGCCGCATCTGCACGGCGAGGACGTGCTCGAGTGGCAGCGCGACTTCCTGGTCCCGTGGCGCAAGCAGGCCGGCGGCCCACAGGTCATCGTCCCCAAGGGCAACTTCCTGGAACTCACCGTCGGTGAGACGAAGGCGTTCCAGCGTGCGCTCGGGGTCGACGACGACGGTGAGGTCGGCTCCATCACCTTGCGGGCCGCACGTGCGTGGCGAGCCCGGCAGTGACGAGGAGCGAGCGTCGCTTCGCTCGCTCACCGCCCATGCTCCGGCGACCACCCCGCCTCCGCTCTCCTACCGCACGTCGGGTGGACGGCGCGTCGGGGTAGGCTCCGCGCGTCGTGGGAGGTTGTCGTGGGGCAGCGGGCGTCTTGGGATGAGTACTTCCTCGAGTTGGCGCGGACGACGGCGAGTCGGGCCACCTGCGCGCGACGCAAGCACGGGGCGGTGATCGTCCAGGACCGGCGGATCGTGGCCACGGGCTACAACGGCGGGCCGTCCGGGTTCGGACACTGCGACGAGGGCGCATGTCCGCGGGCCGCCTCCAACGCGCCGCAGGGGCACGACTACGAGCGCTGCATCGCCATCCACGCCGAGGCGAACGCGCTGCTGTACTCCTCCCCCGCCGAACGCAGCGGCGCGACGCTGTACTGCACCGGCGCACCCTGCTTCGGTTGCGCCAAGCTGATCGCCAACTCCGGCCTGGGCGAGGTCGTCGCCGCCGGCGGCCGCTACGACGGCTGGGACGACGTCCGCGACTTCCTCCGCGCCTGCAGCGTCCGCGTCCGCCTCCTCGACGGCCACGAAGGCACCCCCAGCCTCCCCTTCACCTGACCCCCGCCGCAGAAGCAGAGCCCGGTCCGCGGAGAGCGGCGGAGCGACGGGAGAGCGACGGCAAGCGGAGCGGAGCGGCCCGGGGATCGCCGGAGCAGGGGCTGTGAGCGAGCGAAGCGACGCTCACGAGTGGAGCGTGGGTCGGGGCGGAACGCCCCCTGCGCAGGCGATCCCCGGGCCGCGGAGCGGGAGCGGGCCGGCGACCCGAGCGGAGCGGTAGCGCTCCTGAAAAGGACCGGCGAAACGAAGCGTCCCCCCGGTGGGAGAACCGGGGGGACGTCGTGGGCTCGAGCTCGGGGTTCGCGGGATGCGCTGAACTTGGGAGAGGAGAGCATCCGGGCGGTGGGAGAGCCGCCGGGGGGAGAGGTGGCGAACCCGTCGTTGCTCGAGCGGGACGCGAGGTGGCTGGGAGAGGGAGCGTGCCGCCTCGCGTACGTATGAAGTTGTCCGGAGCCGCGCGGTGGGTTCGGCGAAGACCGAGCCCGAGGGCCGCGAAGTGTGTCTCCGGTTGGCCCGGTACTCGATTCGGTGGGAGGCCGAACCGTGCCCTTTGGCCTGGTACGAGGTACGGTACCACGACCGTTCTTCCAGTCCAACCCGGACGACCCTCAGTATTGGACTGCTATTGGATGAGCCAATCCGCGAAAGTGGTCCGCATCTCGCTGGCATCCTCGCCGACACGCTGGGCGGCGAGGGACCGCTGTACCGACAGCTGGCGGACGGGCTCAAGCGCGCGGTCGACCGGGGCGAGATCCCCCTCGGCACCGTGCTCCCTCCCGAGCGGATCCTGGCGCGGTCGCTGACGGTCAGCCGCGCGACGGTGGTGGCCGCCTACGACCGGTTGAAGGCGGAGGGTTGGCTCGAGAGCCGGCAGGGGTCGGGGACCTGGGTCCGCCGTCCGGCCGGCGAGGAGCGGGGGGGCGTCGATGCGGTGGCCACGGCCCGGTTGTTCCTCTCGGACGACCGCGCCGACCAGCGCAGCGGACCGGGCGAGGAACCGGCCCGGTCGGACGAGGACGTGGTGGAGCTGTCGGTCGCCGCCGTGACCGGATCCCCCGGGGTCGTGGCCGTCCTCAGCTCCCTTTCGCCCGAGGACGTCGGCTCGCTGGTCGCCCACCACGGCTACGTGCCCCACGGCCTGCGCGCCCTGCGCGACATCGTCGCGGCGCGGTTCACCGCCGCCGGTCTGCCCTCGACCGACGACCAGATCGTGATCACGACCGGCGCACACCAGGCGATCTCGCTGGTCGCCCGCCAGACGCTGCAGCGCGGGGACGCGGTGCTCGTGGAGAGCCCGACCTTCCCCGGCGCGCTGGACGTCTTCCGCCGGTTCGGTGCGCGGATGGTGCCGTTGCCGGTCGACGAGCATGGCGTGCGCACCGACGTGATCGCCGACCTGGTGGCCCGGACCGAACCGAAGCTGGTCTACCTCTCCCCCAACTTCCACAACCCGACCGGTGCGGTGCTGCCCGAGGACCGGCGTCGGGTCCTGGCCGAGCTCGCCGACACGTCCGGGATCGTCATCGTCGAGGACCTGGCGATGGGCGACGTCGCGCTCGACGACGCGACCCTGCCGCCGCCGATCGCCGGTTTCTCCAACGGCGCGGGGGCCATCCACACGCTCGGTTCGACGGCGAAGCTGTTCTGGGCCGGCGTTCGCGTCGGCTGGGTCCGTTCCCCGACGAGCTGGGCGGTGCGGATGCTGGCGACCAAGACGGTCGCCGACCTCGGCACCCCGCTGCTGAGCCAACTGCTCGCGGTCCGGCTGCTCGAACACGCCGACGACATCCTGGCCGAGCGACGGGCCGAGCTGGTCCCGGCACGTGACCTGCTGTGCGCGCTGCTCGCCGAGCACCTGCCGTCGTGGCAGTGGACCCGGCCTCCGGGCGGTCTGTCGCTGTGGGTGACCCTGCCGTCCGGCAACGCCGAGGAGTTCGCCGAACTGGCCTTGCGGCACGGGGTCTCGGTCGTTCCCGGTCCGGCCCTGTCGGTCGACGAGGGCAACCGGCGCTGCCTGCGGCTGGTGTTCGCCCGTCCCGAACCCCTCCTGCGCGAAGGCGTGCGACGGCTTGCGACGGCGTGGCAGGCCTACGAGCCGCTCGCCTCGCGTGCACCGGCCCGTCTGCTGGTGTGAGTCGCGAGCGGCCTAGGATCAGCGCGCACCGGCGACCGGGAGACGTATGGACATCGGCACCGACCTCGACGACGCGGGCGTCCTGACCCTCACCCTCGACGACGGCAACAAGAACGCGCTCGTCCCCGAGGTGTTCGAGGGCCTGATCGAGGCGCTCGACGAGGCGGCCGACGCGCGCGCGATCGTGCTCGCGGGCCGCGAGGGGATCCTGACCGCCGGCCTCGACGTGAAGTGGATGGCGGCCAACGGCGGCGCCGGCGTCGAGCGGTTGCTCGTGCTGTTCGGGCGTTGCCTGATGCGCCTGTGGACCGAGCCACGTCCGACGGTGTGCGCGGCGACGGGTCACGCCATCGCGGCGGGGACGATGTTCGCGATGGCCTGCGACCACGCCGTGGCGGCCGGGGGCGGCTGGTGGGGGTTGACCGAGACCCAGATCGACTTCGAACTCCCCGAGTTCGGCATCGCCCTGGCGCGCCACAACCTGCGCGGCGACCGACTCGAGGACCTGGTGCTGCCCGGACGGCGGATCGACGCCGCCGCCGCGGTGGAGGCCGGGTTCGCCGACGAACTGGCACCCGCCGACGACGTGGTGACCGTGGCGCGCTCACGTGCGGCGGAGCTGGCCCAACTCCCACCGCGCGCGTACGCGGGCACCAAGCGTCGGCTCCGTCAGGCCGACGCGGACGCGGTGCTGGCAGGCCTGGACGCCGACATCGTCGCGCTGACCGCCCACCTCCCGCACTGAGCCCCCACCGGCAGCCACGGGCTGTCCACCCTCAGGCGGGCCCGGGGCGCCGCATCGTCAGGCGGACCTCCATCACCCCGCGCTCGTCGGGGTCGGGATGCTCGAGGGCGACCCGCTCGAGCCCGGCGGCACGGTAGGCCGCCAGCTCGCTGGGCGACTGGACCCAGGGTGGCCCCTGCCACGTCCGCGACACGGCGTCCGAGCCGGCCACCAGCGTCACGGCGACGACCACGCCTCCCGGGGCGCACAGCGTGCCGACCGCGTGCATGGCCGCGTCACGCACCACCCCGGGCAGGGACTGGACCGTACGGACCTCCACGACGAGGTCGAAGCCGCCGACGAGGTCGTCGGGCAGGTCGAGCAGGTCGGCGACGCGCCACTCGACCGGCGTCCGGCGGAAGCGTTTCTGCGCCCAGGCGACCGCGGTGGGCGCGACGTCGAACGCCACCACCTCGAAGTCGTGCCGAGCCAGTTCGGCGGCGTCGTCACCGAGACCGCAGCCGACCACGACCGCCCGGCGGCCGGGCGGCGCGACGACCGGGTCGTCGAGCCAGTCGACGACGTAGGGGTGGGCGGTCAGCTCGGCCCAGGGCACCGCGCCGGCATCCCCCCGCGCGCGGGCGTAGAGGGGCTCGAACCACCCGGTCGGCCGCCCGGCCTCGAGGTGCTCCTCGACGAGAACCCGTGGATCGGCGGGCGGGGGCTGCCGGCGCAGAAAGCGGGGCACGGACCGCGACCGGCGACTCAGGTCGCGTCTGGGATCTCGTAGGCCGAGACCTTCGGGTGGTCGACGTTGCTGACGCCGACGTTGCTGGCGCCGCCGGGCGAGCCGAGCCCGGTGACGCTGGGCTCGAAGTACTCGGCGTTGATCGGCGTGAACTGCTGCCACTCCGAGGGCACGTCGTCGGCGTAGAAGATGGCCTCGACCGGACATGCCGGCTCGCACGCGCCGCAGTCGATGCACTCCGTGGGGTGGATGTAGAGCATCCGGTCACCCTCGTAGATGCAGTCCACCGGGCACTCCTGCACGCAGGCGGTGTCCTTGACATCCATGCACGGTTCGGCGATGACGTACGTCACGCGGCTCTCCTCGCGAGGTCGACCCCGGGCCCCTCGTCGGGCCACCGAACGAGTCTAACGATCACGCCCGGGATCGAGCCAATGGAGCGCGCTCAGGCGTCCCAGCCGGCCACCGTCGGGTGGTCCTTGTCGACGGCGCCGACGGTCGCCGCACCGCCGGGTGACCCCAGTCCGGTCACGCTGTCGGCGAAGAACTCCGCGTTCACGGGGGTGAACAGCTGCCACTCGTCCGGGACGTCGTCCTCGTAGAAGATGGCCTCGACGGGGCAGACCGGCTCGCAGGCGCCGCAGTCGATGCACTCCTCGGGGTGGATGTAGAGCATCCGCTCACCCTCGTAGATGCAGTCGACGGGGCACTCCTCGACGCAGGCCTTGTCCTTCACGTCGATGCAGGGCTCGGCGATGGTGTACGTCAACGCGGACCTCCTGGGGTGCTCGGGGGCGCACGGTAGGCGCTGGTTCCCGGTCGCGCCCTGCCGCAGCGGGGCCGGTCGACCGAGTGGCGACAACCTAGTGCGCCGCACCCGCCGACCACGACACGGCCAGCGGACACCTCGGTAGGCGAACGGTCACCTTCCCGTCACCTCGGTGACGTAGGTTCCCCGAACCCACCAGGCGCAGGACCGACCGGAGGCGGCAGGTGTCATGACCGACCCACGTCCCGGTACGCCGACGATGTCGATCCTGGCATCGCACCCGCCGGCCGACGACGAGGTGCGCCACCTCAACCGCGAGCTGTCGTGGCTGCAGTTCGACGAGCGCGTCCTGGCGCTGGCGGAGGATCCGACGCTGCCGCTGCTCGAGCGCGCCAAGTTCCTTGCCATCTTCGCCGCGAACCTCGACGAGTTCTACCAGGTGCGCGTGGCGGGCCTGAAGGAGCAGGTGGCGGCCGGCGTGACCGGCTCGGGCGCCGACGGCATGCCCCCGTCGGAGCAGTTGCGGGTGATCGCCGAGATGGCGACGGCGCTCTCCCGTCGCGCGGCCGCGCTGTTCGGCGACGAACTGGTGCCGGCGCTGCGCCAGGCGGGCATCCGGTTCCTGGACGTCGACGACCTCGACGCGGCCGACCGACGCCACCTGGCGCAGGTCTTCGATGACCAGATCTTCCCCGTGCTGACGCCCCTGGCGGTCGATCCGGCCCATCCCTTCCCCTACCTGTCCAACCTTTCGCTCAACCTCGCCGTGATCGTGCAGGACCACGAGCACGGGGAGCAGCGGTTCGCGCGCATCAAGGTCCCGCCGCTGCTCCCCCGCTTCGTCGCCCTCCCCGACGGCGAACGGTTCGTCCCGCTCGAGCAGTTGATCGCGTCGCAGCTCGGGCGGCTCTTCGCGGGACTCGAGGTCGTCGAGCACCACGTGTTCCGCGTCACCCGCAACGCCGACTTCGAGATCGAGGAGGACGAGGCCGACGACCTGCTGCTGGCGATCGAGAGCGAGCTGACCCGTCGCCGGTTCGGCAGCCTGGTGCGGCTCGAGGTCGAACCGGGCATGTCCGAGGCCGTCCAGCGCCTGCTGCTGCGCGAACTCGAGATCACCCCCGCCGAGATGATCGCCCTGCCGGGGCCGCTCGACCTGTCCGGCCTCGACACCTTGTACGCACTCGACCGCCCCGACCTCAAGCATCCGACGCTGGCGTCGGTCACCCAGCCGCGCCTGGCGGCGGCGACGGGCGGCGAGCACCCGGACCTGTTCGCCGCCCTGCGTGAGGGCGACGTGCTGGTACAGCATCCCTACGACTCGTTCACGACCTCGGTGCGGGCCTTCCTCGAGGCGGCAGCCACCGATCCGCAGGTGCTGGCGATCAAGATCACGCTGTACCGCACCTCCGGACGCGACAGCCCGATCTCGCGGGCCCTGCTCGACGCCGCCGAGGCGGGCAAGCAGGTCGTCGCCCTCGTCGAGCTCAAGGCACGCTTCGACGAGGAGGCCAACATCGCGTGGGCGCGCGCGCTGGAGGAAGCCGGCGTGCACGTCGCCTACGGCGTGGTCGGGCTCAAGACGCACACCAAGATCTGCCTGGTCGTGCGCCAGGAGGGGGACCGCGTCCGTCGCTACGCCCACATCGGCACCGGCAACTACAACGACCGCACGGCCCGGATCTACGAGGATCTGGGCCTGCTGACCGCGGACCCCGACATCGGCGCCGACCTCAGCGACCTGTTCAACGTCCTGACCGGCTATTCGCGCCAGGCCGAGTACCGCAAGCTGATCGTGGCGCCCGCCACCTACCGGCAGCGGATGCTCGAACTGATCGAACGCGAGGCGCAGGCGGAGGACGGCCACGTCGTGGCCAAGATGAACAGCCTGGTGGACTCCCGGATCATCGAGGCGCTGTATGCCGCCTCACAGGCCGGCACACGGATCGACCTGATCGTTCGCGGCGTGTGCTGTCTGCGCCCGGAGGTCCCGGGCATGTCGGACAACGTCCGCGTCCGCTCGATCGTCGGACGGTTCCTCGAGCATTCGCGCATCTTCCGGTTCGGCAGCGCCGACCGGGGCCTCGACTACGTGATCGGTTCCGGCGACTGGATGCCCCGCAACCTCGATCGCCGCGTCGAAGCGCTGGTGCCGATCGAGGACCCGGCGCTGCAGGAGCGCCTCGAGGAGATCCTGCAGACCTGCCTGGACGACGACCGGCTCGCCTGGCGGCTGCGGCCCGACAGCGCCTGGGAACGGGTGGCGCCGGCCGCCGGGGTGGACACCCACGAGGTGCTCCAGCAGCGCGCCCGCAGCCGGCTGCGGTAGAAACGTCCCGGAACCGAAAGGCCTGTGCGTGCCCCTGCTCCTGCTCCGCCACGTCGACGCGGGCGAGCGCGGCGACTACACCGGCGACGACCGGCGACGTCCCGTCTCCGAGCGCGGGAGCCGCCAGGCCGCCGCGCTGATCGACGCCTATGCCGGGCTGCCCGTCGAACGGGTCCTGTCGAGTCCCTACACCCGCTGTGTCGACAGCGTCTCGCCGCTCGCGGCGGCACGCGGACTCGACGTCGAGGAGGAGGAGGCTCTGGCGGAGGGCACGCCGCTCGACGTCGTGCACGGTCTGCTGCGGCGCCTCGAGGGTCGCGACGTCGTGCTGTGCTCGCACGGGGACGTGATCGGCGCGCTGGTACAGGACCTGCAGGTGCGCGGGGTCGACGTCGACGGCGCGGGCGGCCCGCGGTGGCAGAAGGGCAGCACGTGGGTGCTCGAGGGCGACCTCCGAACCCCCGCCGTCCGCTACCTGCCACCCCCGGCGTAGCGATGCGCGCCGCCGTCCTCGACCTCGGCAGCAACTCCTTCCACGTGCTGGTCGCCGACGTCGCCGACGGCCGGGTCGTCCCCGTCATGCGACAGCGCGAGATGCTCCACCTCGGCGCGGTGGTGGCGAGGCACGGCGACGTCCCCGCCGACGCCCTGGCCACGGCGGCCGCCACCGCCGGCCACCTCGCCGACCTCGCGCACCGCAGCGGTGCCGAGCAGCTGACCGCGGTGGCGACGGCGGCGATCCGCGATGCCGGCAACGGGGCCGAGGTCCTGCGCGCGATGGAGGCGGCCACCGGGGTGGCGGTGCAGGTCCTGCCCGGCCTCGAGGAGGCGAGGCTGTCCTACCTCGGGGTGCGTTCGGCGGTCGCCGTCGACGCCGAGCCGCTGCTGGTCCTCGACCTCGGCGGCGGTTCGCTGGAGCTGGCGGTCGGCCGGGGCGCCGAGGTCGGCTGGTCGGCGTCGACGCCCCTCGGCGCGAGCCGCCTGAGCGCGCTGCTCGAGCACGACCCACCCCGTGACGCCGACCTGCGGCACCTGCGGGCGGCCGTCGCCGACGCGCTGGACCCCCTCGTCGCCGAGGTCGCCGCACACGCACCAGCCGGGGTGGTCGCGGTGGGCGGCACCGTCCGGGCGTTGGCACGGGTGCTCGCCGCGGACGACGGTCGCTGGCTGCCCGCCGACACGGTGACCAACCAGTTCACCATGGCGGTCGACGCCCTGCGCCGCATGCGTGACCGGCTGCTCGAACTCGACGATGCCGGACGACTGGACGTGCCCGCGATGAAGGACAGCCGCGCCGACCACATCCACGTCGCCGCGGTGGTCCTGGTCGAGGTGTTCGATCGGCTCGGGATCACGCAGGCGACGGTCGCCGACGCGGGGCTGCGCGAGGGCATCCTCCTCGACGCCGCCGCGGCCGAGGTCGTCTCTGCCTCCCGGTTGCGCGAGCGCGAGATCGAGCGGGTCGCGACCACCTTCCTCGCCGCCGACGACGCCCACCCCGAACACGTCGCCACCCTGGCGGGGCTGCTCTTCGACGAACTCGTCGACCTGCACGCGCTGGGCGACGACGACCGCGAGCTGCTGCAGCACGCCGCACGCCTGCACACCATCGGCGAGGCGCTGGCGCTCCGCCGCTCGCACCGTCACGGGGCCTACCTGCTGGAGCACGCCGAGCTGCGGGGCTTCGCGCCGGCCGAGGTGGCGGCCCTCACCACGATGGTGCGCTTCCACGGCGCGCGCGGCCTCGACGGCAAGTTCCCGCCGGCCGCCGGCCTGGACCCGGCGCGCCGTGGACGCGTCGAGCGGCTGTTGACGTTGCTGCAGCTCGCCGACGTGCTCGACGCGGCGCGCGACCAGGCGGTCCACGACGTGCACGCCGACGACGACGGGCGACGCGTGACCGTCGCCGTGGCCGGCGACCCCCACCTGGCCGCGTCCGACGTGGAGCGCCGCGCGGGGTGGTTCCGGCGGGTGTACGACCGCGACATCCGGCTCGTCGACGCCGAGACCGGCGACGAACTCGTGTGAGCCCTGCGTTACGGTCGGGGCATGACCGATCCACCCCGCCCCCGATCCGGCCTGCGCGCCCACTACGTCCGGCGCGTGACCCCCGACGACGTGGGCTCGCGTGTCTCCGTCCGTCACCTGGTGCCCGATCCCGACCGGGGCCCGACGCCGACCGACGTCGTGGGACGGCTGCTGGTGATGGACGACGACGTCCTGCTGCTCGTCGACCGCGATGGTCAGCTCGTGGTCGTCGACGCGACGGCGGTGGTGGCCTCGCGCGTCGTGCCGCCGCATCCGCGACTGCCGCCCGAACCGGAGGGGGTCGGGACGCAGGAGCGGCCCCTGGTCCGCCGGGCGGCTCGGGTCGTGCTGCTCGACCCGCTCGAGCGTGTGCTGCTGGTCGCGCACGCGCCGTCCTCGACCCGCCGCGTGTGGACCGCTCCCGGGGGCGGGCTGACGCCCGGTGAGACCCACGAGGAGGCGGCCGTGCGCGAACTACGCGAAGAACTCGGACTCATGCCCGAACTCGGACCCTGGATCTGGCGCCGACGGGTGCAGTTCCCGTTCCGGGGCGTGTGGCTCGACCAGGACGAACGGTGGTTCCTGGCCCGGGCCGAGGTGGACGTGGCCGCCGCGCCGCTGGACGACCTCGGCGCCGTCGAGGCCCGCTGGTGGACCCTCGAGGAGCTGTCGACGACCCGCGAACTGCTCGCCCCGTCGGCGCTGCCCGAGCACCTGGTCGCCCTGCGCGCCGAGGGCCTGCCACCCGAGCCCGTCGACGTCGGCCACTGACGGAAACCGCACCGGGGCGTGCTTGGCCTACCGGAGGGTCGGCGCGACGTGGCGGCCGTCGTCGACCTCGACCCCCTCGGCGCGCAGCAGTGGTATCTGCACGTCGGCATGCGTGCGGTAGACCCGCCCGGTCGAGGGGATCACGCGCCACCACGGCAGGCCGGGAACCCGTCGCAGGACGTTGGCGACGGCCTGCGCGCTCCCGGGTCGGCCGATCTCCGCGGCGACGTCGGCATAGGTCACGACCTCGCCCGGTGCCAGGTCGCGCACGAGGGCCACGACGGCCTGCTGGAACGGGGTGAGCCGGTCCGGCGGGTCGGGGTGCCCGCCCGGCGGCAGCGGGGGCGCGTCCGCGGCGTGCCGGTCGGGCGGTGTCACAGGGCGCGGACGGCGTCGGGGTGTCGTTCGCGACGCGCCAACGAGCGGACGACGTCGAGCCCGCCGAGCCGACGGGCCGCGAGGCGCGCCAGCGTCGCGGCGACGACCTCGTAGGCATCCTCGGCAACGGCCGGCGGCTCGAGGTCGACGCTCACCGCCAGGTCGTCGAGGTGCACGACCAGTTCGACGAGGCGGGTCCGCAGGTAGTCGCCGACCTGCAGCGTCACGCCGTCGAGCACCGTGACCGTGGCCGCCACCGTCTCCGGCGACAGGCGCTCGGCCAGGCTCCGGTGCGCCTCGGTGAACGCGGCGTGCACCGCCTGCGGTCCGGCGTCGGCCGACGCGGTGGCGCGCTCGCGGACCGCGCGGTGGAACGCGCTCGCCACCGGGTCGTGGTCGCCGAGCACGGCCAGGAAGTAGCCGACGGCATCGGTGGAGGCCGGTACGTCCGTCGTGGCGGTGTCGAGGTAGACCGCGACCGTCAGCAGCGCCCGCGACAGGTGGGCGGCCAGGCCACCGACCGTGTAGCCCGTCAGGGCGCTGTCCTCGTGCCATCGGCGGGCGACGGCGTCGTCGCCGAGGAGGTGCCCGGCCACCCCGGCCGTCGCGAGGAAGGTGGGGACGATCACGGTTCCAGCTTCCGGGTCAGCACCAGCGTCGCGACCGTGGCGTTGCGCATCCACGGTTCGACGCGGTCCTTGCCGGGCGGGTCGTACTTGTCGTGGAAGGCGCGCAGCGCCTCTTCGCGGCGTGGGTCGTCGGGCGGCAGGAACGAGGCGCGACCGAGCCAGCCCTGCCCGTCGATGCGCAGGACACCCTGTTCCTCGTGCTGCAGGTTGAGGCACCACTGCGTCAGCCCACCCGAGCCCGACATCAGGTACACACCGCCCTCGGCGGGCACGAACCACAACTCGGCCGTGTGCCGCCTGGCGGTGACCCGCCCCTGCGTCGACAGCAGGCAGTAGTGCTCGTCGAGCAGCTCTGCCGGCACGTCCACCGTGTCATCCCTCCTGTGTCGGGAAGGCGAGGTCGACGACGACCGGCCGATGGTCCGAGCCGCGCGCCTCGTCGACCCAGGCTGCGACCGGGTCGAGGTCGCGCACCAGTATCCAGTCGATCCGCACGAGCGCAGGGACCCGACGGTCGGCCGGCCAGGTGAACCCCATCCCTTCGCCGACTTCGCGCTGGGGGTCGCGGAAGCCGGCCGCGGTCAGGCGCCGGTAGGCGACCGAGCGCTCGTTGGAGTTGAGGTCGCCCGCGACCACCACCGGGGTGCCGGGCGACAACGCCGCGAGCGCGTTGCCGATCTCGGCCCGGCGCACGTCGCCCTCGAGCTCGAGCCGCTCGAGGATCGACGCGCCACAGGTCGGGCAGGGCGAGATCAGATGGGCCGGCACGACCTGCAGCGGGCGGCCGTCCACGTCGATCGTGACCACGAACGTCGTGCGCGACACCTGCGACGCCTCGTCGACGAGACGGACGTCGGTGATGGGATGACGCGACCACACGCCGACACCACCGACGCCGGGGCTCTGCTCGACGTGGTGGTAGGGCAGGTCCCCGGCCAGTGCCAGCTCGAGTGCCTGCTGACGGGGCGGGAACACCTCCTGCAGCACGAGCACGTCCGGATCGGTCTCCTCGACGAGGTCCAGGACGTGCTGTTCGCCCTCGGCGTGGACGAACGTGTTGAAGTTGGCCACGCGCAGGTCCGCCGCCGCCTCGACCGGTCCACCGGTGAACGCGCTGCCGTAGGCCCACAGCCACAACAGGCCCGGTACCGCGAACAGCGCCAACGCTCGGCCGTCGCGCCGCAGCAGCGCCACGAGCATCAGCCCGAGGGCCGGCACGGTCCACCAGAACGTGGCCAGGTTCGCCAGCGCCGTCCACGGCGTGTCGCCCACGGCGAGCCACAGCACGAGCATGACCACGGTGAGCAGCGCGTGGAGGGCGGCGATCGTCCGCAACCCGCTGGTCAGTCGGGTGCCTGGCCGAGGCGGTGGACCATCACGCGGTTGGTACCACCGTGCCCACCGGGGATCCCCGACACGATCACGACGGTGTCGCCGCGCACCCCGTAGCCCTTCTCCAGGCAGACCTCCTCGGCCGCCAGGATCAGGTCACGGGAGTGGTCCTTCATCGGCACCACCGTTCCGGTCGTGCCCCACATCAGCGCCAACCGCCGCACGGTCGCGTGCTCGGTGGTCAGCCCGATGACCGGCTGGGTCGGCCGGAACTTCGAGACCAGCTGCACCGACCTGCCGGAGAAGCTGAACACCAGGATCGCGGTGGCGTCGACGTCGTCGGCGACCTGCTTCGCCGCCTTGGCGACCACGCGCCCGAGCACCTGGCCCGTCATCGGAGGGACGGTGTGGATGCGCTCGGGAGCCGACTCGGCGACCTCGATGATGCGTGCCATCGTGCGGACCGCCTCGACGGGGAAGCGGCCGGCGGCGGTCTCGCCCGAGAGCATCACGGCGTCGGTGCCGTCGAAGATGGCGTTGGCGACGTCGGACGCCTCGGCGCGGGTCGGCCTCGGGTTGCGGATCATCGAGTCGAGCATCTCGGTGGCCGTGATCACCGGCTTGCTGTAGCGGTTGGCGAGGTCGATCATCTGCTTCTGGATGGCGGGCACCTTCTCGGGACCCACCTCGACACCGAGGTCGCCGCGGGCGACCATGACCGCGTCGGTCTCCTTGATGATGTCCTCGAGGTTGTCGACCGCCTCGGGACGCTCAAGCTTCGCCACGATCGGTTGCTCGCCGCCCAGGCTGCGCACGAGGTCGCGGATCTCGCGGACGTCCTCGGGACGGCGCACGAACGACAGCGCGATCCAGTCGACGCCGATCTCGACCATGGTCTGGACGTCTTCGCGGTCCTTGTCGGTCAGCGACTTCGCCGAAACCGCGACGCCGGGCAGGTTGACGCCCTTTCGCGACTTGGCCGGCCCCCCCGAGACGACGCGGGCGTGGACCCGGTCACCGTCGACGCGCGAGACCACCAGGCGCAGCAGGCCGTCGTCCATGAGGATCAGGGCACCGGGCTCGACGTCCTCGGCGAGGTGCTCGTACACCACGGGCAGGACCGGGACACCGTCGCGCTCCTCGTAGCGGTCGAGCGTCTCGACCCCGGTGACGAGCACGACCTCGCCACCGTCCTCGAGCACCACGCCGTCGTCGGGCACCATCCCGAGCCGGATCTTCGGGCCCTGCAGGTCGCCGAGACTGCCCACGTTCCGCCCGACCTCGGCCGCGACGGCATGGATGCGGTCGAGCCGGCGCTTGTGGTCCTCCTTGGTGCCGTGGGAGAAGTTCAGCCGGACCACGTCGACGCCCGCGGCGATGGCCGCGCGCAGGCGGTCGGGGTCGTCGAGCGCAGGACCCAGTGTTGCGACGATCTTGGCACGACGCACGAGAGCCTCAGGTGCTTGGGAGCGGAAGTGGAAGGGCGCATCGTAGAGCGCCGACTACGCCCCGTCGTCGTCGTCCTCGACCGGCGGGTCCCCGGTGCCCTCCCGCCCGGCGTCGCGATCGGACGCGCCGGGATCCTCGTCCGCCGTCGCGGGTGGCGGCACCGCGCCCGGCGCGGCATCGCGGCGACCGTCCCGGAGCTCGGTGATGACGGTGTCCAGCGCACCGCGATCGGCGCCGGCGCCGACGGTCACGACGAAGACGTCGTCGGCGAGCCCGACCGAGTCGCGGACGTCGGTCTCGTCGTCGGCGAACCGCGCGACGACCGGCCCCAGGACCAACTCCCACCGGATCGTCCAGGCCAGCACGCTGGACGCCTCGAACTGTCGGCCCGCCAGCGCGGTCATCGGGCCCGCCAACAGCAGGCCCGCCTCGTGGGCCGTCGCCAGCAACTCGCTCGGCTGCCAGCCCACGTCGAGGATCAGGACGCGCGCCTCCGCCGCGATGGCCTCCTCGACGGCGGTGCGCGCCGCCTCGGCCGACTGGGGGAACCACTCGAGCAGGACCGTGTCCCCCACGCCCGCACGGACGCCCGCACGGAACCGCTGGGTGCCGAGACGGTCGGGAGCCACGACGAGAGCAACCGGGCCGTCGTCGACGGCCCCGGCGGCCGCGGCCCCCGCCACGTGTCCGAGCTCCTCGAAGCGGACGTCGACGACCCGCACGTTCTCGGGGCGCTCGACCCCTGCGCCCGGCACGGCACAGAACGTCCGCTCGGGATGGCGGGACGCGAGCTGGTTGGCGACCCGGATGACGTCGGCGCCGACCAGGCAGACCAGCTCGGTGCCACGGTCGACGAGCAAGCGCGCGAGGTCGCCGACGAACTCGGGGCCGTCGGGCGTGACGGGCCGCAGCTGGGTCACCTCGTCGGGCAGCATCGACTGCAGGGGACGCATGGCCGCCGCGAGCTGGGCCGACTGCGGATCGTTGGGGCCCGACGCCGGCGGCAGGACGATCCCGGCGCGCAGGCCCGCCGGGCCGGTCGGCGCCACCGAGGGTTCGGGCGCCGGCGTCGGCGCCGGTGCCGGCTGTTCGGACGTGCAGGCCAGCATGGCGACCAGCACGAGCAGGGCGAGCACCGCCCGGCCGCGGGGTCGCGACGACATCGGCCCTCCTGGTGGCTCGGGCCCGGACGGGGCGGCCACGGCGCTCGGCGGGCCGCACGCCCGGGAGCCGCGGTTGGCAGCGGCGCGCGCAGGCGTAGGCTACCGCCGGCCGGCAGCGAACCGGCCGAGTCCCGAACGTGCATCGGAGTGCGCCCGTGTCCGCAGTCACCGTCCTCGACGACCCGGTCGCCGGGATCCAGTTGGCCTCGCTGCGTGACGAGCGCACGACCCCCGAGCACTTCCGCCACCATGCGCAGCGCCTCGGCTCCATGCTCGCGCTGCGGGCGGTCGCCGACCTGCCGGGCGCGACCTCGACGGTGCAGACGCCGCTCGGCCCCTCGCCGGCCACGGGTCCGGGACGCACGATCGTCGCGGTACCGGTGCTGCGCGCCGGGCTCGGCCTGCTCGCCGGCGTCCACGACGTCCTCCCGACCGCACTGGTCGGCATGATCGGGCTCGAGCGCGACGCCGCCACCCTGCAGGCACGCCGTTACTACTTCAAGGTGCCGCCCCTCGACGGCGCGTGGGTGCTCGTCCTCGAACCGATGTTGGCCACCGGTGGTTCCGCCTCCGACGCGGTGAAGGCGCTCGACGCCGAGGGTGCCGAACAGGTGACGGTGCTCTCGGTCGTCGCGACCCGGCAGGGGGTGGACCGCATCCTCGACGAGAATCCCGGGGTCCGGATCGTCACCGCGGCGATCGACCCGCGCCTGGACGAGAACGGCTACATCAACCCCGGCCTGGGCGACTTCGGCGACCGGCTGTTCGGCACGCCACACTGAGGCGTTCGACGGCGGCCACGTCGGCCGGAAGGTGTCGCTGATGCATCCGGCAGCATCGCGCAACGCGCCACCCGGCTGGCGGGGGGCGCTGCGCGGGATCACCCTGGTGGCCCTCGCCGCCGCCGCCCTGGCCGTCGCCGGCCTCGGGCTCGCGGCGGCCGCCGCCCAGCTCGCCTGAGCCGGGGCGGCGATGTTCCTGCGTCCCGACGGTCGCGACCTCCGCATCATCGGGTTCTATCTCGGCAAGGTCGCGATGGCCCTGGCGCTGATGATGGCGCTCCCGGTGCCCGTCGCCGTGGTGGTGGGCGAGTGGGACGCCGCGACCGCTCTGCTCGCCGGTGCAGGTATCGCGGCGTCGATCTGGCAGGCGGCGGAGTGGCGCCTGCAGACCCGCGCCGCGCTGACGTGGGCCCACGGCACCGTCGTGGTCGCCGTCGCCTGGCTGCTCGGTTCGGTCCTGGCCGCCGTGCCGTTGTTCCTCTCGGGGCACTTCGGCGACTTCCTCGATGCCTGGTTCGAGGCGATGTCGGGCCTGACCACGTCCGGACTGTCGGTCGCGCAGGACCTCGACCACCTGTCGTACGCGATGAACCTGTACCGGCACCTGACCCACTTCGCCGGCGGGCAGGGCATCGTGATCGTCGCCCTGTCGCTGTTCACGGCGGGTGGTTCCAGCATCGGCACCCTCTACGTCGCCGAAGGCCGCGACGAGCGCATCGTGCCGAGCGTGGTACGCACCGCACGGTTCATCTACCTCATCGCCGGCGCCTACCTGCTCGCCGGCACCCTCGCCCTGTTCCTCAGCCTGTCGGTCGCGGGTCTCGGCGGCTGGCGCGGCGTGTGGCACGCCGTGAACCTGTTCTTCGCCGCCTTCGACACCGGCGGCTTCTCGCCGGCCTCCTCGTCGATCGCCTACTACCACTCCGCGGGGGTGGAGGCCGTCCTCATGGTGCTGATGGTGGCCGGGACGATCTCGTTCGGTCTGCACTACCTGCTGTGGACCGGCGCACGCGGTGAGCTGCTGCGCAACCTCGAGGTCCGCACGCTGCTCGTCACGCTGAGCGCCTTCAGCGTGCTCGCGCTGTACGGACTGGCACGTTCGGGCGCCTACACGAGCACCGAACCGCTGTTCCGAAAGGGGTTCTTCACCCTGCTCTCGGCCCACTCCGGCACCGGATTCGCCGTCAACAACGGCACCCTGTTCGTCACCGACTGGGGGGTGCTCGCGCCGGCGGCCGTCGTGGCGGTCATGGGGCTGGGTGGCATGGCGGGGTCGACCGCTGGCGGCATCAAGGCGCTCAGGATCGGTCTCGCGGCCAAGGGGCTGTTGCGGGAGGTGCGCCGGCTGTTGCAGCCGGAGTCGGCCGTGACGGTTGCGACCTACCACTCCGGCAAGCGACGCATCCTGCGGCCCCCCACCCTGATCGCGGCGACCACGATCCTGTTGCTGTACGTGGTGATTTACCTCGGTGGCGCCCTGGTGGGGCTGCTCTACGGGAACTGGGACGTCACCGAGACGCTGTTCGAGTCGGTGTCCGCGGCGGCGAACGTGGGGCTGTCGGTCGGGATCACCGACCCGGACATGCCCCGCCTGCTGCAGCTGACCTACATCCTGCAGATGTGGCTCGGGCGGCTCGAGTTCATGGCCGCCTTCGCCTTCCTCGGCTATGGCGTCTCCCTGCTGGCGAGGAGGCACTGATGGCGTCCCGTCGTGCCCCCGCCGCCCGCCTGGTGCTGGTGCCGGTGGTGTCGCTGCTCGTGCTGGTCGTCGGGCTGCAGGCACTGCAGGGCGCCGTGTCCCGCCCCGCGGACCCGGCCCTGCTGCTCGTCCCCGAGCTGGCCCCCGAGGCCGGGGAGGTGGTCCGGTGCCAACGCGAGCACCCCGACACCGAACCGGCGGAACGACTCGCCGAACGCTTCGATGCCGCCGGCCGGGTGACGACCGCGATGGTGGTCGCCTGCCCGCGGGCGTTCGACGGTCACCGGGTGGTCTTCGTCGGCGAGATCGTGGGTGACCTGCTCCGGCGCCGTGGCGGTGCGTGGACCCAGGTCAACGACGACGCGTACGCGCTGGAGGTCGGGCCGCTGCCGGCGCACGGCGAACATCGGGGCGTCAACAGCGGCCTGCAGGTCTGGATCCCCGAGGAGCACCTCGACGGGCTCCGGCCCGGCCGTCCCGGACGCCGGGGGCACGTCGTGGAATTGACCGGTGTGGTGCACCGGGCCGACCCTCAGGACGCCGGCGGGTTGACGCTCCGCGCCGACGAGGTGGTCATCGTGGCGGAGCCGGTGGACGTGGAGTCTCCTCTCGACCACGCCCAGCTCGCGCTGGCGGTCGGCGCGTGCCTGCTCGCCGGTGGGATCTGGTTGCGCCGACGGGCCGAGGGCCACGCCGTTCCGCACGGCTCAACCGGCGAGCAGCGACAGCCGTAGCGTCCGTTCGGGATTGTCGGGGTTGGTGTCCACCACGACGATGCTCTGCCACGTCCCGAGCGCCAGACGTCCGGCGTCCACGGGGACCACCAGGCTGGGGCTGATCAGTGCCGGCAGCACATGGTCGGCGCCGTGCCCCGGTGCCCCGTGCGCATGTCGCCACCGGTCGTCGCGCGGCAGCAGGGCGTCCAGGTGGTCCGCGAGATCGGTGTCGGATCCCGCGCCGGTCTCGAGCAGCGCCAGCCCGGCGGTCGCATGGGGCAGGAAGACGTGCAACAGCCCGTCGGTCCCGATCTCGGCCACGAACGCCGCGCACAGGTCGGTGACGTCGGTGATGCGCCGGTCACCGGTGCGCAGCGTGTGTCGGCGGGTGTGCACGTCAGCCCTGCAGGCGGCGGTAGTCGGAGGCGTAGTACAGCAGCGGGTCGTCGGCCGGGCCGGTGCCGAGGGCCAGCACCTCGCCGACGACGATGTCGTGGTCGCCGGCCGTGTGGATCGCCTCGACGCGACAGTCGACCCAGGCGACCGTGCCCTCGAGCACGGGTGCGCCGCTGGCCTCGGTCCGACACGCCACCTCGGCGAACTGGGCCTCGTCGGGCCGGGTGGGGTCGGCGAACCAGGCGGACAGCGCGACCTGGTCGGCCGCGAGGAAGCTCAGCGCGAAACTGCCGGCCGTGCGCACACGCTCGGCCATGACGGCCGTTCGCTCGACGCAGACCAGGACGAGTTGCGGCGTGAGCGACACCGACGACACCGCGTTGGCGGTCATCCCGTGGGCCACGCCGTCGGTCACGGCCGTCATCACCGCCACCCCGGTGGCGAAACGGCCGAGCGCCGCGCGGAAGGCCGCGTCGTCGGGACCGCCGTCGGCGGTCCCGTCCGGGGTCGCCGGGGCGTGGCGCGGAAGCGGCTCGGACACGCGGGTGTCGTCCTGTGCTCGGGATGCTGACCCGCCACCCTACCCAGCGACGACCGTCCCATCGTTGCTCGCGATGCCGGCGAACAGGTCGGTCTCGGGCACCTCGGGGCTCGGCGGGCCCTGCTCGAGGACGAACTGCTCGATCGCCTGTGTCTGCCGCATCAGACCGTCGGGCAGGTTCAGGAAGAAGCTGTCGTCGGCGATCTGGCTGCGGTGGGCCGCCATCGCCGAACGCTTGCGCGGCATCCACTCCTCGACGTCGATCTCGGCGGTGATGACCTCGTCGTCGACGCCGAACGGCAGGTCCTCCATCAGCGTGTCCGCCGCACCGAACGGCGAGACGAGGTCCGCGGCGACCAGGGCCCGGTGCAGCTGCCACAGTCGGCTGCGGCCGATGGCGTGCACGTAGCGCTTGGCCACCTGCCACGGTTCGCCTGGCACGTCGGCACCGTGGTCCGCCGCGAGTTCGACGGCCCGTACGGTGACGGTGTGGGCCTTCACGTGGTCGGGGTGGCCGTAGGTGCCACGCTCGTCGTCGGAGACCACGACGTGCGGTCGCACCCGGCGCAGGATCGCGGCCAGTCGGCGGGCCGCCTCGTCGAGGTCCGCGCGGTGGAAGCTGTCGGGGTGGCCGTTGGCCTCGCTGCCGGCCATCCCGCTGTCGCGGTAGCCGAGGTAGGCGTGTTCGGTGACGCCGAGGGCCGCGAGTGCGTCGGCGAGTTCCCGCCGGCGGTGCGAGACCAGGTCCTCGTCGCCGAGGTCGATACCGGCGAGGTTCTCGCCCTCCTCGCCGCCGGTGCACGTGACGACGAAGACCCGCCGGCCCTCGGCCGCGCTGCGGGCCAAGAGCCCGCCACAGGCGATCGATTCGTCGTCGGGATGGGGGTGGACGCACAACAGCGTCGGGACCGTCAACGCCAGCTCCTCGCGTGATCGGGGCATGGTGCCACATCGGGGTACGGCGACCACGCGAGGTAGGGTTGCCGGCCGTCGTCCTCCGAGGCCACATGAGCCGCGTCACCGAGCCGCCAGCGGCGCTGGACGCCTTCAGCGTGCGCTTCGTGGACCGCGACGAGGAGGTCGCCGACGGGCTGCGGGCCGTGGCAGCGGACGTGGTCGGTGTCGACGTCGAACGTGCCGACGCCGACAGCTACTTCCGCCGGGCGGCCCTGGTCCAGGTCGGCGTCGCCGGGCACTGCCTGCTGCTCGACGGCGTCACGCTGCCGGCCATGCCCGACCTCGACGCCTTCCTCGGTCCCGACCGCGTCGCGGTGCTGCACGCGATCGAGAACGACCTCGAACCGCTCGCCGCGAAGGGCGTGGTCCCCGACCGGGTCGCCGACACCGCCGTGGCGGCGGCGGTCCTGGGTCTGCCGACCGGGCTGGGATCACTGCTCGACGAGGTGCTCGGGGTCCAGCTGACCGCCGACAAGGAGGCCTACCAGCGCGCGGACTGGGAGGAGCGGCCGCTCTCCGACGGCATGGCCGCCTACGCGGCCGGCGACGTGGTCCATCTCCCGGCCCTGTGGCGGGAGATGGCCGACCGGCTCGACGCCGCGGGACGACGCCACTGGTACGAGCAGGAGCTGACCGCCACCGTGGCCCGGGCCGGGGAGTCGACGCGCGACTGGACCCGGGTCAAGGGCAGCGGGCGCCTCGCACCGGAGCAGCGCGCCGTGCTGCGCGCCGTCTGGGAGGAGCGCGAGCGGCTGGCCCAGGAACACGACATCGCTCCGAACCGGCTGCTGCACGACGACGTGCTGCGTTCGATCGCCACCGAGCCACCGCGCACGGTCCCCCAGCTGGTCCGGCGCAGCCAGCGCCGGCGCAACCTGCTGCGCCGCCACGCCGCGGACCTCTTCGCGGCCGTCGAGCGGGGGCTCGAGGCCGCTCCCGAACCGCGCGAGACGTCCGGGCACCGCTGGTCCGACGGCGATCGCCGCGTCTTCGACGCGCTGCGTCGCGCCCGCACCGAGGTGGCCGACGAGCTCGGCGTCGACGCCGGCGTGCTGTGTCCGTCCAAGCCGCTGTGGCGGGCGATCACCGGGCAGCCGCAGGATGCCGCCGAATTGTGCGCGCTCGTCGAGTTGCGACCGTGGCAGACCGAGGTGCTCGCCCCGTCGCTGTGGGACGCCTACGTCCGGGCGCGCGCCGACGCGGACGGCGCCGACGAACCCGACCCGTCGGTCGACGAGGCGCCGCTGCCCTGAAGCCGGCGCGTGAGCACCGACGGCATCGCGAACTCGACGTCCTCCTCGACGGTCGTGACCGTGCGCACCTTCTGCAGCCCGCGGTCACGGAACCAGTCGATGACCCCCTCGACCAGCACCTCGGGCGCGGAGGCGCCCGAGGTCAGCCCGACCGTGGTGGCGTCGCGGACCCAGGCCTCGTCGATGTCGGCGGCCGAGTCGATCAGGTGTGCCGGGGTGCCCCGGTCGCGCGACACCTCGACGAGCCGCTTGCTGTTGGACGAGGTCTGCGAGCCGACCACGAGGATGACGTCACACGCGCCCGCGAGGTCCTTCACCGCGTCCTGGCGGTTCTGGGTCGCGTAGCAGATGTCGTCCTTCTTCGGCTGGTGCAGCATCGGGAAGCGCTCCCGCAGCCGGCCGACCACGGCGCTGGTCTCGTCCATCGACAGCGTGGTCTGGGTGATGTAGGCGATGTTCGCGTCGTGGTCGTACTCGAGCGCGTCGACGTCGTCGGGCGTCTCGACCAGGCGGATGGAACGCGGCGCCTGCCCCATCGTGCCGATGACCTCCTGGTGGCCCTCGTGACCGATCAGCACGATGTCCATGTCGGCCTCGGCGAAGCGGCGGGCCTCGTTGTGGACCTTCGTCACCAACGGGCACGTCGCGTCGATCAGGCTGTGGCCGAGCCGCTTCGAGTTGGCGAACGCCTCGGGCGGCGAGCCGTGCGCCGAGAACACCACGACCGCACCCTCGGGCACCACGGTCTCGTCCTCGACGAAGACGGCGCCCTCGCGGCGCAACGACTCGACCACGTGGGTGTTGTGGACGATCTCGTGGCGGACGTAGACGGGCGCGCCGTACGACTCGAGCGCCTTCTCGACGATCAGGACGGCACGGTCGACGCCCGCGCAGAATCCGCGCGGCGCCGCGAGCAGGAGCGTGGTAGGAGGCATGCCACGAGCGTACCGACGGCTGCCTACCGCGCCCGTGCCCGGCCTTGGCATACTGTCGCGTTGGCCAGGTCGGACGGCTTGGTCGTCGTGGGAAGAACCCGTCGTGCACATCATCATCGGTGGTTGTGGCCGTCTCGGGGCGGAGATCGCCGACCGCCTGTCCGAGGACGCCGACACCGACGTCGTCGTCTGCGACGTCGACCCGCTGGCGTTCGACCGGCTCGGTTCGGCGTTCAACGGCGAGACCGTGGTCGGCGACTGCACCGACCGCGACGTGCTCGAACAGGCCGGTGTCCACCGCGCCGACGGACTGATCGCGGTCACCCGCTTCGACAACGCCAACCTCATGGCGGTCGAGATCGCGACCCATCTGTACGACGTCCCCCGCACGATCGCGCGGCTGTTCAACCCCGAGCGCGAGGACGTCTACCGCAAGCTCGGCGTGCGGTACGTGTCGGGCACCGGCCTGATCGCGAAGCTGTTCCTCAACGAGTTCCGCGACGAGAGCTACCCGCTGCACGTGGCCTTCACGGACACCGAGGTCTCGATCGTCGACCTCGAGGTGGACACGCGTGGTCACGGCATGACCGTCGAGGAGTTCGAGGTCGACGGCCAGCTGCGGGTCGCCGCCGTTCGTCGCGGCACGCGCGTCTTCATCCCCGACCGGACCGACCGACTGGAACGCGACGACGTGCTGACCGCGGCGATGAAGCCCGCGGCACACCGCCGCATCCAGGAACTCGTCCGCGATCCGTTCGACCGCGAGCGCATCCACATGGGTCAGGAGTAGCTCGTGTACGTCGTGATCGCCGGCGGCGGCAAGATCGGCCGCTACATCGCCAAGGACATGATCGACAAGGGGCACGAGGTCACCGTCGTCGAACGCATCGGATCCCGCTGTGAGCAGTTGGTCGCCGAGACCAACGTGCTCGTCATCGAGGGCGACGCCTGCGACGTCCGCTACCTCGAGCAGGCGCACACCGACCGCGCGGACGTGTTCGTCGCGACCACCCACGAGGACGACGACAACCTCGTGGCGTGTCAGCTCGCCAAGATCGAGTTCGGCGTCAAGCGCGCCATCAGCCGGGTCAACACCCCCAAGAACGTCGAGATCTTCGAGCGGCTCGGGATCGAGCCGGTGTCCTCGACGCGGCTGATCTCGGAGCTGCTGGAGAACGAGTTCTCCATCGGCGAACTGATCCACCTCACCAGCCTGAAGGGCGGCCGCGTGAGCCTGGTCGAGTTGCGCATCCCCGACGGACCACGGGCACCGGGCCCGCGCGCCATCGAGGACCTCGACCTGCCCCATGAGGCGGTCCTGGTCGCCATCTTCCGGGGCAGCGAGACCGTGATCCCCCGAGGCGGCGCCCAGCTGCTGCCGGGCGACGAGGTGGTCGTGCTGACCAGCCCCGAACTCGAGGAACGTCTGACCCACACGCTGCTGGGCCGCAGGTGAGGCAGGACCGCGCTCCCGAACCGACCGGGCGTGCCGCGGCTCGCGGGATCGGCGTGCTGGCCCTGATGGCGCTGAGCGCGCTCGCCGCCGCATGCCTGATCGCGCTGGTCATGCTCGCGTTGGTCGGCTGAGCCGTGCTGCTGCGTCCGGGCGCCGACGACCTGCGCCTCATCGGCTTCTACCTCGGCAAGGTCCTGCTCGGCCTCTCGCTGCTGATGCTCGTCCCGGCCGTCGTGGCGCTCGTGCTCGGCGAGTGGAACACGCTGTCCGCACTGGTGATCGGCGCGGCGCTGACCGCCATCGCCGGCTCCGTCGCCGAGGCCCGGTTGGCCACCCGCCAGCCGCTGACCTGGGCCCATGGCATGGTCACGGTCGCTCTGGCGTGGTTGATCGGCGCCATCTTCGCCGCCGTTCCGATGTATCTGTCCGGGCACTACGCCGATCTGCTCTCGGCGGTGTTCGAGGCGATGTCGGGCCTGACCACCACGGGGCTGTCGGTCATCAGCGACCTCGACCACACCACCTACTCGATGGACCTGTACCGCCATCTGACGCACTTCGCCGGCGGCCAGGGGATCATCATCGTCGTGCTGTCGCTGTTCGCCGCCGGCGGCGGGCGGATCGGGACCCTGTATCTCGCGGAGGCCCGGGACGAGCGGATCCTGCCCAACTTCATCCGCACGTCACGCTTCATCTACAAGGTCGCCGCCACCTACCTGGTGGTCGGGACCTTTGCGGTGACGGTGACCCTGCTGGTCGCCGGCTTCACTCCCGCCCGGGCCCTCTACCACGGCGTCAACCTGTTCCTGGCCGCGTTCGACACGGGCGGCTTCTCGCCGATGCAGGCCTCGGTCATCTACTACCACTCGTTCGCCGTCGAGGCGGTCCTGCTGGTGCTGATGCTGGCCGGGGCGATCTCGTTCGGGCTCCACTTCCAGATGTGGCACGGGGACCCACGGCAGGTGCTGCGGCACATCGAGACGCGCACGCTCGCGCTGTCGTCGAGCGTGCTGTTCGCGGTGATCTGTTTCGGTCTCGTGCGGTCGGGCACCTATGACACCCTGCCGGCGCTCATCCGCAAGGGGTTCTTCACGATGATCTCGGCGGTCTCGAGCGCCGGATTCCAGGTCAATGTCGGGGACACCTATCTGACCGACTGGGGGGTGATGGCGCCCGCGGCGATCGTGGCGACCATGGCGCTGGGCGGGATGGCATCGTCGACCGCGGGCGGGATCAAGGCGATCCGCGTCGGCATCGCCGCCAAGACCCTGGTCCACGACGTCCGCAAGCTGCTCAACCCGGAGTCGGCGGTGGTGGTGACGACCTACAACGCCGGCCGCCGCACGATCCTGCGCGACGACATGGCACGGGCCGCGACGACGGTGCTGCTGCTGTTCGTCGTCACGTACCTGCTCGGGGCGATGGTGGGGCTCGCCTACGGCGGCTACGACATCACCCAGACCCTGTTCGAGTCGGTCTCCGCGGCGGCGAACATGGGCCTGTCGATCGGCGTGACCGAGCCGGACATGCCGCGTGGCCTCATGGCGGTCTACCTGGTCCAGATGTGGCTCGGCCGCCTGGAGTTCGTGGCCGTGTTCGCGCTGATCGGGTACCTGATCTCGCTCGCCCGCGGACGGGCGTCCCGATGAGCAGCGCCGTGTCCAACCCCCGCCGCCACCGCCGTCGACCGACGCGCCGGCTGCTGGTCGCCGCCGTGGTCGCCGTCGCAACGTTGCTCGGGGGTGCCGAGCTGCTGTTGCGTACCAAGCCGTTGCTCGACACCACCCCGTTCCTGGTCGAGAACCTGCCGCCGATCGGCATCGAGGAGGACCCGGGCATCTGTCGGCGGGGCGCCGACGAGCACTTCCTGCAGGCGATGGGCGAGACGCTCGTCGGCGGCCGCCGCATCACCTCGGGGCACGTGTATGCCTGTCCGAGCGCCTTCGACGGCCTTCGGGTCGTGTTCGTCGGCGAGGCGATCGGCGAGGTCCTGCCGCGCGAGGGTGGCGCGTGGCTGCAGGTCAACGACGACGACTACGCGCTCGAGGTCGGCCCGCTGGGCGGGCACCGCGAGCTGCGTGGGTTCAACACCGGCCTGTCGGTGTGGCTGCCCGACGGGCTGCACGAGCAGATCGAGGGCGTGGGTCGACCGGGGCGCCGCGGCGACATCCTCCAGCTCGAGGGGGTACTGCACCGGGCGGACCCGCAGGACGGCGGGGGCATCACCCTGCGCGCCGATCACCTCGAGATCGTGTCGCCGACCGTCGAGGTCGTCGAGCCCTTCCACGCGGTGCAGGCCGTCGTCGCCAGCATGCTGGCGTTGATCGCCGTCGCGAGCGTCATCTGGTCACGCCGGGTGCGTCGCCGCTAGCGCTACCGCTTGTCGCTGAGCCCCGCCTCCTGCGACGACGGACACAGCGGCTCGATCACGCAGTCCTCGCAGCGGGGACGCCGGGCATGGCAGGTCCGGCGACCGTGGTGGATGAGCAGGTCCGAGACGTCCAGCCACCGCTGCTGCGGGAACAACCGCATCAGGTCGCGCTCGATCTTCTTCGGGTCCTCCTCGCGGGTGAACCGCAGGCGCCTGGCGAGCCTCGCGACGTGGGTGTCGACGACCACACCGACGTGGACACCGAACCCGTTCGACAGCACGACGTTGGCCGTTTTGCGCGCGACACCCGGCAGCGCCAGCAGCTCCTCCATGGTGTCCGGCACCTCGCCACCGTGGTGCTCGAGCAGCAGCCGGGCGGTGGCCTGGACGTTCTTCGCCTTCTGGCGGAACAGCCCGAGGGCGCCGATCAGCTGCTCGATGCGCTCCAGCGGCGCCTCGGCGAACGCCTCGGGACCGGGGAGCTCGCGGAACAGCACGCGGGTGACCTCGTTGACCTTCACGTCGGTCGACTGGGCCGACAGCATGGTCGCGACCAGCAGTTCCCACCGATTCGAGAACTCCAGGGCGATCGTGGCATCGGGCAGCTCGTGCGAGAGCGCGTCGAGGATCGCGGGAGCACGCAGCGTCTTGCCCCGCTCGCGTGTGAGGTCTGGAGGGTTCATGGCCGGCAGGCTAGTGGCGGGCCCGCGTCGGTCACTCCCCGCGTGTCGCCCCGCCGCCCTGGCGGGTCGGGAGCACGAGCTCGAAGACGGCGCCCTCGCCCTCGGCGGGCACCAGGTGCAGGTCGCCACCGTGCGCGCGGGCGATCCGCCGCGAGAGGTACAGGCCCAGGCCGGCGCCCTGGTGGTCGGTCGCGGCACGCTCGTAGCGCTCGAAGATCCGGTCGGCGTCCTCGGGGGCGACGCCCTCCCCGCGGTCGCGTACCCGCAGCATCACCTCGTCGGCGCCCGGCTCGACGTCGATCACGATGTCGCGTCCGGCCGGCGAGTACTTGGCGGCGTTGGAGAGCAGGTTGAACAGCACCTGCCGCAGCTGGTTCGGATCGGCCTCGAGCACGACCTGCCCGGGCGCCTCCACCGTGGTGGGGTGGTCACCGAGCGTCGTCAGCGCGAGGTCCTCGACGGTCTCCCGCACCAGGGCGGCCAGGTCGACGCCCGGTTGCACCGCCGGCGCCGGCGCGGCCGCGTCCAACTGCTGCAGCCGGCGCACCTGCAGTTCCAGCAGCTGCAGGTTGCGCAGGGCGGCGTCGCTCAGCTGCTCCCGCTCGTCGTCGCTCTCGGCGGCGGCGAGCAGACGGATGGCGGCCTGGGTCGCCGCAAGCGGCGTCGCGAGTTCGTGGGCCACCGCCGCGGCGGTCGCCTCCCACAGGTCCCGTTGCTCGTCGTCGTCCATCGGCTGCCTACCCTCTTTCCGGGCGCAGCCAATCGTCTGCCTCCTGAAACGCGAATTGGTCGTGCGCTGAGCGAAGGGGCGTGGGCTCAGGGCGGAGGCGCCACCGGCAACCGGACCGTGAACGTCGTGCCCTCGCCGAGCAGGCTGTCGACGCGCACGCTGCCGCCGTGCCGCTCGACGGCGTGACGCACGATGGACAGGCCGAGGCCGGTCCCGCCCGTCTCGCGCGAGCGGGCGGTGTCGACGCGGTAGAACCGCTCGAAGACCCGCGACAGGTCCTGCTGCGGGATGCCGATGCCCGTGTCACGCACGGTCAGCAGGTAGCCGCCGTCCTCGGGCGCGAGACGGACGACGACGGTGCCGCCGGGTCGGTTGTACTGCACGGCGTTGCCGACGAGGTTCTTGACGATCACCTCGAGGTCGCCGGGCACCCCTGCGACGCGGGCGCGGTCGGGAGCGTCGACCACCAGCTCGACCTCGCGCTCCTCGGCCCGGGCGAGCAGACCGACGACCACCTGCCGCACCAGTTCGGCGAGGTCGACCGGGACGCGCTCCAGCGGGCCACGCTCCTCCAGCCGCCGCAGGTCGAGCAGGTCGTTGACCAGCCGGGCGAGCCGTTCGGCCTCGTCACCGAGCTGGTTGATCAGCGACGGCAGCCGCCCGGGATCGCGGTCGAGCGTGACCCGCATCGCCTCGGCCAGGGTCTGGATCCCCGTCACCGGGGTCTTGAGTTCGTGCGAGGCGTTGACCACGAAGTTGCGACGCAGTTCCTCGGTCCGGCGCTCGCGGGTGCGGTCGACGATGATCATCAGGGTCTCGTCGCCGACGAGCGAGACGGTTGCACGCAGTTCGTGGCCACGATGCTCGGCGTCGATGGTGACCGGCTGGCGCGAGATCCTGGCCTCGTGGACCGACTCGGCGAGGGCGGTGCTGCCGACGGCCTGCACGACGGTCATGCGCTCCGCGTCGACCGGGATGCCGAGCAGGTCGCGGGCGGGAGCGTTGGCGGCGAGCATCCGGCCGTCACCGGAGAACAGCAGCGCCGGCTGCACCAGCGAGTCGACGAGCTCCCGACGCCACGGGCGTTCGCGGGCGATGCGTTCCCCGCGGCGCTGGTATTCGGCTCCGAGCGTGTTCAGCGCGATCCCGAGCTCGCGCCACTCGGGGCCTCCGCGCAGCTGCACCGGACGGTGGTCCTCCTCGACCAGCCAGGCGCCGACCCGGCCCGTCAGTCGGCTGAGACGGCGCGACTCGAACGTGTCGGCGACGATCCACACCCCGATCGCCCCCGCCACCACCACCGCCATCGCGGCGCCGGCCGACAGCATCCGGGTCGCGGCGTACGCCAGCACGCCATACGCCAGCGCGAGCAACAGCGGGCGCGGATTCACGAGTCGGCGAACCGGTAGCCCACGCCCCGCACGGTCTGGATCCGGGTCGGCGCGTCCGGTTCCCGTTCGACGCGCATGCGCAGGCGACGGATGTGGACGTCGAGCGTCTTGGTGTCCCCCACGTAGTCGCTGCCCCACACCTCGTCGATGAGCTGTCCTCTCGTGAGCACCCGCCCGGCGTGTTCGACGAGGTAGGCCAGCAGTTCGAACTCCTTCGGCGGCAGCTCGACCGCCACCCCGTCGACGCGGACCTCGTGGCGGGCGCGGTCGACGCGGACGCCGGACGCCTCGACGGGAGCATCGTCCCCGCCGAGGTCGTGCAACGGGGCGCGACGCAGCACGGCCTTGATGCGGGCGATCAGTTCGCGGGTCGAGAACGGCTTGGTCACGTAGTCGTCGGCGCCGAGTTCGAGCCCCACGACCCGGTCGACCTCGGCCTCACGGGCCGTGAGCATGATGATCGGGACGTCGGAACGGGCCCGGATCGCCCGGCAGATCTCGGTACCGGACATGCCCGGCAGCATCAGGTCGAGCACGACGAGATCGGGGCGGATGCGCTCCCAGGCCGGAATGGCTTCGAGCCCGTCCTTGACCCAGACGACCTGGAATCCCTCGGCCTCGAGCGTGATCGCCAGCCCCGCGGCGATCGCCTGCTCGTCCTCGACCAGCAACAGCTTCGGCATCGGTGGTGGTTCCTTGTCCTGGGTCTTACGCTACGGAGGGCGAAGGGGGTCCGTCATGCGGCACGACCTGCAGGCCCAGCTCGACCAGCTGTTGACGCGCGTCGTGGCCATGAGCGAGCGTGCCGACGCGATGCTGGGTGAAGCATTGCAGGCGCTGGAGGTCTCCGACCTCGAAGCCGCCCGACGGGTCGTGGTCGCCGACGACGAACTCGACCGTGCCTACGAGCAGGTGCAGCAGGGCGTATTGGCCGTCGTCGCGCTGCACGGCCCCGTCGCCGGTGACCTGCGGTTGTTGACGGCGCTGATCCACGTCAGCCTCCACCTCGAGCGGATGGGCGACTACGCGTCCGGCGTGGCCCGCACCGTGGAGCGGGTCCGCGACCTGCCGGCCGACGAGGCACTGACCGGGCAGCTGCTCGAGATGGGCACTCGTGCCCGCGAGGTGGCCCACGCGGCCATGCAGGCGTTCGTGCACCGTGACGTCGAGCACGCCAGGGCGTGTGCGCGCCTCGACGACGACGTCGACCGGCTCAACCTCGGCATCTTCCACCGGCTGGTGCGCCTGGCGTCCCAGGACGAGCACCGCCTCGAATGGGCGACCCACATGATCCAGCTGGCCCGGCTGCTCGAACGGTTCGCCGACCATGGCGTCGACATCGCCGAACAGACGGTCTTCGTCGCGACCGGCCGGACCGTGGAACTGTCCGCGTCCGAGCGCTGAGCGGGCAGCGTCGACGGGCCTCACCGGCCCACGTCGATCCGCGCTCCCGTCACCGCGAACGCCGCGTGCTGCGCGAACGAGACCCCGTGGTCGGCGATGCGTTCGTAGTACCGGGCCAGCAGTCCGAGCAGCAACAACTCCGCCGGCGCGTCGACGACCTCACGGGCCCGGCCGAGCAACCGCTGCTGGAGCCGGTCGACCATCTCGTCCTCCCGATCGACCTCGTGGACGGCGAGCGCGTCCCGGCGTCGCCAGGCATCGACCCCCTGACGGAACACCTCGCCGGCGGAGGTCCCCAGCGCCTCGATGATGGCGCGGATCTCGTCGGGCAACGCCGTGGTGTCGACGCGTTCGACCGCCTCACCGATGTGCCGCAGCAGGGCGGCCGAGCGTTCGACGGAGGTGACCAGCCGCAGGATGCCGACCAGCCGCCGCAGGTCCCCCGCGACCGGTGCCTCGCGCGCGAGCAGCACGAACCCCTGTTCCTCGACCCAGCGGCAGCGTTCGTTGACGTCGCGGGCCATGGAGCGGACGACGTCGGCGACGGCGGCCTCCCCCTGCAGCAGCGCCCTCGCCGTGCGTGGCAGCGCCTCCGCGACCACCAGCGCGGCCCCGACGAGCTCGTCGTCGACGTCGTCGAGCCGGGCCTGGAAGGCCCCGCGGAGCAGGGCCGTCAACCGAACCGTCCGGTGATGTAGGCCTCCGTGCGCTCGTCCGCGGCCTGGGTGAAGAGCCGTTCGGTCCGGTCGAACTCCACCAGCGTGCCGCCCCGGCTCCTCGAGGTCCCGTCGACGTCGACCGAGAGAAAGGCCGTCCAGTCCGACACCCGCGCCGCCTGCTGCATGTTGTGGGTCACCACCACGATCGTGTACCGCTCGCGCAACTCGCGCATCAGGTCCTCGATCTTCAGGGTGGCGATCGGATCGAGGGCGGAGCAGGGTTCGTCCATCAGCAGGACGTCCGGCGAAGTGGCGATGGCCCGGGCGATGCACAGCCGCTGTTGCTGGCCACCCGAGAGGGCGAGACCCGAGGCGTCGAGACCGTGCTTGACCTCGTCCCAGAGCGCGGCGGCACGCAGGGCGTGCTCGACGACGTCGTCGAGGTCGTCGACGCGCCCGAGCAGGCGGGGACCGAACGCCACGTTGTCGTAGATCGACTTCGGGAACGGGTTCGGCTTCTGGAACACCATGCCGATGCGGCGACGGACCTCCACCGGGTCGACGTCGGGGGCGTACAGGTCCCGGTCGTGGTAGGTCACGCGACCCTCGACCCGGGCGCCGTCGACGAGGTCGTTCATGCGGTTCATCGCCCGCAGCAGCGTCGACTTGCCGCATCCGGACGGTCCGATCAGCGCGGTGATCTCGCGGGTGCGCACGTCGAAGGACACGCCAGAGACGGCTGCTACCGCGCCGTAGCTGACGCCGACCTGCTCGAGGCGGAGCACGGGCGGCGCAGACGGGCCGTCCGTGGCGACGGCGCCGCGCGGCTCGGCGACCGGCGCGGGACGGGGCGCGACGGCGGCGGTCGGGGCTCGCATGCGTTCTCCTGCACCGGTGGGGGCTACGGTCGGCGGTCGTGACGAAGTGTGCGAGGTCAGGGTGAACGTCCGATGAACGCCGGGCGAACGCTGGGTGCGGCGCTGGGCCTTTCGCGTGCACGGCCCGATCGCGACCGGGGCGGTCACGTGTGGACCAAGGACCGCGAGGCCGTCAGTGCCGACGGGGTGACGATCCGTTACACCGTGCTCGGGGGCGACGACGACACGATCCCCCTGGTGCTCTGCGCCGGGTACCTGTGTCCGGACAACCACTGGGCGCGTGTCGCCGGCGCGCTCGCCGAACGCCACCCGGTGGTCGTCCTCAACTACCGCGGCGTCGGTGCGTCGGGTTGCCCTCCGGACCGCGGCAGCCGGCTGCGACCCGCCCGGGCCGAGGACTACACCATCGAGCGGCTCGCGGGCGACGTCGCCGCCGTCCTCGACGCCGAGGGCCTGACGGGCACGGTGGCGTTGGGCCACTCGATGGGCTGCGAGGTCGCGCTCGCACTGTGGCGACAGCGCCCCGACCTCGTCGCCGGCCTGGTGCTGGTCACCGGCCCCTTCTCGTCGCCGATGCGGACCTTCTACGGCACCGATCTCGGCAGTCGCCTGTTCCCGCTGCTCTACCACGCGGTACCGCTGGTGCCGGGGCCGATCCGCCGCCTGGCCGCGCTCGCTCCCCGTCTGCCCGTGGCGATGCCGGTCGCGCGTGCGATCCGGGCGCTGGGCCCCTACACCCCGGTCGAGGAGATGGACGACTACTTCCGCCACCTCGCCGCGTGCGACCCCGCCGTCGCGGTCGAGGTCGCCAGGGGCATGCACGACTTCGACGCCGGGCCGTGGCTGCACGAGGTGGACGTCCCGACGCACGTGCTGGTGGGTTCGGCCGACCCCTGGTCCCCGAAGGAGGTCGGCGAGGAGATGCTGGCGGCCATCCCCGATGCCGAGCTGCGCGTGGTCCACGACGCCACCCACGGCGCGCTGCTCGAGTTCCCCGACGAGATCCACGACGCGATCGCGGACTTCCTCCACCGCCGCCTGGGGTGCGCGGCTGCGCCCACCCGCGGTCGGCCGGGACGCGTCTCCGCGCTGCGCAGGCACTGACGCGCGCCTCGGGCCGCGATGGTCAGCTCGACGTCGCCTGTCCGCAACCGCGGGTTCACCTGGGTGACCCAGACTCGGGATCGTTCACCTTCCGTTCCACCGCAGGTCACGGCACCGGAAGACGGGCTTCGTAGCGTCACCGTCGTTCCGCCCTTCCGCTGCCACGCTCCTGGAGTGACACTCGATGCGTACGTTCACCCGGCGAGCCGCCGTCCTCGCGGCTGCCTCCCTCCTGGTCTCCGCCTGCGGTGCAGACCCCGACATCGGCGACCCGACCGCGCAGGCGGTCGACGAGGACGCTCCCGCAACCGCTGACGAACCGGCCGCCGAGGACGGCGACGACCCGGCCACCGCCGGCGGGCCGGCCGGCGCGCTCGACGGGGCCGGCGCCACCTTCCCGACGCCGGTCTTCGAAGAGTGGATCTTCGCGTACGCGGACGACGTCAACCCCAACGCCCTCATCAACTACCAGTCGATCGGTTCGGGCGGCGGGATCGAGCAGTTCCTCAGCCAGACCGTCGACTTCGGTTCGTCCGAACGCGTGCTGGCGGAGGACGACCTGCAGCTGGCCGCGACCGAGCGTGGCTGCGACCCCATCGAGATCCCGGTCGTCTTCGGCGCGGTGACCATCGCCTACGACGAGCCAGAGATCGAGGAGCTGGTGCTCACCGGCGACCTGATCGCCGACATCTTCGAGCGACGCATCACGATGTGGAACGACCCCGCGATCGCGGAGCTCAACCCCGGCGTCGACCTTCCCGACAAGGAGTTCATCCCCGTCCACCGCTCGGACGGCTCGGGGACCACCTCGGTGTTCACCAAGTACCTCGACGCCGACACCGACACCTGGACGCTCGGTGAGGGCACCGAGGTGCAGTGGCCGTCGGGGACCATCGGTGGTGAGGGCAACGAGGGCGTGTCCGCCGGCATCACGCAGAACGACGGCGGCATCGGCTACATCAACCAGGCCTATGCGCTCGAACTCGGGCTGCAGACCGCCTCGGTGGTCAACCGCGACGGCAACGCGGTCCAGCCGACCCTCGAGGCCACCTCCGCCGCGCTGTCGGCGATCGACATCCCCGACGACTTCCGGTTCGACATCCTCGGGGTCGGCGGCGACGGCTATCCGATCGCGGGGACCAACTGGATCTTCGCCTGGGAGTGCGGGTACGACCAGGAGACGGCGGACCTGCTGATCGACTTCTGGACGTGGGCGGTCGAGAACGGCGACGACCTCGCCCTGGAACTCGGCTACGCGCCGCTGGCCGATGACGTCAAGCCCGACGTGCTCGCCGCCATCGAGCGGATCAACGCGCAGAACTGATCTCCCGGCTGGTGGGCGTCGCCGTCCTGCGGCGCCCACCAGCCACTCGTCGCACCACGCAGGAGGCCCTGGGTGAGCATCACCTCGACGTCCCCCGACCGACGCCCCGACCTGCGGCCCACCGGCTCCGGCCGCTGGGCCGATCCGCTGTTCCGCGCGATCGCCCTTGCGGCGGGCGTGTCGGTCCTGGCCGTGCTCGGCCTGATGATCGGCTCGACCGCGCGCGACGCCTGGCCGGTGTTCGACTACCAGGGCATCGTCAGCTTCTTCACCAGCAGCGAGTGGGACGCGGGGTCGAGCCGGGACGAGTTCACCGGCGCGTACGGCGCCTTCGCGTTCATCTACGGCACGCTGATCAGCTCCGCGATCGCGATCGCGATCGCGCTCCCGCTGGCACTGGCCATCTCGCTCTACATCAACCGGATCGCGCCGAGGCGGTTCCGTCAGGCGCTGTCCGCCACCGTCGAGCTGCTCGCCGCGATTCCCTCGGTGGTCTACGGGCTGTGGGGCCTGCTGTTCTTCTCCCCCGTCGTGCTCCAACCGATCTCGCGGGTGCTGATCGCCACCTTGGGAAACGTCCCGCTCATCGGGTGGCTGTTCGAGGGCCCGGCCCGCAACGTCAACTACTTCATCGCGGGCAACGTGCTCGCCATCATGATCCTGCCGATCATCACGGCGATCGCCCGCGAGGTCATGGCGCAGACCCCCGAAGACCAGATCCAGGCTGCCTACGGGATGGGCGCGACCGACTGGGAGGTGATGCGCCGCGTCATCGTCAAGCGCTCGTTCCCGGGCATCGTCGGCGCCACCATGCTCGGCCTCGGCCGTGCCCTCGGCGAGACGATCGCCGTTGCGATGCTCATCGGCGGCCAGCAGCGCTGGGGCGCGAGCCTGTTCTTCGCCGGTCAGTCGATGGCGGGCCACATCGCCAGCACCTTCCAGGACGCCGCGCCCGAGACCGTGGACGCCCTGATCGCCGTCGGGGTCGGGCTGTTCCTGATCACCGTCATCGTCAACGTCCTCGCCCGGCTGCTCGTGTGGCGGATCGGGCGCGTCGCAGGAGACGCCGCGCTGTGAGCGACACCCTCATCCGGCCCGACCGGCCGCGTGTCAGCCTGCGCGAGGTCGACGCCCACACGCGCCGACGCCGCGGCCGGTCCTCGTTGGCCCGTCTGCTGCTCTCGCTCGGCATGGTCGTGGCCGTGGTTCCGCTGGTGCTGATCCTCGCGGAGGTCACCCGGCGCGGACTCCCGGCGCTCGACGGGGAGTTCCTGACCCAGATTCAGCCGGGCGCGCGCCGCGAGGGCGGCGGCTACGTCCACGGCATCATCGGCTCGGCCTACATGGTCGGGTTCGCCACCCTGGTCTCGGTGCCGGTGGGCATTCTCGCGGCGATCTACCTCACCGAGTACGGGCGGGGCTGGCTGCCGCGCGTCATCCGGTTCTTCACCGACGTGATGACCGGGGTCCCGAGCGTCTTCGTCGGCCTGTTCATCTACGCCCTGCTCGTCCGCGGCGCCTTCGGGTTCGGAGCGATCGTCGGGGCCGCCGGACTCGCCGTGCTCATGCTGCCGATCATCGTCCGCTCCAGCGAAGAGATGCTCAAGCTGGTCCCCGAGGACCAGCGGGCGGCCTCGATCGGCCTCGGCGCACGCAAGTGGCAGACGATCCTGCGCGTGGTCGTGCCGAGTGCGGCGCCGGGACTGGTGACCGGCGCGATGCTTGCGGTCGCCCGGGCCGCCGGCGAGACGGCCGTGCTGCTGCTGACCGCGTTGGGCTCGTTGCAGGTCGTCAGCCAGTTGCAGGGGACGCCCATCGCCTCCCTCACGCTGCTGATCTATCGCGGTGCCCGCCAGCCCTTTCCCGCCGGCCAGCAGCGTGCCTGGGCCGGCGCGCTGTTCCTGATGCTGGTCGTGCTGATCCTCACCCTGGCTGCCCGGTTCGTCACGGCGCGCTGGGGCACCCGCCGCTGACCGCGAGGTCTTCGAACATGACCGACAACCCCCTCCCCACCGACCTGGGCGTGCGCACCCCGGACGCGACCCTGTCGGTGACCGAATCCGCGGGCGGCGCGTCCACGACCAGGCCACACCTGGACGGCCGCGACCAACCGACCGTGCCGTCCGAGATCGACGGCGCCGTGTTCGAGATCCGCGGCGTGACGGTGCGCTACGGCGGCGACGCCGCCGTCGCCGACATCGACCTGCGGATCCCGACCGGCGAGATCACGGCGCTGATCGGCCCGTCCGGCTGCGGCAAGTCGACGCTGCTGAGGACGCTCAACCGTCTCAACGACCTCATCGAGGGTTGCACGGTCGAGGGCTCGGTCACCTACCACGGCGAGGACATCTACGACCCCGCCGTCGACGCCGCCGAGGTCCGCCGCCGCATCGGCATGGTGTTCCAGAAACCGAACCCGTTCGCGATGTCGATCTACGACAACGTGGCGTTCGGGCCGCGGCTGCACGGTATGACCCGCCAACTCGGCGACCGGGTCGAGCAGGCCCTGCGTGGCGCGGCGCTGTGGGACGAGGTGAAGGACAAGCTCAACGCCCCCGGCACCTCGCTGTCGGGCGGCCAGCAGCAGCGGCTGTGCATCGCCCGGGCGATCGCGCTGGAGCCGGACGTGATCCTGATGGACGAGCCGTGCTCGGCCCTCGACCCGATCGCGACGCTGAAGATCGAGGACCTGATGCGCGAACTGCGCGGTCAGTACTCGATCGTGATCGTGACCCACAACATGCAGCAGGCGGCGCGGGTCTCGGACCGGACCGCGTTCCTCACCGTCGACATCGACGACGAGGACGGGCAGCGGACCGGGCGACTGGTGGAGTTCGACCGCACGGAGACGCTGTTCACCGAGGCCGCCGACGAGCGGACCGAGGCCTACATCACCGGCCGTTTCGGCTGACCGCACCGGGCGCCCGCGCCCGTGGCCCGCCGACTCGCCGTCAGCAGGTCGCGCAGGCCGGCGGGGCCGCCCGGCGCGTCACCATGAGGTCGCCCAGCGACCAGCGACGTGCGCGCGCCCGGGCCCGACGTTGGCGTACGGCGGCGTTGTGCGCGGCCGCGGTGGCCCGGGCGACGCGCTGTTCGACGTGGGTGATCTGCAGCAGGGTGATCGGGTCCATGGTTCTTCCTCGCTCTTCGTGTGGACGTGCCAGCGGTTCAGCAGCAGGTAAGGGACGGTTCGGCGAACGTGTCGGCGTCGGCGAGCACGGTGTAGACCTCCCAGCGCGCGCCATCGGGGTCGCCGACCCAGACCTTGTCCTGGGTGGCGTAGCAACAGGTCTCGCCGGCGCGCTCGTCGGTGGCGAGGCCCTCGGCGGCGAGCCGCCCGGCGGCGGAGTTCACGGCGTCGCGGTCGACCACCTCGATGCCGAGGTGGTTGAGGGTGCCGCCGGTGGCGCCCTCCAGCAGGACCAGCTTGAGCGGTGGATCCTCGACCGCGAAGTTGGCGTAACCCGGCTTGCGCTTCGCCGGTCCGACGCCGAAGAGCGCGGTGTAGAAGGCGACGGCGGCGTCGAGGTCGGTGACGTCGAGGGCGAGTTGGACACGGGACATGGTCGTGCTCCTCGGGTGACGCCGGTGGGCCCCGTCGGCCCGTATCGATCGGCGTCGATATGGAAACCATAGACGTCTCATCGACGTCCGTCGATGCGTGGTGCGGAACCGTGCGCACAACGCATTGACGTGCGTCGATGTGACCGGCACGATGCGGCTCGCCCCCCGACGCGACGCCGTGCCAGGCACGCCTTCGCCGCCAGGAGACCGCCATGGACGTCCAGACGATCGAACCGTGCTGCGCCCCGGTCATGCAGGCCGCGCTGAGCGCCGAGGAGGCCGAGCAGCTCGCCGCCGCGTTCAAGCTCCTCGCGGATCCGATCCGGCTGCGGCTGCTGTCCCTGATCGCCAACGCACCCGACGGCGAGGCCTGCGTCTGCGACCTGACCGCCCCGTTGGACCGGTCCCAGCCCACGATCAGCCACCACCTGACGGCGCTCACCTCGGCGGGGCTGCTCGAGCGGGAGCAGCGCGGCCGCTGGGCCTACTTCCGCGTGGCCGCGGACCGTGTCGAGGTGCTCCGCGAGGCGCTCGCCCTCCGATGAGACGGCGGCCGCACGAACGTCATCTACGCGGAGGTGGCGATCCCGGGTAGAAGCGGCGCCGGGCCCACAGGGCGACATAGACCAGCCCGACCAGGGCCGGCACCTCGATGAGGGGTCCGACCACGCCCGCGAGCGCCTGCCCCGAAGTGGCGCCGAACACGCCGATCGCGACGGCGATGGCGAGCTCGAAGTTGTTGCCGGCCGCCGTGAACGACAGCGTGGCGTTGCGCTCGTAGCCCAGGCCGACCTTCCTGCCGAGCGCGAACGACACGCCGAACATGAGCGCGAAGTACACCAGCAGCGGGATCGCGATCCGACCCACGTCGAGCGGGTTGGCGACGATCTGGTCGCCCTGCAATGCGAACAGCATGACCACCGTGGCGAGCAGGCCGTACAGCGCCCACGGCCCGATGCGCGGCAGGAACGTGCCCTCGTACCACGCCCGGCCCCTGCGCTTCTCCCCCAGCGTGCGGGTGAGGAAGCCGGCGAGCAAGGGGATGCCGAGGAAGACCAGGACGGCCCGGGTGATCTGCCACAGGGAGACGTCGAGTGTCTGCTGCTCCCAGCCCAGCCAGCCGGGCAGGACCGACAGGTAGAAGTAGCCGAGCAGCGAGTAGGCCGCGATCTGGAACACGGAGTTGATGGCGACCAGGACCGCGGCGGCATCGGTGTCGCCGCAGGCGAGGTCGTTCCAGATCAGGACCATCGCGATGCAGCGGGCCAGGCCCACGATGATCAACCCGGTCCGGTACTCGGGGAGATCCGGCAGGAACGTCCACGCCAGGGCGAACATCAACGCCGGCCCGACGAGCCAGTTCAGCACCAGCGAGGTGACCACCAGCCGCCGGTCGGCGGTCACCTCGCGCAGTTGTCCGTAACGGACCTTTGCCAGCGGCGGGTACATCATCACCAGCAGCCCGACGGCGATGGGGAGCGAGACCGTGTCGATCTCGAGCGCCTCGAGTGCCTCGCCCACACCTGGGACCAGGCGGCCGAGGAGCAGCCCGCCGAGCATGGCGGCGCCGATCCACACCGGGAGGAAGCGGTCGAGCAGCGACAGTCGCCCCGTCACGGCGGCGTCACGCGCGTCGACGGCCGCGGCGGTCGAAGGGGTCTCGGATGGCATGCGGGGCTCCGGCAGGGGCGGGCTCGCGACGTGCTGGCGCCGCGGTCGTCGGCGCTCGCAGGTTAGCTCAGTTATTCTTGAGCGAATGACCGATGCCACGACCACCGATCTCGCCGTCCGTGCCGCGATCCACCGCGCGCTCGGTGACGAGACGCGCCTGCGGATCGTCGATGCGCTGCAGTTGACCGACCGCGCGCCGAAGGAACTGGGCACGATCGCGGGCGTGTCCGCGAACCTGCTCGCCTTCCACCTCAACACGCTCGAGCAGGCCGGACTCGTGCGACGCCGGCCCTCCCAGGGCGACCACCGACGCCGTTACGTGAGCCTGCGCTACGACCGGGTCGCCCACCTGTGGCCGCCTCCTCCGCTGGACACCGGGGCCGAGCGGGTGCTGTTCGTCTGCACGGCCAACGCGGCGCGTTCGCAGCTGGCGGCGGCGCTGTGGCAGGCGCGGACCGGCCGTGAGGCGCACTCGGCCGGAACGACGCCGGCCGCCCGGGTGCACCGCGGCGCCGTCGCCGTCGCCCGGCGCAACGGCCTCGATCTCTCGGGCGCCACCCCGCGGCCACTCGACGCCGTCCCTCCGGGAACCGACCTCGTCGTGTCGGTCTGCGACCGCGCGCACGAACGCCGGGTGCCCTTCGACGCGCCGGTCCTGCACTGGTCGATCCCGGACCCCGCCGCGGGAGCCCGGGCCGACTTCCAGCACGCGTTCGACGAGCTTCGCGTCAGGATCGACCGCCTGGCGCGTGCCGCCGCCGCGTGACCCGACGCACCGGCACGGTCAGTAGTCGACCGACGCGTACCGGCGCAGCTTCTCGAAGCGGTGGCGCGCGGAGATCAGCCGCACCGTGCCCGACTTGCCCCGCATCACCAGCGACTGGGTGATCGCGCCGTTCCCGCGGAACTGCACCCCGTTGACCAGCTGGCCCGGGGTGATGCCGGTGGCCGAGAAGAAGCAGTCGTCGCTGCGGACCAGGTCGTCGACCGTCAGCACCGCATCGAGGTCGTAGCCGGCCTCCTCGGCGGCCCGCCGCTCGTCGTCGTTGCGGGCCCACAACCGGCCCAACTGCTGGCCACCCAGGGCCTTGAGGGCGCACGCGGTCACCACGCCCTCGGGCGTCCCCCCGATGCCGTACAGCAGGTCCACCTCGGGGCGCTCGTCCCAGGCGGCGAGGATGCCGCCGGCGACGTCGCCGTCGGTGATCAGCTGCAGCCGGGCGCCGGCCTCGCGGATCTGACGCTTGGCCTCCTCGTGGCGGTCCCGGTCGAGCATCATCACCGTGAGGTCGCGCATCTCCTTGCCGTTGGCGTCGGCGACGATGCGCAGGTTGTCGGCCAGCGGGCGGTCGAGATCGACCAGGTCGGCCGCCTCGTTGCCGACGACCAGCTTCTCCATGTAGACGCACGGGCCCGGGTCGAACATGGTCCCGGCCGGGGCCGCGGCCAGCACCGCCAGCGCCCCGGGTCGACCGTCGGCGAGCAGGCGCGTGCCGTCAACGGGGTCGACCGCGATGTCGACCTGGGGCGGGTTGCCGGTGCCGACGGCCTCGCCGTTGAACAGCATCGGGGCCTCGTCCTTCTCCCCCTCGCCGATCACGACCGTGCCGTCCATCTCGATCGTCTCGAGCATCTTGCGCATGGCGTCGACGGCGGCCTGGTCACCGCCTTCCTTGTCGCCGAGCCCCTGCCAGCGGGCCGCGGCCAGCGCGGCCGCCTCGGTCACGCGCACGATCTCGATCGCGAGGTTGCGATCCGGCTTCTCCGGGTTCACCGCGGCTCCCTTCGACCCCCGACCGGGGCATGTGCAGTGCCGATGACTCTAGTGATCCGCACCGCGGCCGTTCACACCCGTCGGGGCCGCACGGTCCGGGGCAGGTCGCGGTCGAGGCCGGGGTCCAGCCGCCCGGTCTCCGCCTGTGCGCGAAGCGCGTCGTTCTCGAAGGCCACCCGGTTGCGCAGCCCCGAGGCGTCGTTGAACAGGCGCTTCAGCAGCGCGACCGTGTCGGGGTCACGACCGGCGACCTGCGCCAGCCAGGTCCGCGCGACCGCGACCGTCTCGCCGGCCGCCACCAGCCGCTGGACGAATCCGGTACGGAACGCCTCGGCGGCCGGGACGTCGCGGCTCGAGAGCACCCAGTCCTTGGCGACCGAGAGGCCGACCTGGCCCACGGTGCGTGCGGTGCCGACCGGGATGCCGTGGACGGCGCCGGGGAAGCGGAAGACGGCGTCCTCGGCCGCCACCCGCAGGTCGCAGGCGGCGGCCAGCTCGGCGCCACCACCGACCGCGTACCCCTCCACCGCCGCCGCGGTGGGGACCCGCAGCAGGGTCAGTTGTTCGTAGACCGTCGTGAACAGCTCCATCCGGCGGCGGCCACCGTCACCGAGTGGCTCGCGCACGTCGGCACCGGCGGAGAACATCCCGGCGGCGCCGGTGACCAGCAGCCCGCGCAATTCGGCGTCCCGGTCGGCATCGTCCAGCGCGTCCGCCAGCGCCATCAGCAGCGCCGTGTCCATGGCGTTGCGCGCATCGGGCCGCGTCAGCGTGACCAGCCGCAGCCGGCCGGCGGGCACCTCGACGACCTCGACGCCGACGGGTGCGGGCGTGGCGGCATCGGGCACGGCGGTTCCTGTCGGAGCGTGGAGGTCGGCGAGGCGAAGGTCGGACCCGAGCCTAGGGGCGCCTTGCCCGCGGTCATGGTGCCTCCGGGGTTCGAAGCCACTCCAGTAGCCTCGCGGCATGCCGCAGCACACCAGAAGCCGCCTCGTCTCGCTGGTCCGCCGCCACGACGCGGACCTCGCCGAGGCCGCCCTGCTCGTCGGTGCCGAGGCACATCCCGACCTCGACGTCGACCGGGCGCTGCTCCGCCTCGACGCCCTGGCCGACGGCCTGCGCGCCAGCGGCTTCCGGGCCGGCGACCCCGACACCGAGGCCGCCGCGCTCAGGACCTATCTCGGGCACGCGCACGGGTTTCGCGCGGCGCCCGGGCCGGCGCCCGACACCGTGCTCCTGCCCGACGTGCTCGACGGCAGGGCCGGTGTCCCGGTGACGCTGACGATGCTCTACGTCTCGATCGCGCGGCGGGTGGGGATCAAGGCCTATCCGATCGCGCTTCCGGGGCTGGTGGTCGTGGGCATCGCCGCCGGCGAGCGGCCGCTCGTCATCGATCCCTCGCGCGGCGGTGCGCCCCTCGACCACGACCAGTTGGCGCAGCACGTCCACCGCGCCACGACCGGCCAGCTCGGGTTCCGCCGCTCGATGCTGCGCCCGTCACCGGCCGTCAACGTCGTGCGTCGTCAGCTCAACGACCTCACGCGGGCTTACCTCGCCGAGCAACGACACCTCGACGCCCGCTGGGCCATCGAGCTCAAGCTGCTGCTGCCCAACCGGATGCCCGACGACCACCGCGTCCACGGCGAGCTGCTCGCCCAGGTCGGCCAGTTCCATCTCGCGGCGCAGGCCTACGAGAGCTATCTCGAACTCGTCGGCCCCGACGCCAGCGACGCCGAGGAGGTCAGGCGGGCCGCGATCCGTGCGCGGGCCCGCCTGAACTGATTCCTCGTCGTCAGCTGGCCTGCACCCGTCGGTAGACGCGGACGGCAAGCAGCGAGAACACCAGCGTGATGCCGACGATCCAGGCGAACGCCGCCCCGACCTGGCCGGCCACCGTCTGCCCCGGCAACAGCGCCTCGGGTCCGAGCATCAGGCCGCGCAGGGCATTGGCCACCACGGTGATGGGCTGGTGGTCGGCGAACGTGCGCAGCCAGTCCGGCATCGTCTGCGTCGGCAGGAACACCGACGACGCGAACACGAGCGGGAAGACGGGCAGGAACACCGCCGACTGGGCCGCTTCCGGGTTGCGCACGTACAGGCCGATCGTCGCCATCACCCACGACAGGGCGTAGCCGAACAGCAGGGCGATGCCGAAGCCGGCCAGGAACCCCAGGAACGTGGTCTGCCAGCGGAAACCGATCGCGAACCCGACCACCAGCATCAACGACAGCACCGCCGCGTTGCGGCCGAGGTCGGCGAGGGTCCGGCCGGCGAGCACGGCCGAGCGGGCCATCGGCAGGGAACGGAACCGGTCGATCACGCCCTTGGAGAGGTCCTCGGTCAGCCCCATCGCCGTCTGCCCGGCACCGAAGGTGGCGATCTGGATGAGCAGGCCCGGCATCAGCCACTGGATGTAGTCGTAGCCCGCCGGCAGGGCCCCGCCGATGGCGCCCCCGAAGACGAAGTTGAACAGCAGCAGGAACATCACCGGCTGGATCGTGGAGAACAGCAGCAGCTGCGGCAGCCGGACGTTGCGGAGCAGGTTCCTGCGGGCGATGACCAGCGTGTCGGTGACGGCCCGTCGCAGGCCGATGCGGCCTTCCTGGGACGGGTGGGCGGCGATGGCGCTCATCGGCGGGCTCCGGTGCGTCGTGACGGGCGGTGGCCCGTGGACGTGTCTGCGGCTTGGTCGTCGGTGCCGGGGCGCTCGCCCGTCAGCGAGAGGAACACGTCGTCGAGGCTGGGCTTGAGCAGCGCGACGTCGCTCGGTTCGATGCCGGCGGCGTCGAGGCGTCGGACGGCCTCGAGCAGGAGCCTGGTCCCCGTGCGCGCGGGCACCCGCAGGTGGCCACGGTTCGCGTCGCTGGTCGGCTCGTCGCCGGTCAACTCGGTGAGCAGGGCGGCGACGGCCGTCCGGTCGTCGGCGGCGACCCCGACCTGCAGCACCGCGGTCTCGAGCGTGTCCTTGAGCTCGTCGGCGGTGCCCTCGGTGATGATGCGGCCGCGGTCGATGACGCCGATGCGGTTGGCGAGCTGGTCCGCCTCCTCGAGGTACTGGGTCGTGAGCAGCACCGTGGTGCCGTCACGGACCAGGCCCTGGATCAGCTCCCACAGGTCGAGACGGTTGCGCGGGTCGATACCGGTGGTGGGCTCGTCGAGGAACATCACCTGCGGCCGTCCGACCAGGGAAGCGGCGAGGTCGAGGCGGCGTCGCATGCCCCCGGAGTAGGTACGCACGAGGCGGCCCGCGTCGGCGGCGAGTCCGACGCCCTCGAGCACCTCGGCGGTGCGGCGCCGTGAGTCGCGGGCCGACAGTCCGTACAGGCGCCCGACCATCTCGACGTTCTCGCGGCCGCTGAGGTAGTCGTCGACCGCCGCGAACTGCCCGGCCAGGCCGATACGGGTGCGCGCGGCGACCGGGTCGGCCAGCACGTCGACGCCGGCGACGGTGACCCGGCCCCGGGAGGGCACGAGCAGCGTCGCCAGGACGCGGATCAGGGTGGTCTTGCCGGCCCCGTTCGGACCGAGCAGGCCGTAGACGATGCCGGGCTCGATGGCGAGGTCGACCCCGGCCAGCGCGTGCACGTCCTTGCCGAAGGTGTGGTGGACGTCGTGGACGTCGACGATGGGTGCCGACATGGCTGCTCCTGGAAGGCAGGCGGACGAACGCGGGTGCCGGAGGGAGGCCGAACGCGAAGACGGGCGGTCAGGTGGGCGCGAGCCCCCACCAGATCGCCGCCACGGCCCGGTCGAGGGCGGTGTCGTCGTCGGGCGCGCCGAACTCGACGTCCCAGACGGTGCTGGTGATCACGTGGTAGAGGACGCTGCCGAGCAGGGCCGTGATCGCCGCGGAGGGGTTGGCTTCCGGGGCGACACGGCCGAGCGCCTGCTCGTCGCGGAGCCAGTTGGCGAGGTTCTCGAGCGTGCGCCAGGGCCCGCCGCCACGGGCGTGGACCTCGCGCAGGTGGTTGCGGACCGCGTGGGGGTCGGCGAGCAGGGCGGCCAGGTGTCCCGAACCGCCGCGGTAGAACGCCATCGCCGCCGTGGCGAGCTCCCGCAGCCGTTCGTCGACGTCCTCCTGCCCCGGCGTGGCGGCGTACTCGGCGGCCAGCGCCGGGAACAGCATCACGCGGCGGTTGACGGCGGCGGCGAGCAGGTGCTCCTTGTTGCCGAAGTGGTTGTAGATCGATCCCTCGGCGCAGCCGGCCTCGAGCGCGATGGCGCGCGTGGTCAACCCACGGACGCCGTCGCGCTCGAGCACGCGGGCGGCCGCGTCGATCAGCCGTTCCTCGATGCCGCCCACGACGCCTCCGGGATGAGTGAGCGCTCACTCACAGCGATGAGTGTGCGCTCACCCACCTCCGTTGTCAACGTCGGCGGCGGAGGATCGTCCTCAGAAGATCGTGGCCGCGTGCTCGGCCAGCGGGCTGCGCACGCCCTTGGTCAGCGTGAGATGGCCGAACAGCGGGCTGCCCTTCATCTTCTCGATCAGTGCCGCCATGCCGCCGTAGGGCGAGATGTAGGGGTTGTCGACCTGGCCGAGGTCACCGCAGAAGACGACCTTCGAACCGGTCGCCATCCGGGTCAGCACGACCTTGAGCGCGGACAGCTCGATGTTCTGCGCCTCGTCGACGATCACGAACTCGTCGGTGATCGACCGCCCCCGCAGGTAGGTGATGGCGGCCAGCTCGAGCTGCCCGCGGTCGATCAACGAGTCGATGGTCGCCTGGACCTGTCGGTGCTCCCGGGCGCCGCGCCCGACCGCCGCCGGCCCGGTGTCACCGCGCCGCAGCAACGCGTAGAGGTTGTCGTGCACGGCCGCCATCCACGGCGCCAGCTTCTCGTCGAGGTCACCCGGGAGGTAGCCGATCTCCTGGCGGCCCACCGCGATCAGCGGCCGGTAGACCGACAGCCGCCGGTAGGCGGTCGCCTCGGTGACCTGTTCGAGCCCCGCGGCCAGTGCCAGGAACGTCTTGCCCGTGCCGGCCATCCCCATCAGCGACACACACGGGACGTCGGGGTCGAGCAGCAGGTCGATGGCGAACGTCTGCCGGACGTCGCGGGGCGCCATGCCGAAGACCGCCCGGTGCCCGGCCACGCGGTGCACGGTCGCGACGCCGTCCTCGTCGACGTCGAGGACCCGGCCGAGCCCCGAGGAGGACCGGCCCGCCTTGAGCACCAGGCAGGCGTTGGGCCACAGTTCACCACCTGCGGGACGCAGGTCGACCTGATCGCGCTCGAGCTGCGCCTTGCCGTCGCGGTGCAGCAGATCGAGGAAGGCCGCGTCGACGTCGAGTTCGACGACGCCCGCGTCGTGCTCGGTCGTCTTCGCCGTGTCGCCGCGATAGTCCTCGACCTCCACGCCGAGCTGGCTGCCCTTGATCCGCAGGCCCGCGTCCTTGGTGACGAGCGTGCCCTGCAGCCCGATGGCGACGCACAGGATGCGGTGGTCGGCCTTCGCCTTGTCGAGGTAGGGCGGCAACGCCACGTCGACGTGGTTGGACTCGATCCGCACGGTCCCGCCCGTCGGCAGTGGGAGCGCATCCCGCAGACCACCCGAACTCTGCACCCGCAGGTCCTCGATGGCGCGCAGCGCCAGCCGGGCATTGCGTCCGACGTCGTCCACCGCCGTCTTCTTGCGGTCGAGTTCCTCGATCACCACGAGCGGGATGACCACGTCGTGCTCGTCGAACTTCAACAGCGCGTTCGGGTCCGCGAGCAGGACGCAGGTGTCGAGCACGTAGGTGCGCCGGGCACCCTTCCGGCGCGACGGGACGGGACGGGTCAACGTGGACATGAGCAGCTCCCCAGCCAGAGCCAGCGGGGCGACGTGCTCCCGTCACCGGCCCAGGAACGACGAACGCCACCCCAACGGGGTGGCGTGTGCAGTGCGGTGATGGTGGCCCGCGGTCCCGGGCGGTCGGCGCCGAGCGCCTCCGGGAGCCGGTCAGGCACCTCGGGGGACGGATCCCCGGTCGGCGGAAGTCCGGCCCGGGCGTTCCGCGAGAGGTGGTCTGGTGGCAGTGGCGGCACCGTGGTCGTCTCGGTCGTCGGTGGTGGCTTCCAACGTCGCCGACGGTACCGCCGAGCCCCCTCCCGGCGACGCAACCTCGACCGGTGGCCGGCGGTGACCGGCCGGCTGGCCGGCACGGTGGACGCGCACCGGCTGCGAGTTCGCCCCGTCACGCAGCGCGATCTTTATCTCGATGATCGTTGAGCTAATCTGCGCGCATCCCCGACGAGGAGCCAGCCATGCCCACGCGCCCGACGGTGCTGTTCCTGTGCGTCCACAACGCCGGACGCTCGCAGATGGCGGCGGGCTGGCTGCGCACGCTGGCCGGTGACCGGGTTCGGGTGCTGTCCGCCGGTTCGGAACCGGCCGAGGCCGTCAACCCGGCCGCCGTCGAGGCGATGCGCGAGGTGGGCATCGACATCGCCGGCCACGCGCCCCAGCGATGGACCGACGAGGTGCTGGCGACCACCGACGTCGTGGTCACGATGGGCTGCGGGGACACGTGTCCGTACGTGCCGGGGACCCGCTACCTCGACTGGGAGCTGCCGGACCCGGCCGGTCTGGGGACGGCGGCCGTGCGCCCCATCCGCGACGAGATCGAGGTCCGCGTCCGTGGCCTGCTCGACGAGCTGGGTCTCGCAGCGTCGTCATGAACCACTCCTCCCCCTCGCTCGCCCGCCGTCTCACCACGTTCGACGCCGTCGTCATCGGGCTCGGGGCGATGATCGGTGCCGGGATCTTCGCCGCACCCGGACCCGCTGCCGCGTCGGCCGGGTCGTGGCTGCTGCTCGGGCTGGCGCTCGCCGCCCTGGTGGCGTATGCCAACGCGACCTCGTCGGCGCAACTCGCCGCGCTGCACCCCGAGGCGGGCGGCACCTACGTCTATGCGCGCGAACGACTCGGGTCCTACTGGGGCTTTCTCGCGGGCTGGTCCTTCGTCGTCGGCAAGACGGCGAGCCTGGCCGCGATGGCCCTGACCTTCGGCGCCTACGTCGCCCCCGCATACGCACGCCCGATCGGCATCGCCGCGGTCGTGGTCATGGCCGGCGTGAACTACCTCGGCGTCGAGAAGACGGCACGCCTCAGCCGGGTCATCGTCGCACTGGTCCTCGCCGCGTTGACCGTCGCCGTGGCGGCCATGCTCGGCGGCGGCGGGCCGGCGGCCGGCAACCTCGACGCCGCCCTGCCCGCCGGACCGTACGGCGTGCTGCAGGCGGGCGGCCTGCTGTTCTTCGCGTTCGCCGGCTACGCGCGGCTGGCGACGCTCGGCGAGGAGGTCGAGGATCCGGCGGTGACCATTCCGCGCGCCATCCCGCTGGCGCTGGGGATCGTCGTGGCCGTCTACGCGGTCGTGCTGGGCGCCGCGTTGCTGACGGCAGGTCCACAGGCGCTGGCCGAGGCGCCCGCGCCGCTGGTGGCGGCCGTGGAATCCGGACGGTTCGCGGCCGCCGCGCCGGCCGTCCGGGTGGGGGCCGCGATCGCCGCTGCCGGGGTCCTGTTGTCGTTGCTGGCCGGGGTCAGCCGGACCACGCTGTCGATGGCGCGGCGTCGCGAACTGCCGCGCTTCCTCGATGCCGTCCACCCGCGGCGACGGACACCGCACCACGCCGAGTTCACGGCGGCCGCGACGGTGTGCGCCATCGTGCTGGTGGCCGACCTGCGCGGCGCGATCGGGTTCAGTTCCTTCGCGGTCCTGACCTACTACGCCCTGACCAACGCCTCGGCGGCGACGCTCACGGGCGCCGAGCGGCGCTGGCCGCGGTGGCTGGCGCGGCTGGGCCTGGCGCTGTGTGTCCTGCTGGCGGGCAGCCTGCCACCGGTCGCCGTCATCGGCGGCGCCGCCCTGCTCGCGGTCGGCTCGCTGGTCTGGCTGGTCACCCGCGCCGCTCAGCGGCCGTAGCGGCGGGATCGGCGTCGCCTCGTGCTCGGGGCGCCCGCCGTGAGGTCGCTCAGCGACCGTAGCGGCGGGATCGACGCTGGTAGTCGCGGAGGGCGCGGAGGAAGTCGATGCGGCGGAAGTCGGGCCAGTAGGCGTCGCAGAAGTAGTACTCGCTGTGGGCCGACTGCCACAGCAGGAAGCCGGACAGGCGGACCTCGCCGGAGGTGCGGATGATCAGGTCGGGGTCGGGCAGCCCCGTGGTGTAGAGGTGGTCGCCGATGTCCTCGGGACACAGTTCGCGGGCGACGTCCTCGAGGGAGCGGCCAGCCTCGGCGCCGGCGAGCAACAGCTTGCGCAGCGCGTCGGTGATCTCCTGGCGCCCGCCGTAGCCGACCGCGACCTGGACCCGCAGCGCGTCGTTGTCGGCGGTGGCCGCCTCGACGTCGGCGAGGGCGCGCCGGGTGTCCTCGGGCAGCAGGTCGAGCGCACCGACGGCGGTCAGTCGTAGCCCGCGACCGTTGCTGGCGAGCCGCCGGACGGTCTCCTCGATGATGGTCAGCAGCTGGCTGACCTCGGCGTCGTCGCGGGCGAGGTTCTCCGTGGAGAGCAGCCACAGCGTCACGTACGGGATCCCGAGTTCGCTGCACCAGCGCAGGAACGGGTCGATCCGTGCGGCCCCCAGGGCATGCCCGCGGCTGGGGTCGTCGAGGCCGCGTTCGCGGGCGAAGCGGCGGTTGCCGTCGAGGATCACGCCGACATGCTGCGGCAGCGGCCCGCCCGAGAGTTCCTCGGCGAGCCGTCGCTCGTAGACCCGGTAGACGACGTCAGCAACACCCATGACGCTCGACTCTACTCCGTGGTGCGCCGGCCCCCGGGTTGGCGTGCCGGGCCCGCGGCGTGGTAGGCTCCGAGCTGATCACGCCCGGGCCCCGCGGTCCGGGCGTTCGTCGTGGCGGGGCCGGGAGCAGCATCCGCCACCCCACGACGTCCTTTGTTGTCATCGACGTGGATGAGGTGTGTTCCCCGTGGCCGAGACGTGGCTGAGCCAGGAGGCGTTCGACCGTCTCAAGGACGAGCTCGAGACGCTCAAGACCGAGGGTCGTCCCCAGATCTCCGCGGAGATCGAGGTCGCGCGTGGCCACGGCGATCTCAAGGAGAACGCCGAGTACCACTCCGCCAAGGAGGAGCAGGGCAAGATGGAGGCGCGCATCCGGCAGCTCGAGGCGCTGCTGCGCGACGCCAAGATCGGTCAGCCGAAGGACACCGACGAGGTGCGTCCCGGGCTGGTCGTGGTGCTCGACGTCGACGGTGACGAAGAGGTCTACCTGGTCGGCTCGCGCGAGGACCACCACGACGAGCTCGAGATCCTCTCGGCGGACTCGCCGATGGGGACGGCGGTGGTGGGCGCCAAACAGGGCGACAAGGTCAGCTTCACGACCCCGACCGGCGTGACGCTCGATGTCGAGGTGCGCGAGATCCGGACCCCGTAGACCTGCGCTCGCGTCGGGGCTAGTGCGAGGGGACCATACGGCGGCGAGAAGATCACCCACGGCCCGCACGCCGGAAACGGCGCGGACCGGTTTGATAGCTCGCTGTCGGTTCCCAAAGGCTCCCCCGTGCATCGAAGCGGTCCCATCCTCGGCGACCCTGATGCGGTCATGCCCCCGATCGAGCCGGCGGCCGAGTCGGCGGCGGGCGACCTGCTGCTGACGGCGCCGCAGTACGAGACCTCCACGACGATCCTGGTCTGTGATGCGCGTCCGGTGTTCCGCGCCGGCCTACGGACCCTGCTCGCCGAACAGGAGGTGGCCGGGGAGTGCGGCGTCGACGCCGTCGTCGAGCACCTGCAACTGCTGCGTCCGACGATCCTGGTGGCGGGCCTGCGCGACGACGACCCCGAGACCTTCCGCGTCGTCGCGACCGCGAAGGCCCTGCACGAACACCTGCGCGTGCTGGTCGTCGCCGACGGCGCCACCGTCATCGACCTGCGCGAGGCCGTGATCGCCGGCGTCGACAGCTTCCTGCTCACCAGCGCCAGCGCGGACGAGCTGCGTGACGCCGTCGCGCGGACCGCTGCCGGCGAACGAATCATCTCCCCCTCGATCGCGATGCAGCTGGCCGGCTCGTGGCGGCAGGAACCGCGCGAGTCCGGTGCGTCGGCCCTGACGCCCCGCGAGCTCGAGGTGCTGCAGCTGCTCGCCGAGGGCCTGACCAACCAGCAGGTGGGGCTGCGGCTCGGCCTGTCGGCGCGCACGGTCAAGACCCACGTGCAGAACCTGCTGGTCAAGCTCGACGTGCCCGATCGCACCGGGGCGGTCGCGCGCGCGTTCCGGTTGGGCCTGATCCGCTAGTCGTCCGTCGGCGTGTCCGGGTCGGCGTCGATGCCGGCGCGGAGCCAGGCGACGACGTCACGCATCGCGGCGTAGGCCGCCAGCCTCGCGGCGTCGGTCCCCGCCCGTTCCGCCTCGGCGACCAGGCGGGCAAGGTGGTCGACACCCGAGACCCCGAGTTCGAGCAGCGCCTCGCTCCCCCCGCTCGCCCAGCGCGCCAGGACGTAGTGCGCGAGGGCGCCCACGGGCAGCCCGCTCGCCTCGCTCAGTCCACGCAGCGTCTCGAGCGGATCGAGGTGCCCGTACGCCGCGACGTCGGCGCGCAGCCCGGCGAAGGCGTCGTCGCCGGCCGGACCGTCCCAGCGCTGCAGCTCCAGCCGCTCGGTCATGCCAGCCGCTCGACCACCATCGCCATGCCCTGGCCGCCACCGACGCACATCGACTCCAGGCCGAAGGTGGCGTCGCGGTGACGCAGGCCGTTGAGCAGGGTGCCGGTGATGCGGGCACCGGTCATCCCGAACGGATGGCCGACGGCGATGGCGCCGCCGTGCGGGTTGAGCTTGTCGAAGTCGATCCCGAGCTCGCGGGCCGACGGGATGACCTGGGCGGCGAACGCCTCGTTGATCTCGACGATGTCCATGTCGTCGATCGTCATGCCGGCGTGGTCGAGTGCCTGGCGGATCGCACCGACCGGACCGAGCCCCATGATCTCGGGGTCGAGCGCCGACACCCCGGTCGACACGATCCGCGCGAGCGGCTGGATGCCAAGCTGGGCCGCCTTGGTGTCGCTCATGATCACCAGAGCGGCGGCGCCGTCGTTGAGCGGACAGGCGTTGCCGGCCGTGACGGTGCCGTTCGGCCGGAACACCGGCTGCAGCTCCGCCAGCTTCTCACGCTCGGTGCCCGGCCGCGGCGAGTCGTCCTTCGCCAGGGTCTGGCCGTTCGGCAGCTGGATCGGGGTGATCTCGCGCTCCCAGAATCCCTCGGCGTCCGCCTTGGCGTAGCGGGTCTGGGACGCGTACGCGAAGTCGTCCTGGTCCTCGCGGGACACGCCCCGGAGGGCGGCGACGTTCTCCGCGGTCTGGCCCATCGGGATGTAGATGTCGGGCAGCCCGTCGGCCGGCTCCCAGCGGTCCGCGCCCGCTTCGGCGGTGCGCTGCGTGCGGGCCTGCGCGTCGGCGAAACGGGGGTTGTTGGTGTCGGGCAGCGAGTCGGAGTTGCCCTTGACGAAGCGCGAGACCATCTCGACGCCGGCCGAGACGAACACGTCGCCCTCGCCGGCCTTGATGGCGTGGAACGCCATCCGGGTGGTCTGCAGCGACGAGGAGCAGTAGCGCGTGACCGTGGTCCCGGGCACCTCCCAGCCCAGCAGGGTGGTGACGACGCGGGCCATGTTGAAGCCCTGTTCACCACCGGGCAGGCCACAGCCGAGGTGCAGGTCCACCACGTCGGACGGGGACAGCGACGGCACCTGGTCCATCGCCGCCTGGATGATGGTGGCGGTGAGGTCGTCGGGTCGCAGCTCGGTCATCGAGCCCTTGAAGGCGCGACCGATGGGGGTTCGGGCGGCGGCGGCGATCACGGCTTCGGGCATCGGTGGTTCCTCCAGCGCAGCGGGGACGACGGCGAACGGGCTCCCGACGAAAGGCTAACGGCTGGCGCCCTCACCACCGCGGTCGGGCACGGTGGCCGGGGCGCCTACTCCGCACCGAGGGTGAACTGCGCCAGCCAGTTCTGCAGCCCGACCAGCTCGATGGCGTCGAGCTGGGTCTCGTAGAAGTCGAGGTGCTCCTCCTCCTCGCGCACGGCCTCGGCGAGCAGCTCGCGCGTGCCGTTGTCGCCGACCTCGAGGCACAGCGCGATGCCCGCGTTGAGCTTGTCGACGGCTTCGGCCTCGCGGGCCATGGCGAGCTGCAGCATCTCCTGCGCGGTTTCGCCGACCTGCACCGTGTTCATGCGCTGCAGGTTGGGGTGCCCCTGGAGGAACAGGATCCGGTCGATGTAGCGGTCGGCGTCCTCCATCTCTTCGAGGGAGTACTTCTTGAACACCGCGCCGAGCCCGTACAGGCCCCAGCTGTCGAGCATGCGGTAGTTGAGCCAGTACTGGTTGATGAGCGTCAGCTCGAACGTGAGGATGTCGTTGAGCAGTTCGATGATCCGCTCGTCGCCACGTGCCATGGTGTGTCCTCGTGCAGAGTCGGACGAGCCGCCGTACGCGACCCGGAGGTGGGACGCGACCCTAGGTCAGCCGGCCGCCGGCCGGGCCAGTGCCGGCCCCGGGCTGAAGGAGGTGTGGCCGGCCAGACGCCGACGCGCGGCCTGGCGCAGGCCGACCAGCTCGGGGGTCCGGATCGCGGCTGCGGCCTCGGCGAGCAATGCCTCGATGGTGGGCACGCATCCCCCACAGGCGTCGCCGGCACCGCAGCGCGCGCCGACGGCGTCGACGTCGGCGGCACCGTCGGCGATCGCGGCACGGATGGTGCGGTCGCTCACGACGTTGCAGTGGCACACGTACACGGCGGGTGCTCCGGCGATGAGGCAGTTCCGGCGAACCGGGCGACCACGCCAGATTAGGTGAACCTCACCTGTCTGTCGAACGCGCCAGGTTCGTGTCGGCGGCCACCGCGCGGGCCGTGAACCTCCCCTGGGTCGCGCCGACCGCCACCGCGAGCCCGAAGCACCGCGACACGGGGCCGTCACGCAGCACCTCGTCCACGGCGCCCGAAGCCACCGGTCTCCCCTCGCGAAGCAACAGGGCGGAGCGGACGCCTCGGGGCAACTCCTCGAGGTGGTGGGTGACCAGGACGGTGGTGGGCCCGCCCGGTTCGGCCAGCACCGCGTCGAGGTCGCGCAGCAACGACTCGCGACCGCCGAGGTCGAGGCCGGCGAACGGCTCGTCGAGCAGCAGCAGGTCCGGGTCGGCCGCCAGGGCACGTGCGATCCGGACCCGTTGCCGCTCCCCCTGCGAGAGCGTGTCGACCCGCCGCTGCGCGAGGTGCCCGGCGCCCACCCGCGTCAGCGCCCGCTGCGCGGCGTCGGCGACGACGGGGTCGTCGAGCACCGTCGGGGGCGGCCACAGGCCGCCGGTCACCGCGGCGGCCACCAGCGGAAGCGCCGGTGCGCGCACGTGCAACAGCTCGTCGAGGGCCGTGCTGACGAAGCCGATCCTGGCGCGCAGCGCCCGCAGGTCGGTCCGTCCGAACCGGGCGCCGAGGACGCTCGCCTCGCCGACCGTGGGAAAGCGGTGGGTGGACAGGACGCGCAACAGCGTGGTCTTGCCGGAACCGTTGGGGCCGAGGACGGCGAGGTGCTCGCCGCGGGCAACCTCGAGGTCGACGTCGGCCAGCAGCGTCGCACCGTCGACGCGGACGCCGATCCCGCGCAAAGACACCGCCTGGTCCCACTCGTCCATGCGTGTGCACTCTCCCTCGAAGCGCCGACCGCGGTGACGACCCGGCGGCCACGGCAGAGGCTAGCCCTCGACGCAGCGGCCGACCGCACCCGCCCGATCGTCCCGTCCGCGCGCGATATTTGGTGCTGCCAACGATTGCAACCGCAAAATTCCGCAAACGCGCCAATTCGTCCGCCGTCGTCCCGGCCGGCTACCGTTGTCCACGAGGGTCGCCGCCCGGTGGAGGGCCGGGCACCTTCCCCGGAGGATCGAGCGTGACGTTCGCGTTGCCGCAAGCCAAGTCCGTCGTAGCCAACCCCACGCAGGCCGAGCTCCGGGAATGGGTGCTCGAGTACATGCCGCGCGTGACCGAAACGGAGTTCGGGAACCTCAACTACCAGGCGCGGATCCTGGCCCGGTTGACGCCTTCGACGTTCTTCGTGTCCGACGAACCGACGGGCAAGCAGGTCATGCCCCGTGCCGAGGCGCAGCAGTGGGCCGAGAAGCAGGACGCCTACATCGCCGAGCAGGACATGGTGCTGATCGAGGGCTACGTCGGCCCCGACCCGGCGTTCCGCACCGGGACGCGCCTGTTCATGGAGAAGGCCAACAGCAACGTCCCGGCGATGCAGCAGCAGCTGTACTTCGACCGCGACGACGACTGGACGCCGGAGTTCACCGTCATCTACACCCCCGGCTTCCGCGTGCCCGAACACCACGAGGAGTGCCTGATCCTCGTCGACCTCGACAACTACGTCACCCGGGTGTTCGGCTCGGACTACTTCGGTGAGTCCAAGATGGGCTCGCTGCGGATGTGGAACAAGCTGGTCTACGACCGTGGCGGGCTGGCGATGCACTCGGGGGCGAAGACGTTCCCGGCCGAGTCGACCCCCGACGGCAACGAGCGGCTCGCGCTGATCATCGGTCTCTCCGGTACCGGCAAGACGACCACCACGTTCCGCAACGTCAAGGGCTCGCTGCCCGTGCAGGACGACTTCATCGCGTTGATGCCGGGCGGCACCGTCTACACCACCGAGAACGGCTGCTTCGCGAAGTCCTTCGGGCTCGACCCCGACGACGAGCCGACCATCTACGGCGGCGCGACGCGGCCCGACGCCTGGCTCGAGTCCGTCGCCGTCGATCCCGAGACCGGCAAGGTCGACTTCTTCGACGACAGCTACACCGCCAACGGCCGGGTGACGTTCCCGATGGCGAACATCCGCCACCGCGACCCCAAGGACCTGCCGAAGGCGCACTACCTGTTCATCCTCAACCGCAACGAGAACCTGATCCCCGCGGTCGCCAAGCTGCACCCGGAGCAGGCGGCCTACTACTTCATGCTCGGCGAGACGAAGGGCACCTCGGCCGGAGGCGCCCACGAGGCCGGCAAGAACCTGCGCGTGCCCGGCACCAACCCGTTCTGGTTCGAGGAGGAGTCCTCGATGGGCAACCGGTTCCTCGAACTGCTCGAGACCTGCGACCTCGAGGTCTACCTGTTCAACACCGGCCGGATCGGCGGCGGGGACGACGACGACCGTTCGAAGAAGGTCCGCATCCCCCACTCGGCGGCCGTGCAGGAGGCGATCGTCGACGGCACGATCGAGTGGGAGGAGGACCCCGACTTCGGCTACCTCGTCGCCTCGACGCTGCCGGGCATCGACGACGAGGAACTGCTGCAGCCGCGCAAGCTCTACGAGCGTCAGGGCCGCATGGACGAGTACCGCGCCCTGGTCGACAAGCTCGAGACCGAGCGCGCGGAGTACCTCGCCAAGTTCGCCACGCTGGACCAGAGCATCGTCAAGGCCGGCTGACCCGCCCACCGGGACGCTCGGGAGGGGCCCCCGCGGGGGCCCCTCGTCATGTCGCGGGACCGGCTCCTTGTCGCGCCGATCCCGCAGGCGTGCGGCGGATACGCGACACGGAGCTGCTCGCGCGACATGGCGCGGCGAGGCGGGGCGGCGGGGCGCGGTCAGGCGGGGCAGGTCAGGTCAGGGTGAGGGCGCCGAGGGTGGCGACGACGGCGCAGGCGACGGCGGTCGTCAGCCCGGCCGCGACGGCGCGGGGGCCGACCTCGCGCAGCGCGGACAGCCGCGTCTGCAGCCCGAAGGCGGCCATGGCCAACACCAGCAGCGCGGTGGTCGAGGTGGCGACCGCGTCCAACAGCGCCACCCACCCGCCGGCGTCACCGAGCACCCGGTCCCCCAGGGTGCGTACCGCCGCGGCGGCGACGAACCCGACGAGGTACCACGGCACCCGGATCCGGACGCGCCCGCCGTCGGCCGTCACGGCGCCCCGGCGCCGACCGTGGACCACGCTGAGCACCAGCAGCACCGGCACCAGCAGGCTCGTGCGTGCCAGCTTGACGATCGTGGCGGTGCCGCCGGCCTCCGGGCCGAAGCTGAATCCCGCGGCGATGGCCTGCGCGGCGTCGTGGACGCCGGCGCCGGCCAGGACCCCGAAGGTGTCGGCGTCCATGCCCAGCCGGTGCCCCACGACGGGCAGCACCACCATCGCCGCGGTGCCGAACACGGTGATGATGACCGAGGCGACCGAGACCTCGTCCTCCTCGGCTCCCACGATGGGTGCCGCGGCGGCGATGGCGCTGGTGCCGCAGATGGCCGTGCCGATTCCGACGAGCCAGGCCAGACGCGGCGACGCGCCGAGCCGGCGGCCGACCACGACGCCGAAGGTGAGCCCGGTGGCCACGACGGCCAGCACCACCAGCAGGCCGCGTGCCCCGACCTCCAGCACCACGCCGAGGCTGAAGCGCAGCCCGAGCAGCACGATGGCCAGGCGCAGCAGCCCGCGAGTGGCCAGGCGGAATCCCGGGACGGCGCGTCCGCCGGTGAGCTCGGGCACGGACAGCGACAGCAGGAGTCCGACGAGCACGGCGATGAAGACGGGGCTGAGGCGGGGGCCGTCGGCTCGTGCGAAGGCCGCCGCGACCGCGAACGCCGCCGCGGTGACCACGGCGGCCAGGACGAGGCCGGGCACGACGGGACGCACCCTGTCGGACGCGGCCGGCGCGCGCGGGTCGGGGTCGATGCGGCCGCTGCCCGTCACGACCGACGGGCGCGCTGGATGGCGCTCCAGACCGTCCGGGCCGTCAACGGCATCTGGAGGTCGTCGACCCCCAGCGGCTCGAGCGCGTCGAGGACCGCGTTGACGATCGCGGGTGGCGCGCCGATGCACCCCGACTCGCCGGAGCCCTTGACCCCGAGCGGGTTCGACGGCGCGGGGCTGACGAGCCGGTCGCTGACGATCGGTGGCGCCTCCATGGCGGTCGGTACGTGGTACTCGGCGAACGTGGTGGTCCGCAGTTGGCCGTCCTCGTACTGCAGTCCCTCGTACAGCGCCTGGGCGATGCCCTGCATCAGCGAGCCGACGACCTGCCCCTCGACGATCTCGGGGTGCAGCACGTTGCCGCAGTCGTCGACGGCGACCAGCTTGCGGATCTCGACCCTGCCGGTGGCGCCGTCCACCTCGACGACCGCGACGTGGACGCCGTACGGGAAGGTCTGCGCCTGCGGGTCGAACCGCTCCTCCTCGTGCACGGCGACGCCGTGCTCGGCGGCGAGCCGGCCGAGGTCGGCCAGCGTGACGGCGACCTGCGGCGCACCGGTCACGGCGACCTCGCCGTCGCGGAACTGCAGGTCCGCGGGGTCCACCTCGAGGTGTTCGGCGGCGAGGTCGCGCAACCGGTCGCGCAGGCGGCCGGCCGCGAGGTGGATCGCCGAGCCGCCGACCTGGGCCGAGCGGCTCGCGAAGGAGCCGATGCCGTCCGCGACCGCGTCCGTGTCGCCGGCGACGACCTCGACGGTGTCGGCGGCCACGCCGAGCACCGCGGAGGTCAGCTGGGACCAGACGGTGCGGTGTCCCTGGCCGGTGGCGCAGGTGCCGGTGCGCACCACGACGTGGCCGTCGTCGGCGAGTTCGACCCGCGCGTACTCGTCCGAGCCGATGGCGCCGCCGGCCCGCTCGACGAAGGCGCCGATCCCGATGCCAAGTCCGTGGTCGCCACGGGCCCGCCGCTGTGCCTGCTCGGCGCGCACGGCGTCGTAGTCGGCCAGGCGCAGGGCGAGGTCGAGCGCGGCCGGATAGTCCCCGCTGTCGTACAGCGCCCCGGTGGCCGCCCGGTAGGGCATGCGGTCGGGCGCGACGAGGTTGCGGCGACGGACCTCGGCGGGGTCGAGGCCGCAGGCACGGGCGTAGGCCTCCATCGCGCGTTCGATGGCGTAGGCGGCCTCCGGCCGGCCGGCCCCCCGGTACGAACCAGTCGGCGCCCGGTTGGTGACCACCATCCGGGTCGTCACCGACAGGTCGGGAAGGTCGTAGAGGCCGCCGGCGACGAACCGCGCGAACAACGGCACCTGGGACCCGTTGTGCGGGTAGGCGCCGAGGTCGGCGACGATCTCGACGCGGGCGCGGCGCACCCGACCGTCGGGGTCGCCGGACAGCGTGACCGTGTGGTGCAGGCCGCGTCCGTGGGTGCCGCCGAGGAAGTGCTCGGTGCGGTTCTCGACCCAGCGCACCGGCCGGTCGAGCCGGAGTGCGGCGGCCGCGACGGCCACGTACTCGGGGAACAGCATCCCCTTCATGCCGAACGCGCCGCCGACGTCGGGCACGACGACCCGGATGCGGGCCGCATCGAGGCCGAGCAGCCCGGCGAGCTGCCGTTGGAGGCGGTGCGGCGCCTGGTGCCCGCACCACACGGTCAGCCGGCCGTCCTCGCCGGGTTCGCACAGGATGCCCAGCGGCTCGATCGGCGCGGGCGCCAGCCGCTGGTTGTCGACGCGGACGGTGACGCTGACCGGACCGGCGGGACCGTCGGCCGGGTCCTCGACCCCGACCACCGAGGACGAGACGAGATTCGAGCCGTGCCCGGGATGCAGCACGGAGGCGTCCTCGAGCGCGGCGACCGGGTCGGCAACGACCGGCAGTTCGTCGAGCTCGACCCACATCTCGGCGGCGTCGGCCGCGGTGTAGCGGTCCTCGGCGACCACCAGCGCGATCGGTTCGCCGACATAGCGCACCCGCTCGCGCGCCAGGATCTCCCGGGGCATCGCGACCTCGGGACCACGGCCGGTCGCACCGGGAATCGGCGGCAGGTCGAGGTCGTCGGCGGTGAACACCCCCGCGACGCCGGTCATCCCCTGTGCGTCGGAGCGGTCCACCTCGACGATCCGGGCGTGGGGGAGATAGCTGCGCACGAAGGCGGCGTGCAGCAGGCCCGGCGGGCGCAGGTCGGGGACGAACCGGCCCCGCCCGTGGACGAGCCGGTCGTCCTCGAGCCGGTGGGGCGCGGTGCCGGGGGCCGTCGCCATCGCTGCTCCTGGGGTGCTCCACGCCGTGGGCGGCAGATCCTGTTGCAATCGATTGATACCGCGCGTTACGTTAGCATCGCCCTGAAGCGGACGCGGGAGGGGGCAGCATGCCATCGATTCGACTGACCGTGGACGGCGACGCCGTGACCCGTGACGTCGACGCCCGGGTGCTGCTGGTCCACCTGCTGACCGACGACCTCGACCGTACAGGGGTCAACGTCGGCTGCGACTCGACCAACTGTGGCGCGTGCACGGTGCTCCTCGATGGTCGCAGCGTGAAGAGCTGCACGGTGCTGGCCGTGCAGGCCGACGGTTGCGAGGTGACGACGGTGCAGGGTCTCACACCGCCCGACGAGCCCGCGGCCTGGCACCCGCTGCAGTCGGCCTTCCGGGACTGCCACGCGCTCCAGTGCGGGTACTGCACCCCGGGCATGATCATGGCCGCCAAGGACCTGCTCGACCACAACCCACGCCCCTCGGACGCCGAGATCCGCGAAGGCCTCGAGGGCAACCTGTGCCGCTGCACCGGGTACGCGCCCATCGTGGCGGCGGTGCGCCAGGCCGCCGACGAGCTCGCCGCGCAGCCGGGGGCCTGAGGTGTTCCCGGCGGCCTTCGACTACCACCGGGCGGAGACGGTCGACGACGTCGTGGCGGCGCTGTACGAGCACGGCGACGACGCGAAGCTCCTCGCCGGCGGGCAGAGCCTGCTGCCGCTGATGAAGTTCCGCCTCGCGACACCGGGGGTGCTGATCGACATCGGCCGCGTCGAGGCCCTCCGCGGCGTACGTGTCGACGGCGACCACCTCGAGATCGGTGCCGCGACGACCCACCAGGACGTGATCGACGCGCCCGTGCTGGCCGCGCGCTGCGGAGCACTGGCCGCGGTCGTGCGGCGGATCGGCGACCCGCAGGTCCGGCACCGCGGGACGATCGGTGGCGCGATGGCCCACGGTGACGCCGCCGGTGACCTGCCGGCCCTCGCCCGTGCCCTCGACGCGGAGTTCGTGCTGGCGAGCCAGAAGCGTCGCCGCCGGGTCCGCGCCGCCGACTTCTTCACCGGGCACCTGCAGACGGTGCTCGCGCCCGAGGAGGTGCTGCTGGCCGTCCGTGTGCCCGACCTCGCCGGGTGGTCGTGGGCGTACGAGAAGTTCGCGCCCGTGTCGCACGCGTGGGCCGTCGTCGGCGCCTGCGCGCTCGTCCGCCGTAAGCAGGGACGGATCGCCGACGTTCGCGTCGGGCTCACGCACATGGGCGAGGTACCCCTGCGTGCGACGGCCACCGAGGGTGCGCTGCGCGGTGGTCCCGCGGAGCCGGCCGCGATCGCCGCGGCAGCCGCGCTGGCCGACGTCGACACCTCGCCCCCCAGCGACAGCAACGCCGACGCCGCCTTCCGCCGCCACCTCGCGCGCGTCCTGACCGCCCGCGCCCTCGGCCGGGCGCTCGACCTCGACGTCCCGGACCCGGAGCCACGACCATGACCGACGAGCGCGTCACCGCCGCCATCAGCCACTGGGCCCCCCGGTTCGTCGCCAACGGGGTTCCGCTGACCGACTTCCAGGAGGTCACCGGTGGCGTGGAACGGTGGGAGGAGTGGTGCGGGGCCTGGGCCGAGCGCGCCGGCATGCACGAGCAGCTGGGTCGCGAGGCACTGGACGCCGGCCGGCGACAGAGCGCCGGTGCGCACCTGACGACGGCGGCGGTCTGTTACCACTTCGGCAAGTTCCTGTTCGTGCAGGACGTCGAGGAGATGCGTGCGGCGCACCGTCGTGCGGTGGCGTGCCGCACCGACGCCCTCGCCCTCGTGGACCCGCCGGGTGAACGCGTGGCCGTCCCCTTCGAGGGCACCTCCCTGTACGGCAACCTGCGGCGACCGTCCGGCGTCGAACGTCCGCCCGTCGTCGTGATGTGCATGGGGCTCGACTCCGCGAAGGAGGAGATGCACGCGTACGAGCAGCTGTTCCTCGCCCGCGGGCTGGCCACGTTCGCCTTCGACGGACCGGGCCAGGGCGAGGCGGAGTACGACCTGCCCATCCGCGGCGACTACGAGGTCCCGGTCGCGGCCGTGGTCGACCACCTGCAGGCACGACCCGACCTCGACGGCGACCGCATCGGGCTGTGGGGCGTCAGCCTCGGCGGCTACTACGCCCCCCGGGCGGCCGCGTTCGAGAAGCGCGTCAGGGCCTGCATCTCGCTGTCGGGGCCCTACGACTGGGAGGCCGGATGGGACGCGCTCCCCGACCTGACCAGGGAGGCGTTCCGGGTCCGGTCCCACCTGGCGACGCAGGACGAGGCGCGCGAGCACGGCCGCTCGCTGACGTTGGTCGACGCCGCACCGCAGATCTCGTGCCCGTTGTTCGTGGTGACCGGCAAGCTCGACCGACTGGTGCCCTGGCAGGCCGCCGAGCGGCTGGCGACGGAGGCCACCGGGCCGACCGAGCTGCTGGTCATCGAGGACGGCAACCACGTCGCCAACAACCGCGCCCACGCCTACCGCTACCGCACGGCGGACTGGATGGCGCAACACCTCGGAGGCCGGCTCTGAACCGCTTCACGGCGGCTTCCGGCGCGCTGGCCTAGGGTCCCCCACCATGGCCAAGACGACGATGTCCGACGTCGCCCGGTTCGCGGGTGTCGACGTCTCCACGGTGTCGCGGGCGCTCAACGAGCGCACCGCGGCCATGCTGCGCTCGGAGACGGTCGAGCGCGTGCTCGCCGCGGCCAGCGAGCTCGGCTACCAGCCCAACGTGCTCGCCCGCGGACTGCGGACCCAGCGCTCGCACACGGTCGGCATGCTGCTGCCCGACCTCACCAATCCGTTCTTCCCGCCCATCGTGCGCGGGCTCGAGGACGCGCTGGACGCGGGCGGCTACACGCTCATCGTCACCAACACCGACAACGACGCCCGGCGCGAGGCACGCAGCCTGCAGAGCCTGGTCGGCCGCCAGGTCGACGGCCTGGTCGTCGCGACCTCCCACCTCGACAGCGACGAGGGCACCGCGGCCGTCGGCAACCTCCCGGTCGTGCTGGTCAACCGTCGTGGGACCGATCCGTCCGTGCCGGCCGTGGTCCCCGACGACGCCGCCGGGGTCACGCTGGCCGTCCGACACCTGCTCGACCTCGGCCACCGGCGGATCGCGCACGTCGCCGGACCGACCGACACCTCCACCGGACGCAGCCGGGCCGAGGCGTTCGAGACCTTCGCCACCGACGCCGGGGTCTACGACCCCGCGTTGGTCGAGCACGCCGCGATCTTCGCCGTCGGCGACGGCATGGAGGCGTGCCAGCGCCTGCTCGAGCAGCACCCCGACGTCACGGCGATCTGCGCCGCCAACGACCTGCTCGCGATCGGCTGTCTGCGGGCGCTGCGGGCGGCCGGCCGCCGGGTGCCGCAGGAGGTGTCGCTGGTCGGCTTCAACGACATGCCGCTCGTGGACCTGATCGATCCGCCGCTGACGACCGTGCGCATCCCGCAGTACGAGATGGGACGTCGGGCCGGCGAGCTGCTGCTGGGGCTGCTCGACGATCCGCCCGCCCGCCGCGCCCGCAAGGCGGTCGAACTCGCCCCCGAGCTGGTGGTGCGCCAGTCGACGGCCGCGCCCGGCGCTTCCTGAGTCCGGAGAGTCCCCATGCCCGACTCGACCCTCGTCTCGCTGCACGGTTCCAGCTCCGGCGAGGCGTACGACGCCGACCAGCTGCACCGGCTCGACCCGGTCGACGACCGGCCCCTGCTCGCGACCTACGACCTCGAGGCGGCGGCCCGGACCCTGACCCCCGCGTCGCTGCGGGAACGTCCGCGGGGCCTGTGGCGGTGGCGCGAGCTGCTGCCGGTCCGCGACCCCGCGGCGATCGTGCACCTCGGCGAGGGCGACACCCCGCTGGTGACGGCGCCGCGACTCGGCCACCGCCTCGACCTGGGCGATCTCCGGATCAAGGCCGAGGGCGGCAATCCCACCGGGTCGTTCAAGGCCCGCGGCATGACCGCCGCCGTGTCCCGCAACGCCGAACTGGGCGCCACGAGCTTCATCGCGCCCTCGGCAGGGAACGCCGCCGGCGCGCTTGCGGCCTACGCCGCCGCCGCGGGCCTGCCGGCGACCGTGCTGATGCCCGTCGACGCGCCCGAGGTGAACCAGGTCGAGGTGCTGGTGTGCGGCGCCGAGCTGATCCTGGTCGAGGGACTGATCAGCGACTGCGGCCGCGTGGGAGCGCAACTGGCGGCGCTGACCGGCGCCTTCGACGTCTCGACCCTCAAGGAGCCCTACCGGGTCGAGGGCAAGAAGACGATGGGGCTCGAACTCGCCGAGCAGTTCGGCTGGGAGCTGCCGGACGTGATCCTCTACCCCACCGGTGGCGGCACCGGTCTGGTCGGGATGTGGAAGGCCTTCGCGGAGCTCGAGGCCCTCGGCCTGGTCACGGGCCGGCGCCCCCGCATGGTCGCCGTGCAGGCCACCGGCTGCGCACCGATCGTGCGCGCCTTCGAGCGCGGCGACCTCGAGGCCGAACCCTGGCAGGGGGCGACCACCCGCGCCGGCGGCATCCGCGTGCCGGGGGCCGTCGGCGACCGGCTCATCCTGCAGGCATTGCGGGATTCCGAGGGAACGGCGGTCGCCGTCGACGAGGCCGACATCGACCGGGCGCAACTGCTCGCGGGGGCGCACGGCGCCGGCTACGTCAGTCCCGAGACCGCCGCGGTCGTCGCCGCCACCGGGGAGTTGCGTGCCTCGGGCTGGATCGGTCGCGACGAACGCGTCGTCGTCTTCGACACCGGCATCGGTGCCAAGTATCCGGCACCGCCCCTTCCCGGGCGCCCGCCCGTGGTGGACCCCGCCGACTTCGACCCGGGGGCCCTGCTGGCGGCGCTGCGACCGGCGTGACCTGGACGCCGGCGTGTGCGTCCTGCTGGACATACCTTGGCGTGCAATCGATTGTCGCCTAGGTTGGTGACGGGAGCGAGGGAGGGCGGTGTTGGGCGAGACCGTGGTTGCCGTCCTCGGCACGCGCTATCCCGACCTGTCCATCGAGGAAGCCGTCCTGGCCGACCACGACGTGCGCCTGGTCACCGGCGACGGCGCCGACGCGGACGCGATCCTGGCGGTCGCCGGTGAGGCGGAGCTGATCCTGTGCGGCTCCCGGCCACGCTTCGACGCCGAGGTATTGGCCCGCCTGTCGTGTCGTGGGATCGTGCGCTACGGGATCGGCACCGACTCGATCGACCTCGACGCGGCCCGGGAGCAGGGCATCTGGGTCGCTCGCGTCAGCGACTACGGCACCGAGGCCGTGGCCGTGCACGCGCTCGCCCTCGCCATGAGCGGCTTCCGGCGGGTCGTCGCCAGCGACCGCTGGGTGCGGGCGGGCAACTGGGGCTTCGACCACCTGCGCCCGCTGCACCTTCCCTCGGCCAGTGCCGCCGCGGTGGTGGGGTACGGCCGCATCGGTCGCTACGCGGCCGGACTGTTCGCCGGCATCGGCTTCCGGGTCCTGGTCCACGACCCGTTCGTCTCCGAGGTGGCCGAAGGGCACGAGCAGGTGGCCGACCTGCACGACCTGCTCGCCGCCGCCGACGTGGTCAGCCTGCACGTACCAGGCAACGCCGACGGCACACCCCTCCTCGGCGCCGCCGAGCTCGCCAACTGCCGCCCCGGCAGCGTGCTCGTCAACACCGCCCGGGGCTCGCTGATCGATCCCGACGCGTTGGTGACGGCGCTGCGGACGGGGCGGCCGGCGGTGGCGGCACTGGACGTGCACGCGCAGGAGCCGGTGGACGCGAGCCGCTTCGACGCCGTCGCCGACCAGGTGGTGCTCACGCCCCACACGGCGTGGTACAGCGAGGAGTCCGAGGCGGACATGCGACAGAAGGCGGCCCGGGCCGCGGAGGCGCTGCTACGTGGCGAGCGACCCGACGACGTCGTCGTCGACCCGACCTGATACCGACCCGTCACGAGAGGCCAACCGATGACGCTGCGATCGATCGCCGATCTGCCGAGTCCCGACGTCCGTGACGCGGTCGCCGACAACCCGGTGGCCGTGGTGCCCCTGGGCAGCATCGAGCAGCACGGCCCACACCTGCCGTGCGGCACCGACACCTTCGCGGCCGAACTGGTGGCCAAGGCGCTCGCCGAACGCCTGGACGCGCTCTACGTCCCGTTCGGCCCGTACGGGGTCACGCCGATCCACGCCGGCCACCCGGGGACGATCAACCTGCGGCGCAGCACGTTCGAGGCGCTGCTCACCGACATCTGCCACGAACTCGCCGACCACGGCATCGCGACGATCGTGCTGGTCAACTGGCACGAGGGCAACAACGCGTCGATGAACGCCGTCGCCACCGAATTGCAGGACACCCGGGAGCTGACGTTCGTGGCGGTCCAGGCGTGCTACACGGCCCAGCGGATCTACGCCGACGCCGGCGGGGAGCTCACGCACGGCGGGGGTATCGAGACCCTCGCCGTCCTGGCCCACGATCCCGCGCTGGTTCGGACCGATCGGGTGGACGCCCCCACCCGGCCGGACGACGCCCTCGAGATGGACGCGATGCGCCGCTCGCACGAGGTCTACGGCTTCGTCACCGACGTGACCGCCCTCGCCGACGACGGCTGGTACGGCGAACCCGCCTGGGCGACAGCGGCCCGGGCCGAGACGTTCGCAGCCGACGTCGCCGACGCCACCCTCGAGCGGGTGCGGATGATCCTCGACCTGCAGGCCCGGCGCCGCGCCGGCGACTGACCACGCGAAAGGGAAGCGCATGTCCGACAAGATCCGCCTGGCCTCGATCGGGCTCGGCCGGTGGGCCAAGGTGCTCGGTCGCTCGGTGCTCCGCAGCGACGCGATCGAGCTCGTGTCCTGCTTCAGCCGCGCCGAGGACAAGCGCGCCGCGTTCCAGGACGAGTTCGGCGTGCCGCGGTCGGCCGCGAGCCTCGAGGAGCTGCTGGCCGACGACGCCGTCGAAGGCGTGATCGTCACCACGCCCAACGACACACACCGCGACATCATCACGGCCTGCCTCGAAGCGGGAAAGGCCGTCTACACCGAGAAGCCGATCTCGACCACGCTCGAGGACGCCGCCGCGATCGCGCAGGTCGTTGCCGCAACCGGCCAGACGTTCGCCGTGGGCCACAGCGCCCGCCGGCTGTCGGGCTCGCGCGTCATGAAGACCTGGATCGACTCGGGTCGCACGGGCGGCGTGTCCATGCTGGAGGCCAACTTCTCCAACGAGCGCGGCCTCGAGCTGACCCCCGACACCTGGCGTTGGTACGAGGACAAGGCGCCGGGTGGCCCGTTCAGCCAGCTGGGTGTCCACCACGCCGACAACCTGCAGTACCTCGCCGGTCCGGTGACGGCCGTCACCGCGCGCACCCGCAAGGTGTTCACGAAGGCCGAGGTCCCGGACGCGGTCATGGCCATCCTCGAGTTCGCCTCCGGGGCGCTGGGCTACCTCGGCGCCGGCTGGGCGTCGCCCGGCATCTACACGGTCAACGTCCAGGGCACCAAAGCCAACCTGCGCTACGACCTCGACTTCACCCACTGGGACGAGTCGCACGAGGCGGACGCGTACAGCTCGCTGGTGTCGCAGGAGTTCGGGCAGATCGAGCGCACCCCGGTCGAGCTGCCGCCGACGGACATGTTCCGCGAGCAACTCGAGGAGTTCGGCCGGGCCATCCGGGGCGAGGCGACCATCGAGGTCGGCGTCGAGGAGGCCGTGCGCGCGCTGGCCGTGGTCCACGCGGGGCTGCTCTCCGCGCGGCGCGACGGGGCACTGGTCGAGGTCGCCGAGGTGATCGAGGCCGCCGGCGCCGGCGCGGCGATCGGCTGATGCTGCTCGGACCGCGGGACGCGTTGGAGTTCCGGCCCCTGCCGGGGCGGGACGCCGCCGACCCGTTCGCGGCCTTCCCCGGCGTTCCCGTCAGCGTGCGCCAGGTCCGTCTGTACCCCGACGCGGACCGGCGCCCGCATCGCCACCCCCACAGCGTCGAGGTGGTGCACGTCTTGTCCGGGACGGGGACCGCCTGGGTCGACGGCGGGCGCACCGCCGTCGCACCGGGCGACACGTTCCTGGTCCCCGCCGGGGCGGCGCACGCGACGCTGCCCGACCCCGGCGTGGAACTCGAACTGTTGTGCTTCTTCCCGCACCCGGACCTGGCCGCCAACCTCGAGGAGCTGGACGGCCCCGACCTGGGACCGTCGCGGGACTGACCCGGCTACCGTGCGCCCGAGCCGGGACCGGAGCGGCGAACTGAACCTGGAACAGGCGCTGTCGTACGCCGGCGTCGTCACCTTCGCGATGGCCGGCGCCCTGGCGGGCGTCCGGAAGCGCTTCGACATCGCCGGGGTCGTCATCCTGGCCGTGGTGACGGCCGTGGGGGGCGGCTCGGTGCGCGACGTCGTGGTCGGGATCATCCCGCCGACCGCCCTCACCGACGAGGCGCTGCTGTGGCTACCGGTCGCGACCGGCCTGGTGGTGTTCGCGACGCACCATCGCCTGCCGACGGGCCGCCTGCTGTACGTGGCCGACACGCTGAGCCTGGGCCTGTTCGCCGCGCTCGGCGCCCAGCGCGGCGTCGAGGTCGGGTTCGGCCTCCTGGGCACGGTGTTCGTCGGCGCGGTCAGCGGGATCGGGGGCGGCATCATCCGCGACGTGCTGTCGGGCGTCGTCCCCGGCGTGATGTACCGCTCCGGTGATTTCTACGCGACGGCCGCGGCCGCCGGCGCGGCGTGCGTGTTCCTCCTGGCGCCGTTCTCTCTGCCACTCGCGCTCGTGGTGGGCGCCGTCGTCGCGGCCGGGCTGCGCGCGGGCAGCCGGCTCGCCGGCCTGCACCTCCCGGTTCCACGCGAGCCGCAGTGACCGGACGCCGATCGCGTCAGTCGCCGGCGACGCCCAGTTGCTCGGCGAGCCAGTCGGCGGTCTGGTCGCGGTAGCGGTACCAGTAGTTGTTCACCACGTGGTTGCCGCCCTCGACGATGTCGAGGACCACCGGGCCCGACGCCTCGGCGGCCAGCTTCTCGGCCTCGGATGCCGGCGTGATCCGGTCGGCGCTGCCGGCCACGACGTAGAGCGGGCAGGTGATGCCCGCCGCATGCCCACGCAGCGTCATGCGTGCGGACACCTCGGCGGCTGCCTCGAGGTCGTCGACCTTCGCGCGGTACAGGAACGCGGCGATGTTCAGTGGGGGACGGCCGTGGAAGTTGGTCTTGCGCTCGTAGGCGCCCGACAGCGACACGCAGGCCTTCGCGCGTCGTTCGAAGCAGGCCGCCCGGGCCGCGAAGTAGCCCCCCAGCGATACGCCCCACAGCGCGATCCGCTCCGGGTCGAGGTCGGCGCGGGTCTGCAGGTGGTCGATCACGGCCGCGACCGGTCGTTCGTACTCGGGGCACAGGGCGAGGTCGTGCTCGGCCTCGCCCTGACCGGGACCGTCGAACGCGAAGGTGGCCAGGCCGCGGCGCAGGAACCGCTGCTCGTAGTCGTGCATCTCCTCCTTCGTCGAGTCCAGACCCATGCACATCACGACGACGGGCGGACGCTCGGCGCCGGCGGGGCGACGCAGGTTGCCGTAGAGCTCGGTGCCCTCGTACGGCACGGCCACCCGCTCCCCCGGCGGGTCGAGCAGCGGCAGTGCGGCGTTGCGGCACGCGACCGCGCGGCGGCCGGCCTCGCGCATCTGCTGCGGGTCGTCGACGAACAGGAACTTGCCGAAGTGGAAGCACACCGCGGCCCGGGTCAGGTGCTCGCCGGCGCTGAGCGTGTGGCCGGACGCCAGCGCCCGATGGCCGAGCGACTCGTGCACCTCGCCGCGCGCCGACCAGGCGCGGCACCAGTCCTCCCACCGGGTCAGTGAGCCGGTCACCTCCTCGAAGTCGGCGAGCGGGACCCCGTTGGCGACGAAGCGGGGCGCCCAGTGGGAGATCGCCGACGCGATCCTCGGGTCGACGTCGGTCGTGTCGGCCACCGAAAGAGCCTTCCGTCGCAGGTGCTGGGGTTTTCCGTCGGGCGAGGCCGGCGTGACCCGTCGTCAGGGTCGTGCCAGCACCGCCTCGAGCGAGGTGCCGAGGTCCTGCAGCAGGACCTGGGCCGCGTTGCGTCCGGGCGTGCCCGTGATGGATCCGCCGGGGTGGGTCGTGCCGCCGGTCTGGTACAGGCCCGCGATCGGGGTGCGGTGCTGGGCCCAGCCGGGCGCGGGGCGCAGCGGGCCGCTGAACGGCACGCCGCGGTCCCCGCCGTGCGCGGATCCGCCGACCATGTGGGCGTTCGCGCGCTCGATGTCGAGCGGGCTGAGCACGAGGCGGCCGAGGACGGCGTCGTCGGTCAGGTTCGGGGCGAACGCGCGTACGGCGGCGAGCAGCGCGTCGGCATGGTCCTCCTTGACCTCGTCCCACGACGCGGCCCCGCGTGGCGGCACCGACGAGCACGGCACCAGGAACTTGACGGTGTGATGTCCGTCCGGGGCGCGTGAGGGGTCGGCCGCCGTCGGCGTGGCGACGAGGATCCACGGGAACCGCTCGGAGGGACGACCGTCGCGGATCTCGCGACACACGTCGACGACGTCCTGGGGCCAGCCGGCGAGCCCGGACGACACCGCCGGTGGCGTGTGCGGCGCGCCGGCGAAGCGTGGCGGCTCGGTGGTGGCGAACTGCACCGCGAACATCGGCAGGCCGGGATCGAAGGTCTCGACCCCGTACAGGAACGACTCGTCCCAGGCGTCGCGGGGCGCCATGTCGACCAGGTGTTTGACGTGGATCGAGGAGACCACGGCCTGACGTGCGAGGAACCGGTCACCGGTCGCCGTCTCCACGCCGACGCAGCGACCGTTGTCGAGCACGAGTTCGACCACCTCCTGCTCGCACACCACCGTCCCGCCGGCATCGGCCAGCGCGGCCAGCAGCGCGTCGGTCAGACGCCCGGACCCTCCCTGCGGGATGGTCCAGCTGCGGCGCTGCCGGCCGGCCATGATCGAGTACGGCAGCATCCCCGAGCCGGGCAGGTCCAGCGACACCAGGGTCATGAACGCCTGCCAGAACACGAACGCCCGGACGTGCGGCTCGCGGTACTCGTGGCGGATCACGTCCCAGGCGCTCAGCGCCAGGCGGCGGCGCCACACCCCACCGCGCGGATGTTCTCGCAGCAGGTCGTCGAGCGAGGGGCCGAAGCCGATCGGGTGGCGGCGCGAGCGGCCGACGAGCGGTCCGATCTCGGCCCATTCGCGCAGCACCCGGCGGTAGGTGTCGGCGTCCTCGCGCGAGAACCGGGCGAACTCGGCGACGGTGCGCTCGGGATCGAGCCACATCGTGAACTGTTCCCCGTCGGGGAAGGCGACGTGGGCGACCGGGTCCGGGTCGAGGTAGGTCAGCCCGTAGCGCGCCAGCAGCCCGAGCTCGTCGTCGGCGATGACCGGGTTGTTCTGGATCAGGGTGTGCCCGGTCGAGCAGGTGTCCATGACGTAGCCGGGCAGCACCAACTCCTCGGAGACCGCCCCGCCGCCGGGTCGTTCGCGGGCCTCCAGCACGACGACCTCACGGCCGGAACGCGCGAGGTACACGGCCGTGATGAGCGCGTTGTGCCCGGAGCCGGCGACCACGACGTCCGCCGTCGTCCTCCCCGGCACGGTCGGGGCGGCCGACGTCACCGCCGGACCTCGGCGAGCAGGCGCTCGACGTTGCCGCCAAGGATCAGTTCGCGGTCGGCATCGGCCAGGTCCGCGACGGCGTCGAGGGTGTCCACGGGCGTCAGGTCACCCATCGGGAAGGGGTAGTCCGAGCCCAGCACGACCCGTTCCGCACCAGCCCACTGCACCAGCATCGCGAGCACCCTGGGGTCGTGCAGGACGGTGTCGAAGTGGACCCGCTCCAGCAACTCCGTCGGCCGGGTCGCGATGCCCCCCTTGCCGGTGAGGTGGGACACGGCGTCGTAGCCGCGGTCCCAGCGGCCCGACTGCCACGGCGCGAAGCCGCCACCGTGCAACAGGACCGGCCGCAGGTCGGGATGACGGTCCAGCACCCCGCCGAAGATCATGTGGGCGATCGCGATCGTCGACTCGGCCGGGTTGCCGACCAGGTTGCCGAGGAAGTAGCGCGACACGCCACGCCCGGCCAGCGACACGTAGGGGTGGATGACGACCGGGCATCGCAACTCGGCCGCCGCACCCCAGAACGGCTCGAGATCCGGATCGTCGAGGTCGCGCCCGTCGACCGTCGTGGCGATCTCGACCCCGACCATGCCCAGCTCGGTGACCGCGTGCCGGAGCTCGTCGGCGGCCGCGGCGCCGTCCTGGAGCGGAACCGTGCACAGCCCGAGAAAGCGCTCGGCATGGGCCGCGACGGTCTGCGCCAGCAACTCGTTGAACATGCGGGCGTAGCGCACGCCGACGTCGCGCGGCAGCGAATAGCCCGTGAGGTCGATCCAGCTCGAGATCAGCTGCACGTCGACCCGGGCGGCGTCCATCGATTCCAGCCGGTGCGCGACGTCGTCGAAGTCGGGCCGCAGCGCGGGGGTCGTCACCCCACCGGCGAACCGGACCGCCTGGCCCTTGTCGGTGTCGACCAACTCGGTGCCGTAGCGGTCGCCCTCGCGGGCGAACAGCGCCAGGAGACCTTCGGGCGCGCAGTGGGCGTGGACGTCGTAGGTGGTCACAGGCGGGCTTCCTCCATGCGTGCGCGCAGTTCGGGTTCGGGTTCGAGGATGTAGACGCCGTCGGCCCAGCGGTCGGTGATGTAGATCAGCCCGTCGTCGGCCACGAACACGTCGTTGATCTGCAGGTCGGGTTGGCCCTCGGGCAGCGGCGGCAGGTAGTGGGCCAGTTCGACGGGGTCGGCCGGATCGGCGAGGTCGTAGACGCGCAGGCCGGCGTTGAAGTAGGTCACGAACACCACCTCGGCGCTGCGGTAGCTGCCCGGCCGGTTCTCGTGGGTGTTGTGCGGACCGAATCGCAGGCCGCGGGTGGCGTAGTCGCCCTCCGGGGGCGGCACGACCGCGATGACCTCGGGGTTGCGGTCGTCGCTGATGTCGACGACGCGTACGTAGTGGGGTCCGGCGGCGACCTGGTCGTGGACCTCCTCGTCGGTCACCACCAGCAGGTCACGCCCCGGCAGCGGCAGGCACGTGTGGGTGTCCCCGACGGGGTCCCAGGTCAGCTTGCTGACGACCTGTGGCGAGGTGACGTCGCTGATGTCGAGGATGACCATGCCAGCGTCGTTGTAGCCGAGGTAGGCGCGGTCGCCGTCGATCAGCGCATGGTGGGCCGCGTAGCGCTTGCCCTCGGGCCACGTCGGCTCCTCGTCGTCGCGCTGCCCGGGCCACCACCAGCGTCCGACCTCGACGGGCCGGGTCGGGTCGTCGAGGTCGACGATGACCCAGATGCGATCCTCGAAGCGGTCGGGGATGGCCGACATGTAGGCGTAACGGCCGCCGGTGTAGACGATGCGGTGCACACCCTTGCCGGTCGAGTCGAACCACCCGATCTGCTTCGGGTCGAACGGATCCGCGAGGTCGTAGACCGCCATGCCGGCGGAGAAGTTCTTCCCGCCCCGGAACTGTTCGTGGTTGACCAGCAGCAGGCCGTCGGCGACCTGCACCTTGTGCGTGTGGCTGCCCGGAGGCGCCTCCCACTGGCGCACGACCCGGGGGTCGGTCACGTCACTGACGTCGAGGATCGAGGTCCCCATGCCGCTCGGGCCGAAGTGGCCCACGTACAGCGCATCCCCCTCGCGCAACACCTGCATGCCGTCGCCGTAGCCGTTCAGGCGGGAGTGGCCGAGCAGACGCAGGCCGTGTCGTTCCTCGGGTCGGGTCATGATGATCTCGCTCCTCGACGGGCGTGGCCCGGGCGGCTGGTCGCCGCCCGGGCCACGGTCCGGCTGTGGTGCTCGACGCGTCAGTCGAGGCTGGCCGGCTCGGGCTCGATGCCCAGCGCCTCCTGGGCCGTGTGCAGCGGCCGCAGGTCGACGTACTGGCGCCAGTCGAGGCCCTCGGGCAGCTCGCCGAGCTCGATCATCTCCTGGACCAGTTCGTCCATCTCGGCGACGTCGAAGCCGGCCGTCTCACCGACCTGCTCGACCTCGATCTGGTAGACCTCCTCGAAGAAGTCCGGGATCTCGAAGCCACGGCTCCGCATGATCTCGAGGTGCTCGTCCTTCAGCGAGAAGTCGTACATGTCGCGACGGGCCATCAGGTCCGCGGTCATGTAGGCGATGACGGTCGCGCAGTCGTTCTCGAGGGTGTCACCCATGACGATGACGCCTTCCTGCGGGTTGACCTCGAACTCCTCGTACATGAACTTCCCGCCGGCCTCCTCGAGCGGCACCTTGTGACGTGGGAAGAGGCTGGCGGCCTTCACCGTGCCCTGCATGACCGCCTGCAGGCGGGCGTCGGAGTTGCCACCCATCGGCACGAACTCGACCTCGTCCGGGTCGACGCCGAGCTCCTGCAGGAACTTGCGCATGAGCGAGGTGTTGCGGCCCTCGAGGTCACCACCGGTGACGGGCTGGCCGATCAGGTCCTCGGGGTTCTCGATGCCCGGCGCGGTACCCATGATCTGGTACTCGCCGTTGCGGTAGGTACCGAGATAGACCAGGTCCTCACCGCTGGCGTCGGCCGACCCGAAGGTCACGTCGGTGTCGCCCTGCGCGATCGTGAGGCTGCCACCGATCAGGCCGGCGATGTACTCGTCGGTCTCGATGATCTCGACGTCGGTGATGCCCTGCTCGGCGAAGTAGCCCTTCTCGTCGGCCAGCACGACCGCGAGCTGCGTGGCGTAGTTGGGGTTGTTGATGCCGACCACGATCGACTCGGTGACGTCGGTGTCGTCGCACCAGTCCGCACCGGCGGCGGACTCGCCACCGTCACCGGTGTCGGTGTCGGTGTCCGTGTCGGTACCGGCGTCCGTGTCGGTGTCGGTGCCGGCGTCCGTGTCGGTGTCGGTGCCGGCTGCCGGCTCCTCGCTGCCCGTGGTCGCGTCGGTCCCGCCGCAGGCGGTGAGCGCCAACGTCAGGGCGCCGAGCACGGCAGCGGCGCGTTGCCACTTCTTGATTGCCTTCATGGAAGACCCTCCCGGATCCCGCTCCCCGTGCACGGCCGAGTGACCGTCCACGACGTCCCTTGGGACACTTTCCCGACGGGTGGTCCCGCCGAAAATCTCAGCCCTGGTAGTTGCGCCAGGGAGCCGCCTTGATCTCGATCCAACGGACGATCTGCACGAACAGCAGCGAGAAGATCACCAGGATCAACAGCACCGCGTACAGCAGCGGCGAGTTGTACTGCTCGGCCGCGCGCTTGGTCAGATAGCCCAGGCCCTTGTTGCCGCCGAAGATCTCGGCGATGACCAGCCCGACGAGGCCGCGCGTCATGCCCTGGTTGAGCCCGGAGATGATGAACGGCAGGGTGAAGGGGAAGATCACCTTCCGGTACAGCTGGGCCTTGTTGGCGCCGAACACCTGTCCGGCGCGCACCAGCGACTGGTCGACCGTCTTCACCCCGGCCATGCAGTTGATGATGATCGGGAACACCGCCGAGAGAAACACCAGCGTGAACCGCGCGGTCGTGGTGAACCCGAGGATCAGGATCAGCAGCGGCATCAACGCCACGCGGGGCAGCGACGCCATGGCCCACACGTAGGGGCTGATGATCGCGTCGACGACCCGGCTCGCGCCCATCAGCAGCCCGATCGGGATCCCGACGGCCGCGGCGGCGAGCATGCCGCTGCCGAACAGCTGCGCACTGATGAGGATGTTCTCGCGCAGCACCCCGTCGGGCCCGAACTCCGCGAACATGGTCGTGAAGACGTCGCTGGGCTTGGGCAGGAACAGCGGGTTGACCGCGCCGGAGCGCGCGAACAGCTCCCAGATGATGAAGAACGTGGTGAGGTTGAGGATCACCAGGCCGATGGCGCCATACCGGCGCAGGTAGTTGAGCGGGCCGTAGCGGAAACTGCGCTCGGGTGTGCGGCCCGGCTCCGCGCCGGGCGCGTTGGCGGTCTTCGGCTCGACGGTCGCGCTCATGCCTGCGCCTCCTCGTCCACGACGTTCGCACCGAAGGTCTCGGCCTTGAGCAGGTCCCACACGTGCTCGCGCAGCTCGTGGTAGACCGGGTTGGCCTTCACCTCGACCGGGTCACGCGGCCGTGGCAGCGGCACGTCGACGACCTCACGGATCTGGCCCGGTCGGTGGGAGATCACCACGACCCGGTCGGCGAGCGTGATGGCCTCGTCGATCGAGTGGGTGATCAGCACGACGGTCTGCCCGGTCTGCGCGATGATCCGCTCGAGCTCGCCCTGCATGCCTTCGCGCGTCATGGCGTCGACGGCGCCGAAGGGCTCGTCGGCGAGCAGGATCTGGGGCTCGCAGGCCAGGGCCCGGGCGATCCCGACGCGTTGACGCATCCCGCCCGACAGCTCGTACGGGAACGAGTCCTCGAAACCCGTGAGCCCGACGAGGTCGATGTACTCCGCGACGCGGTCCTCGAGCTGCTGCTTGCTGAGCCCGTGACGCTGGAACTCGAGGCCGAAGGTGACGTTGTCCTTGACCGTCCGCCACGGCATCAGCGCGTAGTCCTGGAACACCATGGCGCGGTCGGGGCTCGGCCCGTTGACGGGCTTGCCGTTGACGGACACCGATCCCGACCATGGCTTGACCAGGCCGGCGACGACGTTGATGAAGGTCGTCTTGCCGCACCCCGACGGACCGACGATGGCGATGAACTCGCCGCGGCGGATCTGCAGGGTCACCCCGGTCAGTGCGGTGAGCTCGATCTTCTCGCGCAGCTTGCGGTAGCCGACGACGAGGTCCCGAGCGTCGATGACGACGTCGGCAGGCGCCCGCTCGTCGGACGCGCTCGACCGCGTCGGCGATGTCGACATGCTGGTCATCCCATCCTCCCGACCGGATCGACCCGGTCCCGCGTGACGATGGCGCTCCCGTGCCACCTCGCGGTCCATCCAACCACGACGCTCGTCCTCTGACAATCGATTGCAGGAAATTGGCGGGCGGGATGTCCGCTCCCTGCCCACGGTCCCTCCCCGTAGGCTCCTATCGCGCTCGGAGGCGCCGATCCGCGCGCCGGGACGACGGCCGCCCGTGACACCCCCGCCGCACGACGCCGGAGTCGCCCAGAATGCCGTTCGCAGGCGGGTTCTCGCCCGATCCTGCCTCGGCAATCGGTTGCAACTGGCCCCAGACGGGCTGCACGGCTGGCGCACCTCCGCGGATCGTTCGGGAACGGCGCGCACGGCGTGAGCGCTGAGCGCCCTCTGGCTCGTCGGTGGCCGGCGATCCGGCGGCGACGTCGCCCTCGAGGCGCGGCGGCCCCGGCCCGACCGGCCCGTCCGCAACAAACGTTTGCCGCCCGCCCACGGACCGCGTAGCGTTCTCCCCCAGTGGGAGACGGCCGCGCACCTCGGGAGAACGTGCGGAATCGTGCCGCGCTCGCCACGCCCTGCTGCGCGCTGGCGTCGCGGGAACGAGGGGCAGGGGAGAGCCCGTGAACCGCACGATCACGCTGCGCGACGTCGCCACACGCGCCGACGTCCACCCGTCGACGGCGTCACGGGCGCTCAACGAGCGCACGCGCACGCTCGTGAACGCGGTGACGGTTGCGCGGGTGTTGAAGGCGGCCAGCGACCTCGGTTACCAGCCCAACGCGCTCGCCCAGGGGCTGAAGGTCAATCGCACGATGACGATCGGGATGCTGGTCCCCGACCTCACCAACCCCCTGTTCCCCCCCATCGTGCGCGGGATCGAGGACCGTCTCACCGAGGCCGGCTGCACGTTGCTGCTGGCCAACACCGACAACGCCGAGGAGAAGGAGCGGGCGATCCTCGAGGTGATGGCGCGCCGTCGTGTCGACGGGCTGATCGTCGCCACGGCCCAGCGCGAGCACCCGATGCTGACCCGGATGCTGCGGTCGGACTACCCCGTCGTCCTCGTCAACCGCACCGCCGACGAGCCGCCGCTGCCGTCGGTCAGCGGCGACGACCACGTCGGCATCGGCCTCGCCGTGCGCCACCTCGCGTCCCTGGGCCACCGCCGGATCGCCCACCTCGCCGGTCCGCGCTCGGTGTCGACCGGCCTCAACCGGCACCAGAGCTTCCTCACCTGGATGGACGGCTGCGATCTGCCCGTCGACCCCGATCTGATCGTGTTCTGCAGCTGGTTCACGCAGCAGGCGGGGGTGATGGGCTTCCGTGCGTTGCTCGATCGGAACGCAGCGTTCACCGCCGTCGTGGCGGCCAACGACCTCGTGGCCCTCGGTTGCTACGACGTGGCCGCCGACCGTGGCATCCGCATCCCCGACGACGTCTCCATCGTCGGCTACAACGACATCCCCTTCACCGACCGGTTCGCCCCACCGCTGACCAGCGTCCGCATCCCGCACTACGACATCGGGGTCAAGGCGGCCGAGTTGATCCTGGCCGAGATCGAGGACCCGGGCACCGGCGGCATGAGCCTGCGCCTGCCGCCCGAGCTGCGGGTGCGCGGGTCGACCGCCCCACCGGCAGCCTGACACGGGGGCGTTTCAGCCCCAGATCGCGCTGTGGGCCAACTTGCCGGCCGAACCGAGCAACAGCAGCACGATCCAGACGTCGAAGGTCTTCGGTGACATCCGGGTCGCCAGCCGGGCGCCGATCGGCAGGGCGATGACCATCGGCACCAGGGCCAGCAGGCCTTCGAGCACGCGAGTCGGGGTGAACAGCCCCAGGCCGACCAACGTGATCGCCTGCACCGTGCCGAACACCTGGAACAGGGTCACGAGCGACACGATGTACACCGGTGGATCCAGCCGGTAGCTGTGCAACCACGTCGTCACCAGCGGACCCGAGATGCCGGTGGCGCCCTGCAGCGTGCCGGCCGCCAGGCCGACGGGTGGGGACAACCGCCGCGTCGCCGTCGGTGAGAGCTCGAACTCCGGTCGGGTCTGGCGCACGACGAGGTAGACCAGGATGATCAGCGCCAGTACGCCCGAGAGAATGCGCGGGTCGAGCGCCTTCAGCAGCCAGGTACCCCCCACGGCGCCGATGACGCCCGTGGTCAGCAGCGTCGGGAGGTCCCGCGTCCGTCCGAAGTGACCCCGGAAGCGCCAGATCAGCCAGGCGTTGGAGACGATGCCCGGGATCGCCATGATCACCACGGAGCGCTCGACCCCGAGAAAGATCGCCATGACCGGGATCGCGATCTGCGGCAGACCGGACCCGGTGACGCCCTTGATCAACGCGCCGAGGGCGATCGCCACGAAGATGATGATGACGGCCTGGGGGTCCACCGGCTACCGCCCTGCGCCCGCGGCCAGCCACGGCCCGCGCGGCACGTCGTGCAGCGACACGACCCCGTCGTCGGTGACGACCACCAGCTCGCCGGTCTGCACCCCGGCCCGGTGGTCGGGCGTGGTCACGTTGGGTTGGACGACCACCGTCATCCCCGCCTCGAACACCAGGTCGGGCAGCGGACCGGCGGGCCGGCTCGCCGAGCCGAGCACCGGGGGCAGGTAGCCGCCGCCGAAGCCGTGGACGAGGTCGTCGACGATGGTGTAGCCGGCCGCCTCGATCACGCCGGAGGCTGCGACCACGTCCCCCGCCGTCGCCCCAGGGCGGATGGCGGCGCACACGGCGTCGAACGCCGCATCGGCGACGGCGTGCAGCTCGTCGAACGGGGCCGCGAGGCGGTCGTCGAGGGTCATGGTGCGCAGCACCTGGCCCGCGTACCCCTCGAGGGCGGCGGAGAGCTCGGTGACGACGACGTCGCCCCGCGCCAGCACCCGTCCGGTCGTGATCTGCGCCGGCGCCCCACGATCCGGGGCGTCCATCGCCGTGATCCCGAAGTAGTGGATGTGCGTGGTGCCACCGAGCGGCACGTAGGCACGTTCGACGAGGTCGGCCATCTCGTGGTCGGTCGTCCCCTCGCGGATCCCGTCACGCAGCGCCGCTGCGGCGAGGTCGGACAGGTAGGCACCAGCGGCGAGCAGGTCCAGCTCCTCGGGGCTCTTGACGAGCCGGAGGCGGGTGTAGTCGCTGCCGAGCGGGACGATTTCGTCGACGGCCCCGGCCAGGGCGCGGTTCAGCGGCACCGTGACGGGGCCGACCACGCCCAGCCGTCGGCCCGAACCGCGCTCCGACAGCGCGTCGACGAGCGTCTGTGCCGTGACCGGGCCACCCCAGTGGACGCGACAGTCCTGTGCCAGCTCCGTGGCGAGCGGGACGTGGTTGTGGAACTGGATCCACAGGTCGGCGTCCCCGCTGCGCAGGTCGAGCAGCAGTGCCGCTTCCCGCGTCACGGGCCACGACGTCAGCCACGGCACGCCGGAACCGGCGCGGTCGGCGCCGTAGACCAGCACGAGGTCGACGTCGCGTTCGGCCGCCACCTCGGCGATGGCGGCGCGGCGGCGCGCGATCTCCTGCGCCGACGCCCGCGGCCACGACGCTTCGACGAGGGCACGCCGCTGGGCGGCGTCCGGCAGGGTCCAACCGAAGGGCCCGGTGGTCATGCGTTTCCTCCTGCGACGTCGGCCGTCGGGTGTTCGTCGATCCAGCGGGTCTCGCGCAACAGCAGCGCGCACAGCAGCGTCACGGCGCCGACGAGACCGGCGACGAGGAGCACGGCCGCGGTGTCGCTCACCCGCTCGTACAACACGCCAGACAGCGTCGGACCGGCGATCAGGCCGACGTCACCGACGAACCGGTAGGTGCCCAGGCGCCGGCCGACGCCGCTGCCCCCGGCGTGGTCGGCGAGCATCGTCGCCGACACGGACACGCCATAGGAGCCGAGGGAGAGCAGCACGATCGAGGCGACCCACCCGGCGACGCCGAGGTCGACGGCCAGGATCGCGATGCCAGCGGTGCACAGCGCCATGCCGGGAATGAGCGAGATCTTGCGCGAGAGGCGATCGGCGAGCCGCCCACCGACCATGGCGCCGACGAACCGACACGCGCCACCGATCCCGAGGGCCAGGCCGATGCGCCCCGGCGTCAACGCGTACCGTGCATCCCCGATGATCGGGATCAGCGTCTGCGGCATCGACCCGAGCATGAAGAACAACGAGAAGGCGACGGAGAACAGCAGCCAGCGTTGCAGCCGGGGCGTCGGGTCCGGACCCGAGGGCATGACGCCGTGGTGCCCGCCCCCCGGCGCCGCCTGCGGGGGCCTCGGCAGGCGGTTGGAGAAGGCACCGAGCAGTGCGACGACCAGGCCGACGACGGCGGCGCTCGCGATGGCGGTCCGCCACCCGGCCGCACCACCGATGGCCCCACCGATCATAGGGCCGAGCGCCTGGCCGCCCAGCAGCGCCGCCGAGAACACCGCCATCGAGGTACCGCGTTGTGCCGCGGGTGCGGCCGTGGAGAAGAACGTCATCCCCGTGGTGTTGGCCAGCGCCGACGCGATGCCGAGCGCGAACGCGGCCGTGATCACCCACACCCCTGCGCCCGCGGACGCGACGCCGATGCTGCCCACGGCGAGGATGGCTCCGGCCAGGCCCAGCGAGCGGAGCGGCGGGATCCGGTCGGCCATGCGGCCGGCCGGAATGTCGGTGACGAGTCGCCCGAGGGCGAAGACCGTGGTGATCAGCCCGAGCTGCCCGGGGCTCATGGACAGCTCGTCACCGATCGAGGGCAGGAGCGGCACCCGGAAGAAGGCCCCGATCGAGATCAGCAGGACGACGCCGCCGACCAGGGTCATCGCGCGTCGTGGCAGGAGGGGGGCGTCTTCGGGAGGCGTCACGCGGCCGGCCCGTCAGCCTGGCTGGCCTTCGACATGCTGCGCTCCCCTCCGGCATCGGCAGCCGGACGATGAGCGGGTCACCCGGACTGCACCAGACGATGCAATCGATTGCTGTGCTAGCATCGCGCGAAGTCCTGCGCGCGTCAAGCGCAGCCTCCCGAGACGAGAAGGAGCGCGTCGATGGCCACCCAGGTGACGCTGCCGCAGTTGGGCGAGTCGGTCGACAGTGGGACCATCGTCGCCTGGCTGGTCGAGGTCGGCGACGAGGTCGCGTTCGACCAGGCCGTGGCGGAGGTCAGTACCGACAAGGTCGACACCGAGATTCCGAGCCCCGCGGCCGGGCGGGTCACCCGACTGCTCGCCGACATCGACGACGTCGTCGCCGTCGGGCAGCCGATCCTCGAACTCGACGGCGGGGACGACGCGTCCGACGACGTCTCCGAGCCGACCGGTGCGTCCGACGACGTCGCCGCGCCGGCGGGGGCGTCCGACGACGCTGCCGCGCAGCCCCGCCCCAGCGACCCGGAGTCCTACACCGCCGCGGAGGTGGTGGCGGATGCCCCGGTACCGGCCGGCGACGTCGGGGACGAGCGGCGCAGCGGAGGTGCTCGAGGGACCGGTCGCGCCGACGCCGGGCCCCTGTCGCCTCTCGTCAAGCGCCTGCTCCGCGAGCACGGCCTGGCTGCGGGTGACGTCACCGGCAGCGGCGCAGGAGGGCGCGTCACACCCGACGACGTGCGCGCGATGGCCCAGCGGACCCGACCGCGACTGTCCCCGCTGGTGAAGCGCCTGTTGCGTGAACACGACCTCGTCCCGAGCGGCGTGGTCGGATCCGGGCGCGACGGGCGCATCACCCCCGCCGACGTCATGGCGGCCGTCGAGGCACCCGCCGAGCAGCCCGACCAGGCCCAGACCGGCGCGAGGTCACCTGCGGGAGCACCCGCGCCGGTCGGAACGGCCGCAGCGGCGGACGGCGCTCCGGCCGTCGCCGCGTCCCCCACGGCGGCGCCGCCCCACCAGCTGCCCGGGGACCGGGTCGAGCCGCTGTCGCGCACCCGGAGGATCATCGCGCAGCGCATGCTCGCGAGCCTGCAGACGACCGCCCAGCTCACCGCGGCCGTCGAGGCGGACGTGACCCGCATCATGCACGTCCGGGCGGCGGTCAACGCCGCACACCGTGCCCGACACGGCACCAGCCTGTCGCCGTTGGCCTTCATCGCGCGCGCCACGACAAAGACGCTGCAGCGGCACCCGCTGCTGAACGCGTCGATCGACCTCGAGGGCGGTGAGGTCGTGTTCCACACCTCGGTGAACCTGGGCCTCGCGGTCGACGCGCCCCAGGGGCTGGTGGTCCCCACCATCCGTGACGCGCAGGACCTCAACGTCGTCGGACTGCAGCGCCGCATCGCCGACCTCGCCACCCGGGCGCGGGACCGCAAGCTCACCCCCGACGACATCGGTGGCGGCACGTTCACGATCACCAACACCGGCTCGCGCGGGTCGCTGTTCGACACGCCGATCCTCAACCCGCCCGAGGTGGGCATCCTGGCCACGCCGACGATCGAGAAGCGCCCGGTGGTGGTCACCGACGACTTCGGCAACGACACCTTCGCGGTGCGCCACCGCACCTACCTGTGCCTGAGCTACGACCACCGCCTGGTCGACGGCGCCGACGCGGCCCGCTTCCTGAGCGACCTCGCCGCGGAACTCGACCGCGAAGGCTGGGACCACGAGGTCGCCGAACTCGCCTGAATTCGCCGTTCTCAGGCGGTCGGGGCGCCGACACGGACCAGCTCGACGGGGAACTCGTGCATCGAGCGGGCGCCGTCGGGGGTGATCTCGACCAGCTCGCCGACCTGGACGCCCGCGGACTCGTCGGCGGTCACGACGTTGGGCTGCACGACCAGGGTCTGGCCGACCTCGAAGGTCCAGGGCGCGGGGTCGTGGGTGGTCTCGTGGGTCCGGATCGACGGCGGCAGGATCCCGATCCCGAAGCCGTGGACCAGCGCATCGACGATCGTGAAGCCGTGCGCCGCGATGGGGCTCGCCGCGTCGAGGACGTCCTGCTCGGTCGCACCGGGCCGCATCGCCGCGACCACCGCGTGGAACACCTCGAGCGCCACCTCGTGCAGTTCGGCGAACAGCGGGGTCGGCTCCGCCTCGAGGACGAAGGTCCGCAGCGACTGGCCGGCATAGCCACCGTGGGAGGCGCTGATCTCGGTCGTGACCACGTCGCCGGCCCGCAGCACCCGGTCCGAGAGCACCTGGGCGGGCACGCACCGGTCTGGTGCCGACCTCGGCGTCGAGGCCAGGTAGTGGAACGTGGTCAGTCCGCCTGCGCGCGTGTAGGCGCGCTCGATCACGTCGGCGAGTTCGTACTCGCGCATCCCCGGTCGCATCTGTTCGCGGAGTGCGGCCATGGCGGCGTCGGTGTGGGCGGCACCGCGCCGCAGCCACGCCAGCTCCTCGTCGCTCTTGACCACCCGCAGACGCCGGAACGCGGACGTGAGGTCGCGCAGCCGCGCTCCCGACCTCGCCCGCATCCGCTCGTGGTGCTGGTAGGGCATGAGCCCGACCACGCCGACCTCCCGCGCACCTCGCGCGGCCAGCTCCGCGCCCAGCGTCTCGCCGCTGTCGACCCCGCCCCAGCGGACGTCGTCCAGGGGAGACACCGCCGCGGCGTTGGGGACGTGGTTGAAGCTCTGCACGAACAGCACCGGGTCGCCGTCGCGGGGGAACAGCACGTAGTTGTCGCGCATGCCCAGGAACCCCGACAGGTAGTGCACGTCGGCCTGCAGCGCGCGGCCGAGCGCGGACCACCCGAAGACGACGACGGCGTCGAGACCCTCGTCGTCGAGCAAAGCCCGGACGAGATCCGCGCGGCGGGCGTGCTCGTCGTCGCTGAAGCGGAGGTAGCCGGCGGAGGAGGTCGTCACGGTCGGCTCCCCTCGCCTGCGGCGGAGACATGGCTCGGCGCCGGCCCGCGGCGAACGCAGACCGGCGCCGAAGTCGTGCGCGACGTCACTCGGGGCGACGCTGCGAGAGATCGTCGATGGGGGGCGTGAGCCCGTCGGAGACGTCGTCGCGGTCCTCGGAGGTGAGCTCGAGACCTGCGCCGCGCGCCGCCATGGTCAGCAGGTGCGAGAAGTCCTCGTCGCCGAGGCCGTTGCCGATCATGTCCACGACCATCTGGTGGACCTGGGCCGACACGGGCAGGGCGACATCCAGCTCGCGGGCGGCGTCCAGCCCGAGCTCGAAGTCCTTGCGCAGCAGGTGTCCGGTGAACGTCGGCGAGAAGTCGAGGTTGACCAGCCCCGGCGTCTTGTAGTTGGTGAACACCGAGCCCATGACGCTGCCGTTGATGAACTCGAGGTAGTCGGCCCGGGCGATGCCGGCCTTCTCGGCCAGGACCGTCGTCTCGGACAGCACCTGGGTCACGACGCCGAGGATGAGGTTGTGACAGATCTTGACGAGGCGGGCGTGGTCGCCCTCGCCCACGTAGGTGACGGTGTTTCCGAAGCGCTCCAGGTAGGGACGCGCGGTGTCGAACGCCTCGCGCGGACCCGAGGCCACGACGCCGAGACGACCCGACTTGATCACCTTCGGGCTGCCGCTGACCGGCGCGGCCAGCAGCTTGCAGCCGACCTTGTCGGCGGCCTGGCGCACCCGCTCGGAGGCGTCGGCGGAAATGGTGGACGAGTCCACCAGCAGACCCGGAACCGACCCGTCGACCGTGAGCAGACCGCCCTCCCCCAGGGTGACGTCGACGAAGACGTCGGAGGACGAGACGATGCTGAACACGATGTCGCAGTCGGCGAGGTCGGCGGGGCGGTCGACCACCGTCGCGCCGAGGCCGGCCAACGGCTCGGCCTTCTCGCGTGTGCGGTTCCAGACCTTCAGCGAGGTGCCGGAGTTGAGCAACCGGACGGCGAGCTCGAAGCCCATGCGTCCGGTCCCGAGCCAACCGATGGTCGGTGCGGCCTGATCTGTCATGTGGTCCATCCTCGCGCTACAAACGTTTGCAGGGAACATTGCCGGAAGTTGCGGACGTTGTCAACAACACGCCCCCGGGCACCCACCCGTCGCACGCCTCGCGGGTCATCACCGCGACTCCGCGGCGTACCAGGGCGCCAAACGCCGGGTCGCCCAACGCACCGCGACGACGATGCCGACCCCGACCCCAGCCAGCGCCAGAACGGCCACGAACGCCTCGGGATGCCGGAAGCTGCGGGCGTTGAGCAGGATGTAGAACCCCAGGCCCGGGATGCTGATGATGTACTCGGCGACGACGGCGCCCACCAGCGCGCGCCCCGACGCGAGCCGGAATCCGGTCAGCAGGTAGGGGATAGACGCCGGCAGCACCAGACCGAACCAGACGTGACGGCGCGGCGCCCGGTAGGTGGCGGCCACCTCGAGGTAGCGACCCGAGACCGCCCGGGCGCCGTCGTAGACCGACAGCACCATCGGGAAGTAGGTCGCGAAGATCACGATCGCCAGCCGCGACGCCTCGGTGTAGCCGAGCCACATGGTGATGAGCGGCACGACCGCGACCATGGGCAGCGCGAACAGGGCATTGGTGTAGCCGCGCAGCGCCCACTCCACCCACCGGATCCGCCCCATCGCCAGACCCACCAGCACGGCGAGCGCGATCCCGATCGCCAGCCCCTGCGCGATGGGGACCATCGTGCCGGCGAACGCGGTCAGGAACTGCTCCGACGTGAGCACCTCGGGGACGACCGGTGCCACGGTGGACGGGCGCGCCGCGTAGGGCGGGGCCAGCAGCCGGATCCCCACCTCCCACAACGCCAGCAGCAGCAGTCCGACGGCGACACGCGCGCGCAGCCGGTAGGGGATGCGCTTCCACGGCGGCCGGGGCGGCGCCGCCGGGGCGGTCCTGCCCGCCGTCGTCGAGGCACGGGTGGCCGTGCTCATCGGCCCACCTCCCGCCACGCGGCGAACCGGTCCTCGAGACGTTGCCCGATGGCCATGAACGTCACCCCGAGCAGGCAGACCACCAGGATCGAGGCGAACACCCCGCCGGTGTCGAACCGCCGCGAGGTGACCAGGATCAACTCACCGAGACCCGCCACGGCGAGGAAGAACTCCGCGGCGATCATGCCGACCAGGCCGCGGGCGATCGCGAGACGCAGGCCCGTCATGGCGAACGGCAGGGTGTAGGGCAGCACCACGTCGCGCCAGATCTCCCGTTCGCTGGCCCGGAACGAGCGGGCGACCTCGAGGAACTTCTCATCGACCGAGCGCGCACCCTCGAAGACGCTGATGATCATCGGGAACACGGTGAACAGGAACACCACGATGACCTTGGGCGTGAACCCGAAGCCGAAGATCGCGAGGATGAACGGGATGAGCGCCACCATCGGGGTGGCGTAGGCCGCCGTGACATAGCCCTCGGCACCCTCCCGCAGGAACCGGATGCGAGCCAACAGCAGCCCGGCCGGCGCGCCGACCACCACACCGAAGAACAGCCCCAGGCCGAACACCTGCAACGAGGCCACCAGGGCCCGCGGCAGCACCCCGCTGGAGGTCAGCTCCCACAACCTCACCAACGTGTCCGAGAGCGGCACCAGGAAGATCGGGTCGGTGCGGTGCCCGACGACCTCCCAGGCAACCGCGCCCACCAGCAGGCTGGCCGCGTACACGAGGTACTTCGGCGCGTGCGCTCGCATCGTGGTCAAGGTGTCCATCTCTCCGGTCGTCGACGCAGGGACGCCGCGTGCGGGCCGAGGCGAGAGCGACGGCCCGCACGGGCGGGGTCAGCTGCCGGTGACCTGCTCGACGAGGTCGAACGCGTCCTCCCAGATCGACACGTCGACGACGTCGTCGTAGGCGGGGGCGTCCCCTTCGGGGATGTTGTCGAGCCGGACCTGTTCGTCGATGGTCGCCTCGAGCTTCTCCTCCGGGAGCCCGTGACGGTCGACGGGCCAGAACTCGAGTTCCAGGAAGTCGGCCATGGAGTTGCGGACCACCTCCTCGCTGTGTCCGGTCGCCGAGGCGCCGATACGCACCACCTCGTCCTCGTTCGCGGGGTCGTTCATCCACCGCACCGCCTCGGTGTACGCGGCCAACAGCCGGACGTAGGACTCGCGGTTGTCATCGATCGAGCTGCGAAGCGTCCACAGCACCAGGTAGTGCTGGTTGGGGTCGGAGTCGGCGAGGAAGGCCACCACCTCCATCGTCTGGGTGCCCTGCTCCTCGATCACGTAGACGTCGTCGATGTGGATCACGGAGGTCTGGATCTGGTCGGCGACCACGGCCTGGATCGCGGCGGGTCCCGGGAACCCGGCCACGTCGACGTCGTCGATCGACAGACCGCAGGAGTCGAGGATGATCTCGAGCACGCTGTAGCGCGCACCACCGACCGAGTCGACGCCGATGGTCTCGCCGGCGAGGTCCTCACACGCCTGGATGTCGGGATTGGTCGTTCCGACCAGCCAGTCGATGTTGTCCATGCCCATCAACGCGGCGACGTCGACGCCGGTGCCGGCGAAGGTCATGACCGGCCCGGTCGGCGACCAGGCGATGTCGAGGTCCCCGCCCTGCACGGCCCTGGCCGCGTCCACGCCGGTCTCCATGGGGCGCGAGGTGACGTCGACGTTGTACTTGTCGTAGAACCCGGCCTCCTCGGCGACGGCCGGCATCACCATCGAGAAGATCGAGGGGATCCCGATGGTGCCGACGGTGATCGGGGGAACGTCCTCGAGCTCGACGCCGGGCTCGGCGTCGGGATCGGCATCGGCGTCGGTACCGGCGTCAGCCCCCGGCTCGGCGGCGTCACCGGGCTCGTCGCCCGGTGCCGTCTGGGGGTCGTCGCCACCACCGCAGCCGGCCAGTACCAGCGCCAGCGCCGCCGCGGCGGCCGTGACCGACCGCAGGCCGGTTCTCGTCCTCGTTCGCATGGGTCTCCCTCTCCTCGCGACCGTTGGGCCGCAACGTCGTCGGTGACGGTTTCAGTGCTGCTCGCGGACGGCGGCTGCGGCCTCACCCATCAACTGGCCCCACACGTGCTCGCGGATCTCCTGGAAGCGGGGCAGCGACAACGTCTCGCGGGTGCGCGGCCACGGCAGGTCCACCTCGATGACCTCGGCGACCGAACTCGGACGGCCCTTGAGCAGCACGATCCGGTGGCCCATCAGGACCGCTTCCTCGATCGCATGGGTGACGAAGACCATCGAGGTCGGCTGCTGCTGCCAGATGCTGAGCAACTCGAACTGCAGCAGTTCGCGCGTCTGCGCGTCGAGGGCGCCGAACGGCTCGTCCATGAGCAGCACCCGTGGTTCGATGGCCAGCGCGCGCGCCAGTCCGGCTCGCTGCTGCATGCCGCCGGAGAGTTGATACGGGTAGGACTCTTCGAAGCCCTCGAGCCCCACCAACTGGATGAATTTCGGCACACGTTTGCGGACCTCGCGCTTGCTCATGCCGGCCATGCGTAGCCCGTAGCCGACGTTGTCCTGCACGGTCTTCCACGGGAACAGGCCGAAGTGCTGGAACACGATGGCGACACCCTCGCGAGGTTCGGTGACCGGCTCACCGTCGATGCTCACCTGGCCCGCGGTCGCCGGGATGAGGCCGTCGATGCAGCGCAACAGCGTCGTCTTGCCACACCCCGAAGGGCCCACCAACGACACGATCTCCGCCTCGCCGACGGCCAGATCGATGCCGTCGAACACGGTCAGGTCGCCGTAGGACTTGCAGAGATCCGAGATGACGATGCGGTCGGGTGCGGCCGTCGTCGCGTCCATGGTCTCTCCCCTGTCACCGGACGGGTGTGCACGTCGAGGTGACCCGACGTCATCGCGTCGGGCACGGTGCGGATCGACACTCCCGTGGGCGCCCGGACGGCAGGTGAGCCGTCCGACGCCGGACGTCGCGCTTGTGGCGGGCGACGTCCTGTCGAGTCCTTCGCGTCTGCAGGTGCACCGGCACTGCAAACGTTTGTTGCCCCAAACCGTACGGAGCGCTTCCCCCAGCGTCAACGCGACCGGCCCGAATTCAGAGAAGTTTCAGCGCCCCTCACCCGGTGAAGCGGAGCACGTGCAGACCGTGATTCTTGTCGGTCAGGTAGGCCACCCCGCGGTTGTCCACGAGGACGTCCTCGGACTGGGTCACCAGCGCCCCGCGCGGCAGCAGACCGCGGCGCTCGACCGGGTCGTCGGGCAGGAACCAGCCGCGTTCGCGCGGCAGGTACGGGTCGCTGATGTCGTAGACCCGCAGCCCGGCGTTGAACCAGGTCAGGTAGAGCAGGTCCTCGGACTGGAACAGGTGCGGTGCGCCGTTCTGGGGGTGGTGCTGGTTGTGCGGTCCGAAGCGGCCACCGCGACGCTGGAAGTTGGCGAAGTCGGCGCCGTCGGGTGGGACGGGGACGGGCAGCAGGGACACGAGTCGGGGCTCGCGCTCGTCGGTGACGTCGACCAGTCCGGCGAAGTTGTAGGCCTCCTCGCTGCGCTCGGCGATCGCCTCGGTGTTGACCGCCACCAGCCCCCGACCGGGCAGCGGGATCGCGGTGTGCATCGCGATCATGCTGCTGAAGGCGCCACCGATGTCGAGCCGCGACACCAGCCGCGGCGTCCGGACGTCGCTGATGTCGAGCACGACCATGCCCGCGGCGCCGTAGGGCAGATAGGCCCGATCCCCGTGCGGATACGGCGGGCCGTGCAACGAGATCCGCCGGCCGGGCGCCGCACCCGGCGCCGTGCCCGCGACCCACTGTTCGGGCAGGAACCAGCGGCCGACCTCGCGTGGTCGGGCCGGGTCCTCGATGTCGAGGATGGAGTAGATGTTGCCCTCGAACCCGGGTACGGACGCGGTCACGTGGACGAGGTTGCCGCCGGTGTAGTGGTTGCGGTGGGTGCCGTGCCCGCCGTACGCGTACCCCGACAGGCGCCGCGGCGAGGTGGGGTCGGCGACGTCCCAGAACTCCAAGCCCTCGGCCCCGGCGGCCGTGGGGTCGCCGCCCCAGGGGAGAGGCCGGTGCTCGAGCCCGAGCACCAGCAGCCCGTCGGCCACCTGCACCTGCCAGGTCGCGACGTTGGGATCGTCGGGACCGGGGATCTCGTCGACGACGGCCGGCGAGGTCGGGTCGGTCACGTCCACGATCCACACCCCCGGCTCCCAGAAGCGGGTTACGTACAACCACCACCGGCCCCCGGTGACCTGCAGGGCCAACTTGAAGCCCGGCCGGCCGTCGAGATCGGTGTAGCCGAGCAGCTCGAAGCCCTCGGCACGGTGGGAGGGCGCTGGGGAGGACACGGGACGCTCCTGCGACGACGGTCGGGTGGACGGTGATCCGGCCGGGGGCGGCGATCCGGCCGCGGCGAAGAGATCAGGCCGCGGGTGGTGATCCGGTTGCCGGCGCTGCCGCCGAGTCACGGACCACGAGCTCGGGCTGCACCGAGGTGCCGACGTCGCCGTCCTCACCCGCCACGTGGCGCAGCGCCAGCCGGCCCGCCGCATAGCCGATCGCGTGCGCCGGGAGGCGGACGGTCGTGAGCGCCGGCTGGGTGTAGGCGGCGAAGAAGGCGTCGTTGTAGCTGACGACGGAGACGTCCTCGGGGCAGCGCAACCCGCGCGACCGCAGTGCCGACAGCGCACCGAGCGCGAGCAGGTCGTTCTGGACGAACAAGGCGGTCGGCGGTGCGTCGCCGCAGCTGCGCAGGAGTTCGAGGGTGTGCCGCTCCCCCTCGGCGACCGTGGGACTCGACGCGGCCTGCGCGCGTGCGACCACCGCCAGGCCGGCCGCGGCGAGCGCGTCCTCACACCCCTGCGAGCGGGCGCGGAACGGCTCCACGTCCAGCGGCCCCTGGACCTGGGCGATGCGGCGGTGTCCGAGTTCGAGCAGGTGGTCCACCGCGATCCGCCCGCCGAGGACGTCGTCGTGCGGGACCGTCGGCAGGCCGCTGTCCGACAGCGTCCGCACCGCCAACACCACCTCGGTGCCCGAGGCGCGCAGTTGCTGCAGCAGCGCGACGTCGCCCTCGCGTGCAGCCGTGGTGATGACGGCCTCGACGCGGCGTTCCTCGAGATGCCGCAGGATCCGCACGAGGCGATCGTGGTCGTCCTCGGTGTCGGTGACCAGCGGCATGAAGTCGGCGGCGTCCAGCGCCCGCGCGACCCCGCGCAGGAACGGGGCGTACAGCGGGTTGCCGAGGTCGGGGACGACGACACCGATCGTGCGCGTCTGTCCCCGGCGCAGACCGCTGGCACCGCGGTGGGGCCGGTAGCCGAGCTCCTCGACCACCTCGAGGATCCGCAGCCGGGTCGCCTCGGCGATCAGCCACTGCTTCTGGGGATCGAGGGCGCGTGACACGGTCGACACGTGGACGTCGGCGGCCCGCGCGACGTCGCGGATGGTCACCGTCGGCCGTTCACCTACCGCCATGGCGGCGTCCTCCCCGGGCGGGCATCAGCGCAGCATCCAACCACCGTCGACGTTGAGGTTGACGCCGGTGACCCCCGAGTTCTCCAGCAGGAACACGGTCGCGTGCACCACCTCGTCGGTGGTGACGAGCCGGCCGAGCGGGGTTCGGTCCACGATGGGGTCCAGCGCGCCGTCCGGCTTGCTGTCCCAGTACGGCGTGTCCCCGACGATGCCGGGGTGGATGGCGTTGACCCGCACCGGCGCCAGCTCGACCCCGAGCGTGTGGACCATGCCGATGACGCCGCCGTTGACGGTGCTCACGCTGGTCGAACCCGGGTAGGGACGGTCCTTGGCCAGCCCGCCGAAGAGCACGATCGAGCTGTCGTCGCCGAGACGGTCGACCAGCGCGTGCACCACCTCGGTGTAGCCGACCAGCTTGAGCGTCACCAGGTGCATGGCGCCTTCGAGGTCGTAGTCGCGGACGGTGTTCTCGTCGCGGTCGACGGCGGCGATGACCAGCCGCGCGACGGGCCCGACGTCGGCCAGCGCACCTGCGATCGAGCCCGGGTCGGCGAGGTCGAGCGCGATGCCGCGGGCGCTGCCGCCCAGCTCGCGCGCCGTCTCCTCGGCGCGGCCGGCGTCACGGCTGGTCACCCACACCTCGTGACCGAGGTCGGTGTAGTGGCGGGCGGTCGCCAGGCCGATCCCGGAGGTCGCCCCGACGACCACGACGGCACCTGTTGGAGTTCCCACGTTCGTCCTTTGCTCGTGTCCCGGCGCGCGGTCGCGCCTGCGGTCGTCAGTGGTCGTGTGTGTGCCCGAGCTGCTGCTCGAGGTAGGCCCAGTCCCGGGCGAAGCGGTAGGAGTGGCGTCCTGGCGGCTGCGGCGCCTGGGTCTCGAGCCAGCGGACGGGCCCGTCGCCGACGTTGGCGAACTCGTGGGTGGACGCGACGCCGGCGAAGGCGACGTCGCCCGGCCCGAGGCGGTAGGTCCGACCGTCGATGACGGTCTCGACCTCGCCTTCGAGGATCAGGTAGGCCTCCTCGAAAGGGTGGTCGTGGGCGCCGGCGAACCCACCCGGCTCGTACTGGACCATGAACATCGTGGCCAGGAACGCGCCGAGGTCGGAGTCGACCATCATCTTGACGCTGATGCCGCTGTACACCAGCAGCGCGGTGCGCATGCTCGCCGACAGCGCCAGCTTGTCCTGGGTCTGCTGCGACGGCTCCATGTGGTGCGGCTCGAAGTGCCCGAACGAGCGGCAGCGGGGATCGCGTGGATCCAGCAGCTGCGGCTCGCCCGCCCCCGCGTCCGCGCCCGGTGCCCACCGTCCCGGGGGCGCGTCGACGAAGAACGTGTCGGTCGCGTCGCCCGAGCGGCCCTGGGGCGCCAGCATCTCGGCCCACCTCGCCGGCTGGTCGCCGTCGTTGTGCCAGGCGTGCGGGACACCGACCGGCACGACGCCGTAGTCGCCTTCGACGAGGCGGAACGAGCCCTCCGGGGTCTCGACGACGACCTCGCCCGACAGGACGAAGAAGCTCTCCTCGAAGGAGTGCAGGTGCCAGTCGATGGTGCCGGCGGCGTCGAGCTGGCAGATGCCGAAGCCCATGTGGACCGAGCCGCGGTCGGGTCCGACGACGTCCCAGCGGGTGTGCCCCTCGCTGTGGCCGTCGAAGATCGTCGGGGTGTCGTACTGCGCGTCCGTCGCCAGGGCGACGAGGTGCCGAAGGCTCACGTGGGCTCCTTGTGTCCGTGCGGGCAGGGGCGGCCGCGCCCCGTGGCCGGGGCGCGGCGACGTGGGCGTCAGGCCAGCAGCCAGCCGGGCTGGTGCTTGACCTGCGAGACGAGGTGCTCCTGGGACGCCGTCACGAGGTCACGGGCCCGCCCGAAGTCCTCGACGAGCTTGCCGTCGCGCTTCTTGAACTGTCCCGCGACGAGCACCGACTCGACGTTGGAGACGTCGGCGGCCAAGGTCACGGTGGCGACCGGGTCGATCACCGGAGCGGTGCCGGGGGCCGTGCCGTCGATCACGACGATGTCGGCCTGCTTGCCGGGGGTCAGCGAACCGGTCCGGTCCTCGACGCCGGCGACGTACGCACCGTCGATGGTGGCCATCTCCAGCAACTGCCGGGCGGTCAGCATCGTGTCGGGGATGTCGACGTCGGCCTGCCAGCAGTCGGAGTTGACCGCCGCACGCTCGCCACCGAACGCCGCCCGCATCTGCGTGAACATGTCCCCCGGCACGGTCGTGACGACGTCGATGGACAGCGACGGACGCAGGCCCTCGGCCAGCGCCCGGCCCGTCGGCGGGTAGCCGTGGCCCATCTGCTGCTCGACCTGCGCGGCGATCGAGATGGTGCCACCGCTGTCGCGGACCATGCGCCACTCCTCGTCGTCGAGGTAGCAGGCGTGGACGTAGGTGATGTCGGGCCCGAGCAGTCCGAGCCGGTCGAGGTTCTTGACCATGGAGAAGCGGCCGGCGAGCCGCCCCATGCCCACGTGCACGGTGATGGGGATGCCGAGTTCGCGGGCGAGCTTCCACTCCTGCGTGACGACGTCGTCGACGCAGAATCCCGTGCCGCGGGTCGCCAGCGCCATCGTGAGCAGGCCGTCGTCGCTGCTGAAGTAGGTGTCGCGGATGCGGCGGATGTCGTCGGCCGGCATCACGATCTTGGACTCGAACCAGTAGTCCGCCAGCGACGTGTTCGCACTGCCGTAGGCGTACTGCGAGCGGATGCCCACCTCCTTGAGCGCGGCGATCGCCGCGTCGGGGTGTTCGGGCGTGTTGTTGATGTGCGACCAGTCGACCAGCGTGGTGATGCCCGCGTTGAGGCACTCCAGCGCGCCGGCGAGGTTGCTCGCGTAGACGTCCTCGGCCCGGTAGACGGGTGCGAAGCTGTCCAGCACCTCGACGAAGTAGTCGTCGAGCGTCGCGTTCGGGGCGCAGCCACGGATGGCCGCCTCCCAGGTGTGGCGGTGGGTGTCGACGAAGCCCGGGATCACGATCCGGCCCCGCACGTCGACCACCTCGGCGTCCCCGACGTCGAGATCGACCCCGACGGCGGCGATCTTGTCGTCTTCGATCAAGACGTCGGCGACCGCATGGTCCCCGATGTCCTTGTCCATGGTCAGGACACACCCTCCCTGCAGCAGCAGCCGGCCCATCCCGGCCCCCCTTTCCGGCACGCGCGCGGCGCGCCTGTCCCGTTTCTGCTCCGTCTCGCGCCTCCCAGCGCAGCCTCACCCTACGCGCCGATGCAAACGGTTGCAACAGTTTTTCGCTCCTGGTAGAACCGAAGCCGGCAGGAGACACGGCGATGACGATCCAGTGGCCAACTCGGGCCAGGCGCAGCGGTTCCTCCGGGCACGCAGACCTGGTGCTGCGCTCGGGGAAGGTGCACGCGCAGACCGACGCCGCACCCGTCGAGGCCGTCGCCCTGCGCGGCGGTGCGGTCGCACGTGTGGGTGCGGACCGCGACCTGCAGGACCTGATCGGCCCCGCGACCGAGGTGGTCGACCTCGCCGGCCGCACGGTCGTGCCCGGCCTGATCGACTCGCACATCCACGTGGTGCGCGGCGGGCTGACCTGGGACCAGGAGCGGTTCTGGTTCGAGGTCGACTCGCTCGAAGCCGGTCTGGACATCATCCGCGAGCAGGTCGACACCCAACCACCGGGCACCTGGATCCGCGTCGTCGGCGGCTGGCACGGCGGCCAGTTCCGCGAACGGCGTGGCCCCACGTCGGCCGAGCTCACCGCGCTCGCGCCCGAGCACCCCGTCTACGTCCAACTGCTGTACGAGGAGGCGGTGCTCAACGCCGCCGGCCTGCGGGCGGCCGGGATCGACCGCGGAACCCCCGACCCCGAACGCGGGGCCTACGACCGCGACGCGGCCACCGGCGAGCCGACCGGCGTCGTGCGCGGCATCGGCGCGTTCCAGCACTGCCTCGGTCAGGGCCCCGCACCCAGTCCGCAGGAACCGTCCACCTCGACCCAAGCGATGTTGCGGTCGCTCGCGGGGTACGGGCTGACCGGAGCCATCGATGCCGGTGGCCTCGGCATGACCCCCGACTCGTACCGTCCGCTGTTCGAGCTGTGGCGGCAGGGCCCGCTCCCGCTCAAGCTGCGGCTGTACGTCTGTGCCGCCACCCGTGGGGGCGAGGCCGACGAGATCGGCGCCTGGGTCCGCCACACCCGTCCGGGGTTCGGCGACGCGTGGCTGCAACACGTCGGTGTCGGCGAGATCGCCCACTTCGGCTGCCACGACCTCGAGGGCCTGCACGACTTCAGCGTCGCGCCCGCCGCCCAGGACGAGCTCGAGCGCATCCTCCTCGACGTCGCCCGTGCCGGGTGGCCGCTGCACATACATGCCGTGCTCGACGACACGACGTCCGCGGTGCTCGACGTCTGGGAGCGCGTCCACCGGCAGGTGCCGATCGCCCGACTGCGCTGGTCGCTCGCACACGTCGAGCCGATCAGCGACCACAACCTCGACCGGGTCGCCCGGCTCGGCGCCGGCATCGCCGTCCAGGACCGCCTCGTGTACCGCGCGACCGACTCCGCACGCGTGTGGGGCGAGGAGGCGGTGCGGCGCGGCCCGCCACTGCGCAACATCCTGGACCGCGGCATCCCGCTGGGCGCCGGCACCGACGCCACGCGCGTCGCCTCCCCCAACCCGTGGGTGTCGCTGTGGTGGCTGGTGACGGGTCGCACCTACGACGACGGCCCCGAGCGGGACCCCCGGCAGTGCCTGACCCGCGAGGAGGCCCTGCACGCCTACACCCGCGGCAGCGCGTGGTTCAGCGTCGAGGAGCACGACCGCGGCGCACTGGAGCCGGGCATGGCCGCCGACCTCGCCGTCCTCGACGACGACTACTTCACCGTCGACGACGACGCGATCCGCCGGCTCCGCAGCGAGCTCACCGTCGTCGAGGGCCGCGTCTCCCACGCCAGCGGCGACTTCGCCGGCCTCACCACCCCCTGACCGCTCCCACGCCCCGCGGACCGCACCGCGCGCGCCGCGCCGCCCACCCCCACTCTCGGCTCCCCGCACGAAAACCGGCGCGCGCGCGGCCCCCGCCGCGGCCCGCCGCGCCGCGCCCCCACTTTCGTGCCCCTGAACGAAACCGGTGGGGATACGGCGCTGCGGGCACCCGAGCGGTCCCCGCTTTCGTGCCCCTGAACGAAACCGGTGGGGATACGGCGCTGCGGGCACCCGAGCGTCCCCGCTTTCGTGTCCCCGCACGAAAGTGGACAGGCGGCGCTCGCCCGCACGCCCCGGCCGCGGGTCAGCGGGGCTCGAGTTCGGGGGGTGGTGGGGGCATGTCGAGGTCGAGGCCGAGCACGCGGTGGAAGCGTGCGAGCGCGTTCCACAGGCTGATCGACAGGGTGAGTTCCGCGATCTGGTGCTCGTCGAAGACCGCCTTGCACCGTACGAGCACGTCCGGGGCGACCGCCTGCGGAACGTCGAGGTACGACGTCGTCGGCGGGGACAGCGTCACCGCGTCGGTGAACGCGACCGCGGCAGCGAGCGGTTCGTCGAGCTCCGCCGCGGCCGGATCCCCCATCGCCAGGATGTCGCGCTCGTCGAGGTCGTTGCGGCGGGCCGACGCGACCCGGTGGCTGATCGTGTAGCGGCAACGGTTGAGGACGGCGACGCGTAGAGCGCTGAGGTCCTTGACCCGGATCGGCACGCGCCCGGGTCCCACCACGGCCGACAGGTAGGGCAGATAGGCCTCGAAGGCGCCCTCGACCATGCCGACCGCGCGCCAGGTCTGCAGCACCTGCCCGTAGCGGGCCTCCCCGGCCGCGAACGCGTCGGCGAGGGACCCCTGGGCGGTCGACGGATCCGGGAGCTCGATCCAGGCCATCAGGGTTGGGCGATGGCGACGGCCTGGATCTCCAGGCGCAGACGCGGGTCGGTGGCGAGCCGCACGATCTGCACCGTCGTGCTGGTGGGCAGGTGGTCGCCGAAGTACTGGCCCTGGGCCCGGTTGATGACGTCCTGGTCGCCCTCGACGTCGACGAGGAAGCGCGTGAGCATGACCACGTCCGAGCGCTGGCAACCGGCCGCCTCCAGCGCCTGGTCGAGGTGCTCGAACACCAGCGCCACCTGGCTCTGCGCGTCCAGCGGGATGGCGTCGAAGTCCTCGGGGATGTGCGGGTGGTCGTGGTAGACCGGCGCCGCGGTCACCCCGGAGATGTAGACGGGGTGGCCGGACCGCACCTTGATCGCCGGCACGAACAGCGAGTTGATGGCGGGGTCGTAGCCGTCGTGGTGCACCACCTCGAGGTGGTCGCTCATGCCTGCCTCCCGGGTCGGTGGTCGTGGTGGCTGGCGCGTCAGAGCGCCAGGTAGGCCTCGCGGATCCGTGAGCTGCCGAGCAGTTCCTCGCGCGAGCCGTGCTGGACGATGCGGCCCTGCTCGAGGACGTAGCCCCGGCTGGCGATCTCGAGCGTGCGCGCCACGTTCTGCTCGACCAGCAGGACGCCGACGCCGAGCTTCACCACGTCCTGGATCAGCTCGAACATGGTGTCGACGAGCAGCGGGCTCAGGCCCAGCGACGGCTCGTCCATGACGAGGAAGGACGGCTTGGCCATCAGTCCGCGCCCGAGCGCGACCATCTGCTGCTCGCCACCGGACAGGGTGCCGGCCAGCTGCTGACGTCGGTCGAGCAGGCGCGGGAACAGGCCGAAGACCATCTCCTTGGTCTGCTTCAACTCGCGCCGCGCCGCAGGGCTGTAGGCGCCCAGTTCGAGGTTCTCCTCGACGGTGAGCTTGGTGAACAGCCGCCGGCCCTCCGGCACGATCGCGAGCCCCGCGGCGGCGACCTCGTGGCGGGGCCTGGCGAGCAGGTCGGTCTCGCCGAGGCGGATCGTCCCGGCGCTGACCGGGATCAGGCGCATGAGGGCCTTGGCGAGCGTGGTCTTGCCGGCGCCGTTGGGGCCGAGCAACGCGACGATCTCGCCTTCCTCGACCCGCAGGGACACGTCGTGGAGGACCTCGGCCTCGCCGTAGGCGGCGCTGACGCCTGCAACCTCAAGCATGGTGGCCTCCGAGGTAGGCGGTGACGACGTCGTCGTCGCGCAGACACTCCTCGGGTTGCCCCTGCGCGATGACCTTGCCGAAGTTGAGGACGGTGAGGTGGTCGCAGAGGTCGAGGATGACGCGCATGATGTGCTCGACGACCACGATGCTGATGCCGAGCCCCTTGATGCGGTGCACCAGCTCGATGCCCTCGACCAGTTCGCGCGGGTTGAGGCCCGCGAGTACCTCGTCGAGGAACAGCACGCGGGGGCGGGTCGCCAGTGCCCGGGCGAGCTCCAGCAGCTTGCGCTGGTGCAGGGTGATGGTGTCGGGCAGCAGGCCGGCGACCGGCGCCAGACCGACGAACTCGACCCACCTGTCGGCCTCGGCGTCGATGTCGTCGGGGCGTGAGTCGGTGGCGCCGAAGTGGGCGGCGACCCGGACGTTCTCGTGGACGGTCAGTGTGCTGAACGGACGCGGGATCTGGTAGGTCCGGGCGAGGCCCAGACCGCTGATCTTGTGGGGCGCGAGGCGCTCGATCCGGGTCCCCTCGATCGCGATGGTCCCCGAGTCCATCGGCAGGTGGCCGCTCAGCAGGTTGATGGTGGTGGACTTGCCCGAGCCGTTGGGGCCGACCAGGCCGCGGACCTCGCCCGCTCGCAGTTCGAAGTCGACGCCGTCGACGGCGCGCAGACCACCGAAGGTCTTGGTCAGGCCCTCACAGCGCAACAGCGGTTCGCTCATCGGCCGCTCTCCTGCGGTGCCACGTCGGCGTCCTCGTCGCGGCCGAGCACCGGCTCCGCCGCACCGCCTGGCGGTCGACGTCGGCGTCCGGATCCCGTGCCCGGCACGACCCGCGCCGGGAGGAACAGCACCACCAGGGCGGCGACGAGGCCGTAGGCGAACACGGTGATCGCCGTGCTGTCGGTCAACAGCGCACTGATCGCCGTGACCGCGACCAGGGCGACGACCGGCGGCACGGGACGTTCCAGCAGGCGCGTGGAGATGCCGCCTCGCAGGAACAGCGTGGCGGTGATCAGGACCAGGGCCAGCACGATCTGGCTCAACTCGGCGTAGCCGGCGCCCGACATCCGGTCGGTGACGGTGTAGATCAGCACCGCGCCGAGCACGGGACCGAACCAGTGCCGGCGACCGCCGACGACGCTCATCAGGATCACGAACACCGGGACCCGCAGCGAGAACGTGCTGCCGGGGCTGATGAAGTTGACCTGCTGGGCGTGCAGGCCGCCCGAGATCCCGGCGATCACGCCGTTGAGGGCGAACACGCCCACCTTGTAGCGCAGGGTCGGGACACCGATCGCCTCGGCGACCTTCTCGTCGTCGCGGATCGCGAACAGGCCGGCGCCGAAGCGGTTGTGCTGGATCAGGTAGGCGATGAAGACCGCGACCAGGGCGATCAGCAGGCCGACGTAGTACAGCATCTGGGTGGTCGAGCCGAGCCAGTCGGGATAGTCGAGCTGCCCCAGCGGGATGCCGCGTCCGCCGTCGATGGCGGTCCAGTTGTTCGACAACGCCCCGATGCCCAGGGCGACCACGAGCGTGAACAGCGCGAAGATCTCGCCGGACAGCCGCCGCAGACGGAACACCAGGAACGCGGTGGCCAGGGCGATCGTGCCGGCGACGAGGGCCGCGATCGGCAGCGTCGGCAGCAGCGACCAGCCGTGTCGGGCCCCGAGGATCGCCGTGGTGTACATGCCCGCGCCGAAGAACGCGCCCTGCCCGAAGCTGAAGTAGCCCGAGTAGCCGCTGAACAGGTTCCAGCTGGTGGCCTGCGCGACCCAGAAGAACACCAGGTAGAGGAAGATCAGGTTGTAGAGCGGAAAGTCGAAGATGCCCTGCAGGGTCGGGATGGCCGCGAGCAGCAGCGCGACCAGTGCCCAGGCCGCCAGGACCTGCGGCCGAAGCGGGTGGCGTGAGCTCATTCGCGTGCCTCCTCGACGATCGGCTTGAACAGTCCGCCGGGACGGAAGATGAGCACGACGGCGAGCACCACCAGCGCCATGAGCCGGGCCAGTGCCGGGTCGGCGAACTGACGCGTGAAGGACTCGACGAGCCCGATGATCAGCGCGGCACCGATGACGCCGAGGGGGTTGGCCAGCCCGCCGAGCAGCACGACCGCGAAGATGACCGCGATCCAGATCTCGGCGCCCGTCGGGGTCAGGACGAACAGCATGCCGACGAGGGTGCCGGTCACGCCGGCCGCGGCGCCCGAGATGGCGGCCACCAGCATCGCCAGGCGGGGGTAGTTCACCCCGAACGCCGACGCCATCTCGGGGTCCTGCACGAACGCGCGCATCCCCTTGCCCGCGTGGGTGCGGTTGAGCAGCCACCACACGCCGCCGCAGGCGAGCAGGGCGGCCACCAGGGCGATGACGCCGGTCAGCGGCAGCGTGAACGGCCCGAAGCGCAGTGCCTTGATGAAGTAGGGGTTCTGGTCGAGCGGGATGCGGACCAGGTCGGAGGTCCACCGCATCGTCATGCCGGCCTCGAAGATGAGGAACAGCGCGAACGTGACGATCAGGGACCCGAACACGTCGATCTTGAAGCGGGTGATGAACACCTGCAGGGCGATGCCGAGCAGCGCCCCGACGGGGCCGGTGACGACGACGGCGACCAGCGGGTCGAGCCCGAACGTCGTCGCGATCTCATAGGTGATGTAGGCGGTCAGGAAGACGAAGCCGAAGTGGGCGAAGTTGATGGTGTGGAGCAGGCCCCACTGCAGGCTCAGGCCCAGCGCGAAGATCGAGTACAGACCCGCCAGCAGGATGCCGGTCGCGAGGGTCTGGGTGATCAGCGTCATGGGTCACCTCCCGTGGTCCGCCCCGTGCGTCGGACGCCAGTCGTGCCGGCCGGGGCTCCGCGACGTGCGGCGGGGCCCCGGCCGGTGGTTGCGGTTTCAGTCGCCCGAGCCGGCCTGCAGCGAACGTCCGTCGCTTGCGGCGTCCTCGGGGTGCACGACGTACCAGCCACCGTCCTGGATCTGCTTGATGGTCTGGATGTCGTCGCCGTAGTTCTGCTCGTCGGCGCGGTACTCGAAGGTGCCCTGGACCGTGTCGATCGGGTTGTTGAGCAGCCAATCGGCGATTTCGTCGTGGTCGAGGCACTGACAGCCCTCGACCCCGGCGACCAGGACCTGCCACGCCGCCCACGACGCACCCGCCTGGGTCTCGGGGTCGGTGTAGGACAGCCCCTCCTCCTCGGCGCCGGCGCGGTACCGGTCGACGAGTTCCTGCGCGCCCTCGTTGGAGAGGTAGGGCTCGTAGGGCTCGAAGATGGTCACCGAGGTGGCGCCTTCGGCGAGCTCACCGGCGGCGAGCATCGGACCTGGCGCCGGCCACTGGTAGAAGTGGTTGCGCGGCGTGTATCCGAGCTGGGCCAGCGAGGCCAGCAGGTTGGTGCCGTCCTCACCGAGCGCACCGACGTAGAGCAGGTCGGCGTCGGCCTCGGCGACGCGCTGCGCGATGCCGGAGAAGTCGGTGGTCCCGATGTCGAACGAGAGGTCGAGGACGACGTCGAGCCCCATCTCCTCGGCGACACGGAGCGCACCGCCGCCGCCCCGCAGGGCGCCCTGGTCGCCGTCGACGCCGTAGACCAGGAAGTCGGTGCCCGGGAAGCGGTTGGTCACGAACGCGACGGTCTGCGGGGCGTCGTCACCGAGCGACTCGTAGGCCTCGAAGACCTTGCGCGGCGTGGTGTGGTGGGTGTTGAGGCCCACGAACCAGGTCGGGAAGTGCTTGTCGTAGGTGTAGGCGTAGGTGAGGCTGGCGGTGTGGTGCGGGAACACGTAGCCGTAGCGCTCGGCCACGGCCATGGCCGCGGTGATCGAGCCGGTGCCGTAGGGACCCATGACGAGGTCGACCCCGTCCTGGGTGATCAGCCGCTCGTAGAGGGCTGCGGACTGCTCCGGCTGCGACTCGTCGTCGAGCACGGTCCACTCCACGGGCCGCCCGAGCAGGCCGCCCTGCTCGTTGAGCATCTCGACGAACTGCTCGGCGACGATCTCGTGGATCTTCGCCGTCGGTGCGAAGGGACCGGTCAGGGCGAGCGCCCCGCCGATCTGGATCGGGTCACCGGACGGCTCCGGTGCGGCCTCGCCGTCCTCGCCCGTCTCACCCTCCGCGTCGTCCCCACCGTCGTCGGGGGCCGTGTCCTCGGGCGCCGCGGCGTCCGGTTCGGTCGTGTCGGCACCGCCGCACGCGACGACGCCCAGCGACATCGCGGCCAGCAGCGCGATCCATCGGGACCGTACTCGCATGAAGTCCTCCCGCGGCGTCTCCCGGGCCCCGGATGCGAACGTTTGCAGAACCGCGACGCGATCCCATCCCTCGTCACGCATCCGACAGCGGACACCTGCCCGCCGCGTAGAGCCCTCCCAAGCCGCACGCCGACGCTATACGCGCCCCCGAATGATGTCAAACGTTTGCATTGGCCCTTTCGGGCCGGTTAGCCAGCGTTTTGTGGCCGGAAGCCGATACGCAGCGCGCCGCACGGGTCATCCCGGGTCATGTCGCGCCAGCGCCGCTCTGTCGCGCCCCGCGCGCACCAATGCGGCGCTGGCGCGACAACGATCCACCCGCGCGACATGACCCGGGCCGCGTCACCCCACCCCTCGCCGGACGCGGCGCGGCCCGCCCCTTTCGAGGGCGGGCCTCGCCGGACGTTCGCTGCGTCAGCTCACCAGGCGGCGGCGATGTACTGGGTCTCGAGGAACTCGAGCAGGCCCTCGTGGGCGCCCTCGCGGCCGAGACCGCTCTGCTTCATGCCGCCGAACGGCGCCGCCGGGTCGGACACGAAGCCGCGGTTGAGCCCGACGATGCCGGCCTCGATCGCCTCGCAGGCACGCAGGCCGTGGGCGAGGTCGCCGCTGTAGACGTAGGCGGCGAGCCCGAACTCGGTGGCGTTGGCGAGCTCGATCGCCTCGTCGTCGCTGCTGAACGAGGTGACCGGCGCCACGGGGCCGAAGATCTCGTGCGCGAGCAGCGGGTCGTCGCGGTCGACGCGCGAGAGCACGGTCGGCTCGTAGAACCAGCCCGGGCCAGACGGCGACTTGCCACCGACCAGCACCTTGGCGCCGCCGGAGGCCGACTGGTCGACCATGCCGGCGATCTCCTCGCGGGCGCCCTCGTTGATGACCGGGCCGACGTCGTTGCTCTTGTCCATGCCCGGACCCAGCTTGAGTGCGCCCATCTGCTCGGCGAGCTTGCGCGAGAACTCCTCGGCCACGCTGTCGTGCACGAGGAAGCGGTTGGCGGCGATGCACGACTCCCCGCCGTTGCGCATCTTGGCGACCATGGCGCCCTCGACGGCGGCATCGAGGTCGGCGTCGCCGAAGACGACGAACGGCGCGTTGCCGCCGAGCTCCATGGAGCAGTTGAGGATCTGCTGGGCCGCCTGCTCGAGCAGCATCCGGCCGACCTCGGTCGAGCCGGTGAACGACACCTTGCGCACCCGCGGGTCCTGCAGCATCGTGCCCACCGTCGCACCCGAGCGGCGCGAGGGGATCACGTTGACCACACCGGCTGGCGCCCCCGCCTCGGTCAGCATCTCGCCGAGCAGCAACGCCGTCAGCGGGGTGTCGGAGGCCGGCTTGAGGACGACGGTGCAGCCGGCCGCCAACGCAGGACCGATCTTGCGCGTGGCCATCGCCGCCGGGAAGTTCCACGGCGTCACCAGCACGGACACGCCGACGGGCCGGTGCTGGGCGATGATGCGCTTGTCGCCGCCCGGAGCCATGGAGATGCCGCCGATGGCGCGCACGGCCTCCTCGCCGTACCAGCGGTAGAACTCGGCCGAGTAGGTCAGCTCGCCGATGGCGTCGCCCCAACTCTTGCCGCTCTCGCGAACGATCACCTCGGCGAGTTCGTCGCGCCGGTCGATGATCGCCTGGTAGGCCCGTCGCAGGACCTCGCCGCGTTCGCGCGGCGGGGTCGCGCGCCACTCGGCCGCGGCCGCGTCGGCGGCGGCGACCGCCGCGGTGGCGTCCTCGGCCGAGCCCGACGCGACCGAGGCGATGACCTCGCCGGTGGCCGGGTCGTGCACGTCGAAGCGCTCGCCATCGCTGGCGGGCTGCCACGACCCGCCGATGGACAGGTCCGTTGGGATCTTCGCGATGACGTCCGACATGTCAGCTCCCTGGCGTGGGTCGCGGGTCGTTGCGAGGCGGCCGGGTGCGCCCCGGCCGCCGCGTCAGCCGACGACCTTGGCGACCGTCTCGGTGATGCGGTCGACGTTGGGCAGCGTCTCGTCCTCGAGCGTGTCCGCGCTCGGCAACGGCACGTGCGGGGTGGTGATGCGGGTCAGGGGTGCGTCGAGGTCCCAGAAGCACTCCTCGCCCACGATCGAGACCACCTCGGCTCCCCAGCCGCACAGACGGGGATTCTCCTCGACGGTGACCAGCCTGCTGGTCCGCGACACCGACTCCAGGACGGTGCGCGTGTCCATCGGCACCAGCGAGCGCAGGTCGATGACCTCGGCGGAGATGCCGTGCTCCTCCTGGAGCCGCTCGGCGGCAGTCACCGCGCGCGGCACCATCGCGGCCAGCGCCACGATCGTGACGTCGTCGCCCTTGCGCACCGTCTTGGCGACGCCGAGCTCGTCGACGATCTCGCCGTCGGGCACCTCGCCCTTGGTCGGATACAGCGACTTCTGCTCGAAGAACAGCACCGGGTCGTCGCTGCGCACCGAGGCGGCGAACAGCCCGATCAGGTCGGCCGGGGTCGAGGGAGCGACCACCTTCAGGCCGGGGATCATCATGGCCCAGTTCTCGACCGCCTGCGAGTGCTGGGCGCCGAAGCGCAGGCCGCCACCGTTGGCGGTGCGGATGACCAGCGGGACCTTGACCTGGCCCGCCGTCATGTAGCGCGACTTGGCGATCTCGACTGCGACGATGTCCCAGCAGGTGGCCAGGAAGTCGGAGAACATGATCTCGGCGATCGGGCGCATGCCGGTCATCGCAGCGCCCATCGCCGCGCCGAGGATGGCTTCCTCGGAGATCGGGGTGTCGCGCACCCGGGTCGGCCCGAACTCGTCGAGCAGGCCCTTGGTGGCCTTGAACACGCCGCCCGCCGCCGCGATGTCCTCGCCGAGGAACACCACCGACTCGTCGCGACGCATCTCCTGGGCGATGGCCTTGGCCACCGCCTCGCGGTAGGTGATCAGTTCCGCCATGACGAACCTCCGTCCGCCCACACGTCGGTGAACGCGCTGTCGATGTCGGGCAGTGGGCCGTTCTTGGCTGCCTCGGTGGCGGCGTCGACGTCGGCCTGTGCCTGCTGTTCGATCTCGTCGAGGACGCCGGCGTCGACCCCGAGGTCGAGCAGCCGCTGCCGGTAGAACGGCAGCGGGTCCTTGGCCAGCCACTCCTCGACCTCTTCCTTGGGCCGGTAGTCGCCCGGGTCGGCCCGCGAGTGGCCGCCGTGGCGGTAGGTCATCGCCTCGAACATCGTCGGGCCGCCCCCGGAGCGGGCCTTGTCGATGGCCTTCTTCGCCTCGAGGTGGACCGCCTCGGGGTCGTTGCCGTCGACCACGATCCGCTCGAGCCCGTAGGCGGCGGCGCGGTCGGCGGCGGGGTGCTCGACCGCCGTCACGTCGGCGATGGCGGTGTACTCCATCCAGAGGTTGTTCTCGCACACGAACACGACCGGCAGGTTCCACACGACGGCGAGGTTGAGCGCCTCGTGGAACGCGCCGATGTTGGTGGCGCCGTCACCGAAGAAGCACACCGTCACCTGGTCGCTGCCGCGCAGCTGGGCCGACCACGCCGAACCGACGGCGATCGGCAGGTGGGCGCCGATGATGGCGTAGCTCCCCATCACACCGTGCTCGATGCTGGTGAGGTGCATCGAGCCGCCCTTGCCCGCGCAGACGCCGTTCGCGCGGCCGAGCAGTTCCGCCATCACGCCGTCCATCGGCGTGCCGCGCGCCAGCGTGTGGGCGTGGCCGCGGTAGGTGCAGTAGGTGTAGTCGTCGGGGTTCATCGCCTCGGCGACCCCGGCCGCGACCGCCTCCATGCCGAGCGAGAGGTGCGAGGTGCCCTTGACCAGGCCCTCCATGAACAGCCGGTAGGCGCGCTCCTCGAAGCGCCGCAGCCGCACCACCTGGCGGTACAGGCCGAGGCGCGTCTCCTCGCTCAGTTCCTCGCCACCGGCCGGCTTCGCGGGCTTGGGACGCGGCGCACCCTTGCGCGCGGCGGTCTTCTTGGCCGCCGTCTGCTTCGCGGCCGTCTGCTTCGCGGCCGTCTTCTTCGCGGCCGTCTTCTTGGCCGTCTTCTTCGCGGTCGTCGTTGCCACGTTGGTAGGCCTTCGTCTCAGTACTTGTTGGTGATGAACAGTTCTTCGGCCGGGAACAGCGTCAGCAGTTCGGCGCCGTCGGCGGTCACGACGATCTCCTCCTCGATGCGCGCGGCGGAGCGGCCGTCCGAGGCGGGGCAGTAGGTCTCGAGGGCGAACACCATGCCCTCCTTGATCTCGACGGGGGTCTCGATCGAGTTCAGGCGCGAGATGATCGGACGTTCGTGGAGTCCGAGTCCGAGCCCGTGGCCGAACTGCAGCCCGAACGCCTCCATCTCGGAGTCGAAGCCGAACTCCTCGGCCTTGGGCCACAGCCGGGCGATCTCGTCGGTGCCGACGCCCGGCTTGACGGCCTGGATGGCGGCGTCGATCCACTCGCGCGCCTTGGCGTAGGCGTCGTGGTGGGCCTGGGTGGCGCGCCCGACCGCGAAGGTGCGGTAGTAGCAGGTGCGGTAGCCGTTGTAGGCGTGGATGATGTCGAAGTAGGCCGTGTCGCCGGGGCGCACGTAGCGGTCGGAGAACACGTGCGGGTGAGGGCTGCAGCGCTCGCCGGCGATGGAGTTGATCGCCTCGACCTGTTCCGAGCCCATCTCGATCAACCGCTTGGTCGCGAGCGCGACGATGTCGTTCTCGCGCACCCCCGGCTTGAGCACCTCGGAGATGTCCTGGTAGACGCCGTCCACCATCGCCGCCGCCTGGCTCAGCAGCATGATCTCGTCGGCGTTCTTGATCTCGCGGGCGTCGAGCATCACCTGCTGGCCGTCGCGGACGTCCATGCCGGCCGCCTCGAGCTCGCGCAGGACCGCGACCTCGACGGTGTCGACGCCGACGGGCATGTCCGCGACGCCCTCCTCGCGCAGGATGGCCGCGATCTCCTGGGCCGCGTTCTTCGGCAGCCCGGAGGTCGGCGCGATCGCCCCCTGCAGGCCGAGGTTGCCGCCCAGCGACTGCGAGCTGTCGATCCAGGGCGAGTACATGCGGTGGTTCTTCGCGGCCGAGCCGAAGTCCCAGATCCACGGTGAGCCGCCGCGCGTGAGCAGCGCCCACCGCTCGGTCTTGTTGTAGGCCCAGGTGCCGATGTGCGTCGCCGTGAGGTAGCGCACGTTGGAGGTCTCGAACACGAGCACGGCGCCGAGGTCGCTGGCTTCCAGCGCCGCCTTGGCGCGCTGCAGCCGGTAGTTCCGCAGCCGGTCCATGTCGACCCGCTGTTCCCAGTCCACCTGCTGGATCCCTGGGGCCGCGATACCGCTCTGCGCGAACTCCACCACCGTCGTCTCCCCTCCCGGGCGCGGCCACCGGTTCGAACGCCCCGTGTGCCGTGCAAACGTTTGCTTTCCGCTGCTCAAGATAGAACACCCGCCTCGGGGGCGTCAAGGCATGGCCCGCCCACGGTGTCGGATCCCGCGGCGGCACGCCACCTCCGCGCGTCGGGCCACGGCGACTGCGCGCTCGGCGCAGCGGGGCGCGACCGGACTCGTGTTCGGCGCTTGCCTTCCGATGTGCAATCGATTTCTATGACCCGTCGATCCACCACATCGAGGACGAGCCGTCATGAGCGCACACGGGGACCACGACGACCACGGGGGCGGTCACGTCCACATCCACGACCCCGAGGGGCACGTGCGGGCGGTCGAGACCGACTTCGAGTACTTCCGGCGCAAGCGGCTCGAGTCACGCGTCCTGCACTTCCTGCGGCGCGGCATCATCACCTTCGCCGACCTGCTCGCCGCGGCACCCGACCACACCACGGCCACGCCCTGGCACGAGCGCAGCTGGGCGGACGCGGACGGCCCGATCCGCTTCGTCGAGGACGAGCTCGACCGGCTCGTGCGCGGGATCGCCACGGTGACCGTCCCCCACCAGGGCGCCGAGCCGGTCGCGATCGACGACACGCGGCGCGAGCGGGGCGACTACGACCCGTTCTTCAAGATCGCGCCGCGCGACCTCGGCAAGGGCGAGCTCGACGAGCGCCTGGCCGCCGTCGCCGGCGAACTCGACGACGCCCACCGGCTGCTCGAGGCGTTCACGACCGCGATGCTCCGTCGGGGGCGCATCACCTCCGAGCAGCTCGAGGCGCGCCGGCAGGAGCTGTCGCGGATCGACCACCGCAACGGTGCGCGGATCACCGCCCGGGCGTGGCTCGACCCCGCCTTCAAGGAGCGCCTGATCGCCACCGGACGGGAGGCGGTCCGCGAGCTGGACATCCCGCCGGGAAAGCTGGGGCGCCTCGGGGTCGCGGAGAACACCGACGAGGTCCACAACATCGTGGTGTGCACGCTGTGCTCGTGCTATCCCCACGACCTGCTGGGCAACCCGCCCTGGTGGTACCGCACCGACACCTACAAGGAACGGATCGTCCGCGACCCACGCGCCACGATCCGCGACATGTTCGGCATCGACCTGCCCGACGAGGTCCGCGTCCGGGTCCACGACTCGACCTCGGACGTGCGCTGGATGGTGCTGCCCCAACGCCCCGACGGCACCGAGGGGATGGACGAGGACGCCCTGGCGGAACTCGTCACCGCCGAGAGCCTGGTCGGGGCGGCGCTGGTGCCCCCGCCCGGGTCGGCCCCCGCGTAGGCTGCGCGCCCTGTCGTCCTGCCGCGCCGAAGGGCTTGCCGTCACATGGCCCGACCCACGATGGCCCACATCGCCGCGGCCACGGGCGTGTCGGTCGCGACGGTCTCGCGGGCACTGAACCAGGCAACCGCCGACAGCCTGCGCCCCGAGACCGTCAGCCGCATCCGGCGGGCGGCCGACGAGCTCGGCTACGAGGTCAACCTCGTCGCCCGAGGTTTGCGTCGACAGCGCTCGGCGACCCTGGGCATGCTCGTTCCGGACCTGACCAATCCCTTCATGCCGCCGGTGGTCCGGGCGATCGAGAACGCACTCGGTGCCAGCGACTACACCCTGGTGGTGTCGAACACCGACAACGACCCGGCCCGCGAACGTGTCGTGATCCGCGCCATGCTGGCGCGGCAGGTCGAGGGACTCCTGCTCGCGACGGCCCGGCTGGATCCCGACTGGCGGCCGGCCACGCCGCCCGACCTCCCCGTCGTGTTGATCAACCGTGGCAGCGGTCTGCCGCTGCCGAGCGTCGTGCCGGACGACACCGGCGGCGTCGAACGCGTGGTCGCCCACCTGCTCGAGCTCGGGCACCGTCGGCTCGGACACGTCGCCGGGCCGCCGGAGATCTCCACGGGCCGCAACCGCGCCCGCGCCTTCCTGGCCGTCACGGCCGCATCCGGCGTCGCGTCGCCCGCCGACGTCGAGACGACGCGCCGGCTCACCGTCGACGAGGGGCATCGGGCCGCCGGCGCCCTGCTGCGCCGACGCCCGGACCTGACCGCGCTGGTCGCCGCGAACGACCTCGTCGCCGTCGGTTGCCTGCGCGCGCTGCGCGAACTGGGTCGCCGGGTCCCGGACGACGTCTCGCTGACCGGCTTCAACGACATGCAGTTCGTCGACCTGCTCGACCCGCCACTGACGACGGTGCGCATCGACCACGAGCGCCTCGGCAGCGTGGCGGCGAACGTCCTGCTGGCACAGCTCACCGCACGGGACGCGACGTCGGTGGCTGAAGGCGTGACGTCGGCGGATCAGGACGGGACGTCGGCGGATCAGGACGCGACGCCCACGGCCGTCCACACGGTCGAGACGCACCTCCTCGTCCGGGCCTCCACCGCTGCGCCACCGGCGGTGCCCTGACGGCGGGCCTCGGCAGCCGCGCCGTCGAGCTCTTGACGGGACGACGTGCACATGGTTCCGTGTGGAGACGTTCTGCAATCGATTACATCGCCGCCGGAGGGAGCCGACATGGAACAGCAGATCAGTTACGTCCCGCTCGAGGACATGGACGAGCGCATGCGCGAGGAGATGGCGCGCTGTGCCCGGGAAGGGACCCCACGCCCCGAGAGCAGCGCGGTGCGAGCCCACGTTCCGGCCGCGTTCTGGTTCTTCGCCGACTCGTGGAAGGCGCTGTTCCACGAGGGCGTGGTCGAGCACGAGTTGAAGGACCTGTGCCGGGTCTACATCTCGCGAACCGTCAAGTGCGAGTACTGCGGCAACCAGCGCTCGGAGAAGGCGCTGAAGGCCGGGCTCGAGGAGGCGCAGTACGACGAGCTGCTCAACTTCGAGTCGTCCGACCGCTACGACGAGCGGCAGAAGGCGGCGCTCGCCTATGCGCAGGCCATCGCCTGGGGTCCGGGCGCCGAGGGCGAGCTGGAGCTGCTGTGGAAGCGGCTGCACCAGCACTTCAGCGAAGCCGAACTGGTCGAGCTCGGCTGCGCGATCGGCCTGACGCTGGGCCAGCAGAGCTGGATCCGGCTGCTCGGCATCGACCACCACCAGTTCATGGCGGGTACGACGGCCTCCATGGCGCCGGGGTTCGAGTCCGCCGACGCGCTGCAGCAGAGCAAGGCGTCGGAGGACTACTGGGCGCACAGCCACTGAGCCGGAATACTGAGCACGGACGGTTGAGCACCAACGACTGAGCGCGAGCGACTGAGCACGGGCGACGGAGCATGGACGAGCACGACGTCGGGCACCTGCGGACGGGACAACGTGTGCAGGTGCTCGACGACGTGACCGACGGCAACCCGCGCACGCCGAACTACCTGCGCGGGCGCATCGGCACGATCGTGCGGCGCCACGGGATCGTGGACAACCCCCTCGACCACCGGCAGGCCTACCCACCGCTGTACTCGGTGCTGTTCGACCTCGACGACGGCCGGGCGCCGCACGACCAGGTGCTGGCCGACCTGCACGAGGAGTGGCTGCGCCCCGCCGAGGGAGACTCAGCCGAGGACGAGCAGTAGCGATCCGGAGACCGTGAGGGCGGCGCCCAGCAGCACCCGTTGCTGCGCCCGCCCGGTGAGCCGGTCGCCGCCGATCCGCGATGCCAGCACGACCACGGTGATGGGCGTCAGCTGCAGCAGTGCCAGCACGGTGGCGACGGGAGCGAGGTCGAACGCCGTCCACTGCATCCAGATCGCGAACGACGCCGCCAGCCCCACGATCAGCAGCAGGCGGCGGGTCCCCGGCTCCACCACGGAGCGCCGTGCACGCCGGCGGGTGAGCAGCACCGCGAGGCCGTAGACGACCGCGCTGGCGAGCATGCCGATGGCCGCGCCCGCCAGCGGCGACGGCAGCCCCTCGAGCCCACGGCGGATGAGGACCGGCGACGACGACCAGCACAGTGCGGTCGCGAGTCCGGCGGCCACGCCCAGCCTCGCGTCCGCCACCGGGGTGTCGGCGGCACCGCGTCGCGCGCTGACGATGGCGACGCCGCTGACGACCACCAGCAGACCGACGACGTCCTGGGGCGAGAGCGCCTCACCGAGCGCGAGCGCGGCGATCAGGGCACCGAAGAGGGGGACGGTGCCGATGAGGATGCCGGTGCGGGCGGCGCCGAGGCGGACCTGGCTCCAACCGAGGAAGGTCCAGCCGCAGAAGAAGTGCACGAAGCCGGCGGCCGCGCACAGCAGCAGCGAGGTGAGCGGCGCCGAGGGGACGAGCGCGAGCCCACCGGTCAGGCCCGCGACCAGCAGCAGCAGCACCGCGCCGACGCCCATGACCGTCGAGGTCCCGCGGTAGACATCGACGCCGAGCAGCGCCCGCCGGTTGACCAGTTGGTAGACGGCGAAGGCGACGGCGGCGAGCAGCGCCGGAACGACCCCTGCCACCACGCGCCTCCGGCTCTGCCTACGATCGGCGCAAGCTAGCGCTGCAATCGTTTGAAGTCACGTTCCCAGTGGATCGCGCTGCACCGGACACGACATGCACCGCGGCCCACCACGGCCACGCGGCAGCTCGTAGGACGGGATGGTGTGGACCGTGACGCCTGCCGTCTCGAGGATCTCGTTGGTCGCGACGTTGCGCTCGTAGGCCACCACCACGCCCGGGCTGACGGCGAGGGTGTTGTTGGCGTCGTTCCACTGCTCGCGTTCGGCCCGGACCGAGCCGAGGGCCGGCTCGATCGCCCTGGCGTGGTCGAGTCCGGCCGCCCAGGCCAGCCCCTGCACGAACCCCTGGCGTTCGGCGACGTGGATCCCGCCGCCGGGTCGCGGCGTGACGGCGTAGCTGCGCAGGCTGGCCGTCATCGTCGGGTAGGTGATGAAGGCGTCCACGTCGACCTGCGTCACGATCGTGTCGAGGTGCATCGCCGCGCGCACCTTGGGCAGGTCGACCGCCAGCACGCGGTCGACGACGCCGGCGTCGAACAGCGCGGTCGCCAGTGCCTCGACCCCGGCGGGGCTGGTGCGCTCCGACATGCCGACGGCCAGGCCGCGGTCGCCGACGACCAGCAGGTCGCCGCCCTCGAAGGTGGCCGGGAAGTAGTCGGTCACCTCGCCGCCGAACCAGATCGGGTGCTCGGCGAACCTCGGGTGGTGCGAGTAGACGGTGCGCAACAGGTCGGTCTCCCGCCGGCGTACGAGCCGGTTCATCGGCGAGAGCACGACCCCCTCACCGATCCAGGCCGACGAGTCGCGGGTGAACACCGCGTTCGGCAGTGCCTGCAGCAGCATCTCGGACGGGCCGCTGACGGCGGTGACCAGGCCGTCGCCGGGACCGACCTCCTCGACGGTCACCCCGCCGATCAGGTGCTCGACGAGCTGACGTGGTTCGGTGTCCAGCAGCAGGTCGCGGACCCGCTCGACCGCCTGCGGGCCGCAGGTGCGGTCGGTCACGTGGCGCTCGACGACCGCGCGGGCGACCTCGGGGTCGGCGACGACCTCGGCGAGCAGTTCCTCGACGTAGAGCACCTCGACGCCGAGGCCGCCCAGGACCTTGGCGAAGGCGTCGTGTTCGAGTTGGGCGTGCTCGACCCACAGCAGTTCGTCGAACAGCAACTGGTCCATGTTGCTTGGGGTGATGCGTTCGACCTCGGTGCCGGGACGGTGCAGCAGCACGGTGCGAAGCGCCCCGACCTCGGAGCGGACCGACGGTGCCTTCGTGCCCGGTGCGGTCTCGGCGACCTGCGCCTGCGGTGACTCCTGCGGTGCCATGCTCACTCCCCCCAGCCGGGCGACGACTGCGAGGCGCCCAACCGGCCCCGCGGCTCGAACCAGCGGCCTTCGACCGGCAGCAACTCCAGCGTCAGGCGCGGCAGCGGCTCGCCGAACAGGCCCTCGATGGACTCGAGGTCGACGAACCGCATGCCCTCGGCGGTGGACAGTCCGCCGGCGAACTCCGCGAAGCCGAGCACGTTGACCACGACGCCACGTTCGGACAGCTCCTCCAGCGGTTCGAGGAACGCGCGCGCGTCGTTCGAACCGACGTAGACGGCGTCGAGGTCACCCTCGTCGTAGCGGTCCCACAGGTGGGCGACCATGTCGTCGTCGACGTCGCTGTCGCCGTGCTTGGGCTTGGCGAAGACGCGGTAGCCCTGCTCGAGCAGCCACATGACCCAGCCGCGCATCGGTCCGGCCACGTGGGGCGCGACGTTGACGAACACGGCGGCCTCGACCGCGTCGCCCGGGTCGGCGTGGTCGACCAGCCACGAGCCGAGGACGGCCAGGTCGGGCCGCTCCTTGGGGGTGGGCTTGCCCTCGATGATGTTGGCCAGCGTCATGTCGACGTTGGGTGCGTCCCAGACCAGCACGTGACGTCCCACGCGGGCTCCTCCTGCTCGGGCGTGGCGCACCCTAGGCCGCGGTGGATGCCCGGCGTCATTCGTCGTGGCACGATCCGCCACCATCCGCACACGAAGGACGCGCCGTGCCGCTGCTCCCGCCCGAGGTCGACGACTACCTGACCGCCCTGGCCGGGACGGGACTGCGCGACGCGGTCCTCGACGAGATGGAGGGCCGCGCCCGCGAGCACGGGTTCCCGATCGTCGGACGCGCGGTCGGCCGCCACCTCGAACTGCAGGCACGGGCGATCGGCGCCCGGCGTGTCATGGAACTCGGCAGCGGCTTCGGCTACTCGGCCTTCTTCTTCGCCCGCGCGGTGGGTGAGCATGGGGAGGTCGTCTGCACCGACGGCGACCCCGACAACGCGGCCCTCGCCGAGGGCTACCTGCGCCGCGCCGGGCTGTGGGAGCGGATCGACTACCGCGTCGGCGACGCGCTGACCTCGTTCGCGCAGCTCGAGGGCGAGTTCGACGTCGTCTACTGCGACATCGACAAGGACGGCTACCCCGACGCCTGGGAGGCAGCCCGCGACCGGGTGCGCGTCGGCGGGCTGTTCGTCTGCGACAACACCTTGTGGGGTGGCCGCGTGGCGGGGATCGGGACCGGCACGTCGGCGGGCCGCGACGCGGTGACCCCGGCGATCGTGGCCATGACCCGGGCGGTCGCCGACGACGAGCGCTACCTCAACTCGCTGGTCCCGCTGCGCGACGGCGTGCTGGTGGCGCTGCGCGTCGCCTGATCGACGGACATCGGGCGCCTTGCGACATCGGGCGCCTTGCGGCAGCGGGCGCCCGGCGGCAGCAGGGCAAGCGGCGGCGCGTCATCCCTCGGCGCGTCATCCCTCGGCGCGGAACTGCAGGCCGGTGTCGCTGCGGGTCGCGTGCAGCGTGAGCAGGTCGCCGTCGACCTCGGCGGTGAAGGCGCCGTCGAAGACCTCGAGGATGCGTTGCTGCTCGGGGTCGTCGTGCAGACAGACGGCGTCCTCGTCGGCGTACTCGTAGCTGGAGGAGGTGATGCGGAACTCCGCGCCCTGCTCGACCCATTCCGCCGCGACGCGCACGCAACTGGTCTGCAGCTCCAGCGTGCCCTGGCCGAGTCGTAACTCGGCGGGGTCACCGGCCTGGCTGACCGCGGCGGCGTCCCCCTCGCCGTGGACCACCGACTCCAGGCGCCAGGTGGTGCCGAGCAGCGCCTCGGTCGGCGCGTCCGGCTCGCGGTCGTAGAGAAGCCTGGCGTCAGGGCCGGTCAGGGTCAGTACGTCCCCCTCGACGGTGACGGTGTCCACGCCGGCGAGTGCGTCGAGGTAGCGCCGCTCGACCTCCATCAGCGGCTGCTCGCAGGCCATCTCGGTGCCGCCCAGTCCGCCGACTTCGATGGCGTCGCCGTCCAGCGCCACCTCGGCGCCGTAGTGGTTGCAGCCCGACACACCCCCGAGCTGGTCGCTGGCCTCGTCGAACCGCAACGTGACCCTGGCACCGTCGGCGACCAGCACCGACCCGGCCGGACCCTCGCCCTCGGTCAGCAGCCAGGTCGACCCGGTCAGCTCGTCGCGGTCGGCGGTCGAGGGCGCGGGCGGCGGGTCGCTGCAGCCGCCGAGCGTCAGCAGTAACACGGCAAGGAGGAGGCGGGTCACGAGGCGCATGCCGGTGGGACGACGGTGCAGGGGCGCCGGTTGCATCACGCCGGCACGGGGCCGCGGCTGGCGACCACGTACACGCCGGCCACGATCAGCAGCGCGCCGACGACCCGCACGGGGTCCAGCGCGACCGCCCGCCCGATCAGGCCGGTCGCCTCGAGCGCGAAGCCGACCACCAGCTGCATCCCGGTGACGATCGCCAGCGTCGAGGCGAGCCCGAGCCCGCCGACGGCGACCGCGATACCGGTCACGAGCAGCATGCCGGCCACGCCGGCGAGCAGCCCCCACGGTGCCTGGCGCACGGCGGCGAGCTCGAATCCGAGCCGCGGAGCGACGAGCACGCCGAGCACCCCGAACGCCAGCCCGCCGACGTGGACCCAGACCGCGGCGACGAACGGGTTGAGGTTCTCCCCGAACACCCCGATGATCGCCGATTGGATGGCGATGAGGGTGCCGGCGAGCAGGGCGGCGAGAACGGCGATCGTCACGGGCGGACCTGTCCACGGAGGCGAGCCGACCGAGCGTAGGCGACCAGCACGAGCAGCCACGGCGCCCCGGGAAGCGGCCGCCGGTGACCGTTCAGACCGACCACGGTCCGTCGCGCGCGCACCTTGATACGGAACCGGCGCCAGAGGAATCAGAAGCAGGCGGCAGCGAGGAAGGGGTAGGGGTTGACCGAGGCGCCACCGCCGGGCTTGCGCTCGAAGTGGATGTGCGGGGCGCCGCCGCGGGCGTTGCCGGTGTCGCCGTTGTAGGCGACGAGGTCGCCGGCCTCCACACGGGTGCCGACGGCGCCGAGCGGCGCGTAGCCCTGCAGGTGGGTGTAGTAGTAGACGTTGCCGTCGTCGCCCTGCAGGTACAGCGAGATGCCGCCGAGCCCGCCCTGCGTGTGCCGCGCGATGGTGCCGCCGGTGATGGCGTACACCTCGGCGCCCATGGGACCGAACACGTCGGTGCCCTTGTGACGGCGCCCACCCGAGCGCGGGTGGCCCCAGGTGTCGCGGAAGTGGGTGATGCGCGGGTTCATGGGGCAGGCGTAGACGCCCGACTGTTCGCCGCGGTCGATGGTGCGCTGCCGGTCGGCGCGCTCCTGGAGCGAGGCGAGCTCTGCCTCGGCGTCCTCGAGGCGGTCGGCGAGTCGGGCCTGCTGTTGCTCGAGTCGGGCTTCGAGTGCGTGCAGTTCGGCACGTCGGTCGTCGGCGAGTCGGCGGGCCTGGTCGAGGGAGGTGCGGGTGGCGACCGCGTCCTCAAGGCTCGCGCCCTGGCGGAACTGCAGTGCGGCGATCAGTCCGGCCCGCTCGACGGCGTTCTGCGGCCCGCGGGCGGCGAGCAGTGACTGCAGCGTCGCGGTGGATCCGTGCATGAACACCGAGCGGGCACGGTCACCGAGCAGGGCGGTCAGGCGCCGGGCCTCGCCCTCGAGATGCTGTTCGCGTGCCTCGATGGTGAGCAGTTCGGTCCGGACGGTCTCCACCTCGGCCCAGACGGCCTCGTACTCCTGCGTGGCAGCGTCGAGGTCGTCGCGCAGCCCCTCGACGCGGTCGCGGACGGCGTCCAGTTCCTGCGCACCGGCCGCGGGTCCGGAGGCGAGGACGAGGCCGAGCGCCAACGCCAACGACCGCAGCGCGGACGAGGGGCAGGACGCGGACATGGACGACCTCGAGGTTGCGGCCACCGCAGAGGGCGGCCCGCAGGAGGTGCCACGCCCCACCCCGGCGCGACACCACGAGCCACGAGCGCGAAGCTAAGCCCAATCCTCACGGTGCCTCAAGTCGTCGACGACCCCGCTTCGGGTTCCGTTCCGGCCATACGAGGGGGTTACGCTCCGAAACGGAGGGAGGTGCATCGTGAGCGAGCGACGTGACCGGCCGTGGTTGATGCGCACCTATTCGGGGCATTCCTCGGCGGCGGCCTCGAACGCGCTGTACCGCGCCAACCTCGCCAAGGGCCAGACCGGGCTGTCGGTGGCCTTCGACCTGCCGACCCAGACCGGGTACGACAGCGACCACGTGCTCGCGCGCGGCGAGGTCGGCAAGGTCGGCGTCCCGGTCGGCTCCCTCGATGATCTGCGCACCCTGTTCGAGGGCATCCCGCTGCAGCAGATGAACACCTCGATGACGATCAACGCCACCGCGATGTGGCTGCTGGCGCTCTACATCGCCGTCGCCGAGGAGCAGGGCGCCGACGTGTCGCAGCTCGCCGGCACGACGCAGAATGACATCATCAAGGAGTACCTGTCGCGCGGGACGTACGCGTTTCCGCCGGCACCGTCGTTGCGGCTGACCACCGACATCGTGGCCTACACGGTGACCAACCTGCCGAGGTGGAACCCGCTCAACATCTGCAGCTACCACCTGCAGGAGGCGGGCGCGACGCCGGTCCAGGAGTTGGCGTTCGCGCTGGCGAACGCGATCGCGGTGCTCGACGTCGTCCGTGAGCGTGGCCAGGTCCCCGAGGCCGACTTCGACCAGGTGGTCGGCCGGATCTCGTTCTTCGTCAACGCCGGGATCCGCTTCGTCGAGGAGGTCGCGAAGATGCGCGCCTTCGTCGAGCTGTGGGACCGCATCACGCGCGAGCGGTACGGGGTCACCGACCCGAAGCTGCGACGGTTCCGCTACGGCGTGCAGGTCAACTCGCTCGGGCTGACCGAACAGCAGCCCGAGAACAACATCGCGCGCATCCTGATCGAGATGCTGGGCGTGACGCTGTCCAAGGACGCGCGCGCCCGGGCGGTGCAGTTGCCGGCGTGGAACGAGGCGCTGGGCCTGCCGCGTCCGTGGGACCAGCAGCTGAGCCTGCGGATGCAGCAGGTGCTGGCGTTCGAGACCGACCTGTTGGAGAACGACGACCTGTTCGAGGGCTCGGTCGTCATGGACCGCAAGGTCGCCGAGCTGGTCGACGGTGCGCAGGCGCTGCTCGACGAGGTGTTGGCGCGTGGCGGTGCGATCGCCGCGGTCGACTTCATGAAGGCCGAGCTGGTCGCGTCCAACGCCCGTCGGCTGCGTCGCATCGAGGCCGGCGAGCAGCAGGTCGTCGGTGTCAACGTGTTCACCAGCGGTGAACCGTCGCCGCTGGTCGACGACGAGGGCGGGATCCTCGTGGTCGACGACGCCGCCGAGGCCGAGCAACTGGCGCGGCTGGAGGCGTGGCGTTCGTCGCGTGACGATGCCGCCGTGGCCGCCGCACTGGACGAACTGCGGTCGGCGGCGCAGTCGGACGCCAACCTGATGGAGGCCTCGATCGCGTGCGCGAGGGCGGGCGCGACGACCGGCGAGTGGACCGCCGTCCTGCGCGAGGTGTTCGGCGAGTACCGGGGCCCGACCGGCGTCGGCGAGCAGGCGCTGGCCGCCGGCGGACCGCTCGGCACCCAACTCGACGAAGCACGCCGACGCGTCCGTGACGTCGAGGCACGCGTGGGCCGCAAGCTGCGCATCCTCGTCGGGAAGCCGGGGCTCGACGGTCACTCCAACGGTGCCGAACAGGTCGCGATCCGCGCCCGCGACCTCGGCATGGAGGTCGTGTACGAGGGCATCCGGTTGACCCCGGAGCAGATCGTGCGCGCAGCGGTGGACGAGGACGTCCACGTCGTCGGCCTGTCGATCCTGTCGGGCTCGCACCTGTCGCTGGTTCCGCAGGTGGTCGAGGGCTTGCGCCGCGAGGGCCACGACGTCCCGGTGGTCGCGGGCGGCATCATCCCGCCGTCGGACGCCCGCAAGCTGCGCGAGGCGGGGGTGGCGGCGGTGTTCACCCCCAAGGACTTCGAGCTCACCGAGCTGCTGGTCGAGGTGGCCGAGCTGGTGGCACGGGGCCTGCAGCCGGCCGGCTGACGTCGGCGCGACGGCTGTGCGGCGCGTCGGCTGTGCGGCGCGTCGGCTGTGCGGCGCGTCGGCGCGGTGACCGCGCCCGTGGGCGTGTCGGCACGGTGACGGCAGGGGGGTCGGCGCGGTGACCGCGCCCGTGGGCGGTGAGGGCTCAAGCCCGGCGTGCCGGCGTCGATGAGTAGGGGGCATCGCCCCGCGCGCGCTGTCGTCCTCCGACGGCCGGGGCCCCGCCGTCGCTCAAGGGACACGGATGTCCACGCTCATCGCGCACTCGCGCCGCCACGCCCGCGTCGCCGCCGTCACGGCCGCCGCCGTCGTCGCCTCCCTGTTGGCCGGTGGGCCGGCCGACGCGTCGACGGATGCCGGCTCCGAGCCTGGCTCGACGGTTTCCTCGGTGAGCTCTGGTGCTGCGGACGCGTCCGATGCGGTGGACCGGATCGTCGTCGCGCTCGACGACCGCATCACCGCCGCTGGCTTCTCGTCCGGAGCGGTGACGGGTGCTGGTGCTGTCACCGGTGACGCGGCCGACCTCGTCGAGCAGGCTGCCGGACCGTCGGGCACGAGCGAGGTCGTCGAGGTCATCGACGAGCTCAACCTCCAGGTCGTCGAGGTTCCGGCCGGCGAGGGCGCCGCCGTGCTCGCCGAACTGGCCGCCGACGGCCGGGTCAAGTGGGCGGAACTCGACGTCGAGGTGCGCGCCGACGTGGTGCGCCCTAACGACGCCCTGTGGGGGCAGCAGTGGGGCCCGCAGCTGGTCGGCGCCGGGAAGGCGTGGACGCGCGGGACCGGGAGCCGGCAGGTGACGGTGGCGGTGCTCGACAGCGGTGTCGACGCCCGTCACCCGGACCTGGAGGGTGCGGTTCTGCCGGGTCGCTCGTTCGTCGCCGGGGTCACGAGCACCGCCGACGACAACGGTCACGGCACCTCGGCTGCCGGCATCATCGCCGCGCGCGGCGGGAATCGCGTCGGTGTCGCGGGGATGTGCTGGAGCTGCCAGATCCTGCCGGTGAAGGTGCTGGACAGCAAGGGCTCGGGGACGATGTCGGGCGTGGCCCAGGGGCTGATCTGGGCCGCGGACCAGGGCGCGCGTGTGGCGAGCCTGAGCCTGAGCAGCGCCGCGACCAGCCGGACGATCGACGACGCGGTCGCGTACGCGAATGCCAAGGGGATGCTCGTCGTCGCGTCCGCCGGGAACACCGGCAAGACCGAGGTTCGCTACCCCGCGGGGTTGCCCGGCGTGCTCGCGGTTGCCGGCAGCACGTCGCGCGACCAGCGCTACGACTGGTCGACGCACGGCGGCTGGGTCGACATCGCCGCGCCGGGGTGCAACGCCACCACGAGGGTGGGCGGCTCGTACGCCAACTTCTGCGGGACGTCCTCGGCGGCGCCGCTGGTCGCGGGTGCTGCGGCGCTGGCCTTCTCCGCTGCTCCGACCGCCACGCCGGCGCAGGTCCGCGACGCCCTGGAGCGCAGCGCGAAGAGCGCCAACGTCGGCGTGCGCACCGGCCGGATGCAGGTCGATGCCGCGATCGAGCGGTTGGTCCGCGCAACCGCGCCCGTGGCTCCCGCGCCCGCACCGGCTCCGGCGCCGGTCGAGGAGGCGACGCCGGCCGTCGCGCCGACACGCTCGATCAGCAATGCGTGCCCGGCAGGGATTCCGGCGCCGGTGACCACGGCCGGCGTGCACAGCCAGGCGGCAAGCTGCCTCGACTGGTGGGAGATCGGCATCTTCCCGACCAACGACTACCGCTCCGGGCAGGCACTCACGCGTGCCCAGTTCGCCGCAACGCTCGATCGGATGCTGAACGCGACCGGCCGGACCGAGCGGCCGTCAGCGGTGCCGGTGTTCCGCGACGTGGCCGGCCACCCGCACCAGGCAGCGATCGAGCGGTTGTCCGGACTGGGCGTGATCCTCGGGTACTCGGACGCGACGTTCGCGCCCGACGCGCCGATCCGCCGCGACCAGATGGCGACGCTGATGGCGCGCGTCGCCGAACAGCGTTACGGCCTCAGCCTGGCGGCGCCGAGCAGCCCGCGCTTCCGCGACGTGCCCGCGACCGCCACCCACGCGGCGGCGGTCGGGAAGCTGGCGGTGGCCGGCATCACGACCGGTGTGGACGGCCAGCGCTACGACCCCGCCGGTCACGTCACCCGCGGTCAGACTGCCAGCTTCGTCGCCCGCCTCCTCGACCTCCTGGTCGCCGAAGGTGCGGCGAGCCGCTGAACGCGAGTGAGGGGCACCCTTCCGGGTGCCCCTCACTGCTTCTACCGGCCTACTTCCTCAGCTTGAAGAAGGCTGAGAGGGTCGAACCATCCTGGAACGTGACGGTGGCGCGGTAACACGCTTCCCCCGCTTTCACCGTCGGCGTCTTCCAGTTCTGAATGAACTGCCCTTCCGTGGTGTCGTAGCGGAGCGCGGTGTTGCCCGTCGTGGTGATGTCCACTTCGTCGGAGCCGGCCACCACGGCGCTGCAGCTAGTCAGGGCCGTTGCACTGAATCCCTTGATGTCCTTCGTGTCCTTGAGCTCCGCCGAACCCGCGAAGAGGTTGAACTTCAACGGGATGGTGGCGCCACCCTTGGCGGTGTTCCAGACGGTCTTGGAGTCAGGCGCGATCACCCCACCATTCGGCAGGTGGACCGAGTTGCCGATCCCGACCGGCTGGTGGAACCCACGTGCGGTCCACCCGTCGATGACGAAGGTTGCCGATCCGGTGCTCGGCGCGTAGTTGGCGGAGCCGGTGAACGAACCATTGGCGGTCGCAGTACCGGGCATGGTGTTGTTCGAGTACGTGACACCAGCCGGAACGTCGAGACCATTGACGCCGGTAGCCCTGGCCGAGCACAGCTCGATCGGTGAACCGGTGAACATCACGTTCGCCGGGCAGGTCACCGTCGTGGTCGTCGCAGCCTTGCCGATCGTGAAGTCCTTCGAGTCGCTGCTG